>JBIHZQ010000069.1:0-10663 GCA_044231345.1 Flavobacterium sp.
AAAGAATGGTAGCATAATGTGCCAAGTACATTTTCTTATACCTTGGAACAGTGAGCAGTTTTACTATTAATGGCCATGCAGCATCGGTGGCGTGGTTCAAATGACTCAAATTTCTTTTTGAGGTCGTTGTGGTAAGGTTTTGAATTCCAGTATCTCCAAAGGTTCCAAACGACATGTTTAAATCCCAAATTATTGGATTAAATCGACCATTGGCATCTTTGTACAAATAATAGTTTTGTTTAAACTTTCCAATATAGCTGTCTAAATTTACAAAGACATTATCAAAAGCAAGCATCCACAAAGCACGATCTACATCTAAAATAGTCTCAATAGCCGAGGTGTTGTTAGAAAGTGTATTGGTAAGATTGATTAAATCGTCCCAGCCAGTTAACGATTTCATTTCATATGCAGTTAAATAACTAGCACTTGATGCCCCTAAGTAGGCCAAGTTAGGCAAATTGGTAGAGGTGGGCGTGGCACCTCCTGGTGGACTACAATTAAAAAAGGCATTGTCATTTGAATTAAAACGAGAGTTGACAAATTTCTTGGTAATGGATTCAGAGTTGATGTAAACGCCACGCAATGTTCCATTAACATAGACATTTGCATAATTTGATAATGGCGCGTGCATGTATTTTCTAACTATTGAATAGGCGAGCGGCTCTCTCACAAAAGAAGGGTCAAAGAGTACGTTACTCAGTTTGATATCGGTATATCCTTGATAATCTTGATTTATATAAGTATCCAATTCAATGTGAAAAGGGTTCTTATTATTGTTCGGATTATAGGAGCTGTTTCCTTTGTATTTTACGCCCACATTTAACAATACGTTGCCGTTTATGGTGACCGAAGTGGCAGGGATATAATCACCAGCACCGGCAGCTTGGGCATCTAAAAGGGCATCCCAATTGCTTTGAGCAAATACAATCCGAATGTCTTGAATGGTGTTGGTATCATAAAAAGTTTGAGAATAACTTGTAAAGGCAATCCCTAAAAAACAAAAAATTCTATAAAAATAAGCCATAATTATTTATTTCAATTTTCAAAAATAGTGTTTATCTGACAATTAGTAAACGATTTGTTGATATACTAACTATACAAGTCAAATTATCTTCGTGTTAATAAATCAATATTAAATTAATAACTCCATACGATAAATGATTCGTGTAATGGTTTAATGTAGGGCTAAATTAATATTATTTAGACTACTAAAGTAGTGCTAATTATTTTAAATAAAAAAAATTTTTATGTTATAATTTATTTAATATCAAATAGTTACACTTAAAACCTGAATAGTTGTCGTTCATCGGATTTTCAATCAAAGAAACTGTTAATTAGCAATTCCTTTTTCAGTAAAAAATTAAACGGGTAAATTTAATATCATAAAGCTAACAAAAATCTAACACCATGGTATTTCAAAACAGAACCGCAGCTGGAAGTTTACTTTCAGAGTTATTAGAGCACTACAAAAATTCAGATTCAGTTGTTTTAGCGATACCAAGAGGTGGAGTTCCTGTTGGATACGAAATTGCAAAAAAGTTAAACCTTCCTTTAGATGTTATTTTATCAAAAAAAATAGGACATCCTGAGAATAAAGAATTTGCTATTGGCGCGTTATCTTTAGAAACTGCAATAGTAGACGAGGCTAAAGGTGTGCCACAATCGTATATTACCTCTGAGATTAAACGATTGAAATCAGTTTTAAAAGAAAAGTACGCGCTTTTTCGAGGTCATCGAGAGCCTATAGATCTGTTGGGTAAGAACGTAATTATAGTAGATGACGGAATTGCAACTGGAAATACGGTACTGGCATGCATTGAAATGGTTCGAAAACACCATCCAAAGAAAGTAATTGTAGCCGTTCCCGTTCTTCCTGCCGACATCGTTTATTGGTTTAAACAAGAAGCAGATGAATTGGTTTACCTTGTTGACGCTTCTTATTTTAGAGGAGTTGGCGCTTTTTATGAAGATTTTAGCCAAATTGAAGACGAGGAAGTAATTGAATTAATGGAAAAAGCAGCAGTTGAAGTATAATTTAACCATCAAAAAAATGAAAACAACCGCTATAAAAATCCCAATTAAACATCATTTTTTATCAGGTGATTTAACACAACCAGAAGATGTAATCGGATTGGTTATTTTTTCTCATGGAAGTGGCAGTAGCCGTTTTAGTACCAGAAATAAGTTGGTCGCCAATCAATTAAACCAACATAAAATCGCTACCCTGCTTTTTGACTTGTTGACAGTGGAGGAGGATTCCTATTTCGAAAATCGGTTCAACATCGATTTGTTGACCACGCGATTAATTGATGTCACAAAATGGGTGTTAGATTCAACGACTCATAAAAAACTACCCATCGGATATTTTGGAGCAAGCACAGGTGCCACTTCAGCAGTTCGTGCAGCAGCATATTTTGGACCGACCATAAAAGCATTGGTATCTCGCGGGGGAAGACCCGATTTAGCTATTCCAGCCTTGCCTAAAGTAACTGCCCCTACCTTATTGATTGTTGGAGAGTTAGACGATACTGTTGTAGAAATGAATCGAGTGGCATTACTCCATCTAAATACTCAAAAAGAGCTAAAAGTCATTCCCGGCGCAACCCATCTTTTTGAAGAAGCTGGCGCATTGGAACAAGTTGCTGATGTAGCCGTTTCTTGGTTTGAAGACTGTTTTACAAAACAATTTGTTTCGCTTTAAACAAAAAAAGTCCCTATACCAAGAGTAGTAAAGGGACTTTTTTGAATTAATAATGTAATTTTTAAAGTATGGAGAGTACTTTCATGCACTCTTTCATTTCTTGATAGGTTCGTTCGATATCGTTGTCCAACCCAATTGAAAACCGAATTAATCCATCGGTCAATCCCATTTCTTTTTGTTCTTCTAGTGGAATTTCACTCGAGGTTGAGGTACCCGGTGCACTAAATAGAGTTTTATAAAATCCCAAACTCACTGCCAAGTAGCCTAAATTTTTGCTTTGCATCAATTCCATTAATTCATTGGCTTTTTCTAGCGATCCCACATCTAACGTCATCATTCCACCAAAACCATATTCTGGATTAATCATGTTTTTATACAATTCATGGCTCGGATGGCTTTTCAGTCCTGGATACACTGTTTTGACACCGTCTTTTTCAAATTGCTCCGCAAGATAGTGTGTGTTTTTGCTGTGTTGCTTCATTCGAATGTGTAACGTGCGTAGGTTTTTCATCACGCTGGCAGATCGCAAGCTATCCATTGTAGGGCCTAACAACATACTAGCGCCGCTGTTTACATTTTTTAATGAATCAATAAAAGCTCGGGAAGCACAAACCACACCTGCAACGGTATCGCTGCTTCCGTTAATGTATTTGGTTAAACTGTGAATTACGATGTCAGCACCTAACTGAATTGGCGCTACTGATAAAGGTGAAAAAGTGTTGTCAACGACTAATTGCAATTGGTGTTTTTTGGCAATTTTAGCCAGTCCTGCAATATCTGCCACTTCCAATAAAGGATTGCTAACGGTTTCGCAATACAGTACTTTGGTAGTTGGTGTTATCGCGGCTTCCACTAAATCCAAACGAGTGATGTCAACAAAAGCAGTTTGTATTCCAAGTCGGGGTGCAAAATTCTTTAAGAATGCATAAGTACCGCCATATATTGTTCGGCTGGACACGATGTGTTCTCCATTTCCGCACAGTTGTAATAAAGTCGGGGTAATGGCTCCCATTCCAGAAGCGGCAACGTTTGCTGCTTCGGTGCCTTCCATTGCCGCTAAAGCCTTGTCTAAGTACAAATTACTAGGCGATGAATGCCGGGAATATAAATAACATCCTTCCATATTGCCTTCAAAAGTGTCAAACATCGTTTTTGCCGACAGGAAAGTATAGGTCGAACTATCAGAAATTGAAGGATTTACACCGCCAAATTCGCCAAAATATTGTAAATCTTGAATGCGGTCTGCTGGGTTAAAATGAGACATAATCGTTTAGTTTTTAAATTATTTTTTTGAAGCTTATTCCCGCTTTTGTTTCAATCCACGACTGTATCGTCGTTCCTCCTCTCAGCCGTGGGATTTCCACGACAATCGGGGCTAGTGAAACCATTCGAGTATTAATTACGTTCAAAGTACTTAATTACTAGTTTTATAAACAATAGTTAATATAAATTTTAGATAATTTTAAATTAAAAAGTAGGTATATTGGATTATTTTTCTAAATTCGTAATCAAAAATTATCATTTTTAGTTTTTTTTATAACTAACACTATTTTTTCTATGGATTCAATTGATAAAAAACTCCTCACTTTAGTTCAAACAAATGCGAAGAAAACTACAAAGGAACTAGCCTCAAAGCTAAATCTATCGGTGACTGCGGTTTATGAAAGAATGAAAAAACTCGAGCGAGAAGGAATTATTGAAAAGTATGTGGCCATCATCAATCGCGATAAAGTAGCAAAAGGGTTTGTGGTTTTTTGTCATCTAAAATTAGTGCAGCACACCCGTGAGTTCGTCACTACTTTTGAAAAAGAAGTAACCCAATTAAAAGAAGTTATTGAATGCCATCACGTGAGTGGCGACTATGATTACATACTTAAAATTATAGTAAAAGACATGGAAGCGTATCGTGAATTCTTAGTCAATAAATTAACTACGTTGCACCATATCGGCAGTACCCACAGTTCTTTTATGATTAGTGAAGTAAAATATACTACCGTTATTGAGGTATAGTGGATATTTTTATTGGGATAGCCACTTCTTCCTCCGAATTTGGATCTCCGTTTTTATATCCCGCTCCCAGGATTTCAAAATGAGGCCTGTCGTCTACTACGTAAGCGGAATTGGGCAACCAAGTTTCAAAAATGTATTGCATTGTTTTATAAAAGGCATTGGTATCTCCTTGATGTTTGAAAACCGCATACAGTCCGCTTTCTATTACAAATGGTTCCATAGCATTGGGAACAAATTCAAAATCACTAACTTCTACTAAAGCCCATTTTGTGAACGTTTCAGTTGGCTTAAAAGCCTCAAAATAGGTTGGTTTATAAACTGACAATGAAAACAAATCAGTGGTGCTATTGTTTGTGATTTCCTTTCGCCTTGGCATAAAACTACCCCAAAGTAAGTGGTTTTTTGGATTAGCAAGAGACATTTCTATTTTCATGCCAATGCATTTTTTCTGTTCTAAAAGAATAATCTCAGGTTGCATAATTTTTTAATCAAAAATAATAATTTCTAGTGATTGATTGGTTTTTTATGGTGAAAAATCGGAATAATAAACGGTTAAGCAAACTTATTTTATTAATTTTGCAGTACTAAAAAAAAACAAACAAAAATGAGTTCATTTGACGTAGTCATTATCGGTTCAGGACCTGGGGGATATGTAGCGGCAATTCGTTGCGCACAATTAGGATTAAAAACGGCCATTATTGAAAAATATTCCACACTAGGAGGCACCTGTTTGAATGTAGGTTGTATTCCATCAAAGGCTTTATTAGCCTCTTCTCATCATTATGATGAATTCAAACATTTTGCAGATCATGGAATTGAAGTAACTGGCGAAGTGAAAGTCAATTTAGAAAAAATGGTTGCTCGAAAACAAGCGGTGGTGGACCAAACCTCTGGTGGTGTGAAGTTTTTAATGGACAAAAATAAGGTTACCGTTTTTGAAGGGCTGGGTTCTTTTGTAGATGCGACTCATGTTGCTGTTGCAAAAGCTGATGGAACTTCAGAAACTTTAGAAGCTAAAAACATCATAATTGCAACAGGATCTAAGCCTTCTTCATTGCCTTTTATAACCATTGATAAAGAACGAATAATCACTTCTACGGAAGCATTAAAGTTAAAAGAAGTACCAAAACATTTAATCATCATCGGTGGAGGTGTTATAGGGATAGAATTAGGACAAGTGTACCTTCGTTTGGGCGCACAAGTTTCTGTAGTTGAATTTATGGACCGAATTATTCCAGGAATGGACGGTTCATTGTCTAAAGAATTGACGAAGGTTTTGAAGAAACAAGGAATGAAATTTTATGTTTCTCACCAAGTAAAATCAGTAGAACGTTCTGTTGATGTAGTTACTGTTCAAGCTGAAAATGCAAAAGGAGAAACCATTACCCTTGAAGGTGATTATTCTTTAGTTTCTGTTGGGCGCCGTCCGTTTACAGCAGGATTAAATGCAGATAAAGTAGGAGTTAAAATTTCAGATAGAGGACAAGTAGAAGTAAACGACCATTTGCAAACTTCTGTTCCTAATATATATGCAATTGGCGATGTTGTTCGTGGAGCAATGTTAGCACACAAAGCTGAAGAAGAAGGAACAATGGTTGCCGAAATCTTGGCAGGACAAAAACCTCATATCGATTACAATTTGATTCCAGGAGTAGTATATACTTGGCCAGAAGTGGCTGCTGTTGGACAAACTGAAGAGCAATTAGTAGCTTCTGGAGTTCAATTCAAATCGGGTAGTTTTCCGTTTAAAGCATTAGGAAGAGCGCGTGCTGGCGGAGATTTGGACGGATTTGTAAAAATTCTTGCCGATGCAAAAACAGATGAAGTACTTGGGGTCCATATGATTGGAGCTCGTTGTGCCGACTTGATTGCCGAAGCTGTTACTGCAATGGAGTTTAGAGCGTCTGCAGAGGATATTTCTCGAATGTCACATGCTCACCCTACTTTTGCTGAAGCGATAAAAGAAGCGGCACTAGCAGCCACAGACAATAGAGCATTGCACGTATAATAAAATCGTATTTAGTTCTAAGAAACCCGTTCCTAGTAGCGGGTTTTTCTTTTTGAACCACTTAAAAATGTTGTACTTTTACATTTTAAATTTAAGCAATTGAGAGCAATCATCAAGAAATCGGTGTCCAATCCTAAACAGTTCAAAGAGCGGCTTCTTCATTGGTCGCAATCGTTTCGCGAAGTGGTTTTTTTAGACAGTAATGACTATCCAGAGCGTTATTCCAACTACGATTGTTTGTTGGCTGTTGATGCTTTCACAACCGTTTCAACCGATTATTACAATGCTTTTGAAGATTTAAAAAGCTACCAACAAATCACCAAAGATTGGTTATTCGGGTATTTGTCCTACGACTTAAAAAACGATACCGAATCCTTAAAATCTTCCAATTATGACGGATTAGCATTCCCTGATTTGTTTTTCTTTCAACCTAAAAAACTATTTTTATTAAAGGGAAATCAACTCGAAATGCACTATTTACATTTATGTGACGATGAGTTTGAAGCTGATTTTACTTCAATTAACGAATGTACAGTTTCAAATAGCGATTCCTCTAATTCGATAGCAATTCAACAGCGAATTCCAAAAGAACTTTACCTGAATAAAGTTAGCGAAATGCTATCGCTGATTCAAAAAGGAACTATCTATGAAGCTAATTTTTGTATGGAATTTTTTGCAGAACAGGCAGAGTTGCAACCCGTAATGCTTTATCAAAAATTAAATGCCATTTCAAAACCTCCTTTTGCAGTATTTTTAAAAAACAACCATCATTTTTTGGCTTCGGCTTCACCTGAGCGATATTTGCGAAAGCAGGGAAATAAAGTTATTTCACAACCGATAAAAGGAACTTCAGGCCGATTTAAAGACGCTGAATTGGATGCCAAATCTAAAGCCGAATTAGCCTCCAATCCAAAGGAGCGTTCAGAAAATATTATGATTGTTGATTTGGTTCGAAATGATTTATCACGAACAGCTGAAAAAGACTCAGTTTCCGTTGAATCACTTTGTGAAATCCATAGCTTTGAACAAGTGCATCAAATGATTTCAACGATTGTTTCAACTGTTTCGGATTTTGTATCCCCGATAGAACTATTAAAAACAACTTTTCCGATGGGAAGCATGACTGGCGCTCCAAAAATTGCTGCCATGAAAATAATTGAAGAGTTGGAAGAAACAAAACGCGGATTATACAGCGGGGCAGTAGGTTATTTTACTCCAATTGGTGATTTTGATTTTAATGTGGTTATCCGAAGTATTTTATACAATCAACAAAAAAAGTACGTTTCTTTTTCTGTAGGAAGCGCAATTACTGCTCAATCTATTCCCGAAATGGAATACGACGAATGCTTGCTTAAAGCCAATGCGATGCGGTCGGTGTTAAATTAATAGGATGCTAATTTGAATCATTTCATGTCGTTGATTGCATGTCAGGTTTCGTGATGTAATTAAAAATAAGTACTTTTGAACATGCTTTCAGATTTTAAAAAACAAATCCAACTGAACTTTCCATTTTTGGAATATAAAAAAGTACTAATCGCCACTAGCGGTGGGGTTGACAGTATGGTGTTAGTTCATTTGTTTCAACAAATTTCTGATTCATTTTCATTAGCACATTGTAATTTTCAACTTCGTGGTTCAGAGAGTGACGAGGATCAAAAATTTGTATGCAGCTATGCCACAAAAAAAGCTATTCCCTATTTTACTACTCAATTTGATACTGCTACTTTTGCGAGCGAAAGCAAATTATCCATTCAAGTAGCGGCTCGGGAACTACGGTATCAATGGTTTTACGAATTAGTAGCCACTCAACAATTTGATTATATTGTAACCGCCCATCACGCAGACGATGCATTAGAAACAGTATTGATAAATTTCGTTCGCGGCACTGGATTAGAGGGATTGACTGGAATTCCGGCTCAGAATAATTTAGTCATTAGACCGTTATTAAATTATAGTCGGCAACAAATTTTGGATTATGCACATGCCAATGCAATTTCTTGGCGCGAAGACAGTAGCAATGCCTCAGATTATTATTTACGAAATAAAATTCGCCATGATTTGGTACCCATCTTAAAAGAATTAAATCCAAATTTTCTTACTTCTTTTCAGCACACGATTTCTTTTCTAGCTGCTTCACAGAAAATGGTTGTCGACTCAGCATCCATGGTTTATGATTTGGTGGTAACAAAAAAAGAAGCAGCGATTTATATTGATATAATTGCGCTAAAAAAATGGCCTAATTATCAATCGTATTTATACCAATGGTTATCTGAGTATGGTTTCAGTGCTTGGGACGACATTTATAATTTGGTTGATGCACAATCTGGAAAGCAGGTTTTAGCCCCTGATTTCAGAATAATAAAGGACAGAAATCATTTAATTATCAATTCGATTGCGACTAAAGAAGACAATCAAGACTATTTTTTATTTGAAAATCAAACTGAAATTAATTTTCCCTTAAAACTAAAGTTAAGTTATTCAAATTCTGAATTAGTATCTGAGAATTCTAGTATATTTGTTGATGCAAATCAGTTAGTATTTCCACTTACCATTAGAAAGTGGAAAAAAGGAGATTTATTTCAACCCTATGGAATGGGAGGTAAATCTAAAAAAATAAGTAAATTTTTCAAGGACCAAAAAATGTCGTTGCTTGAAAAAGAAAAAACGTGGCTGCTCTGCTCTGACTCTAAGATTGTTTGGGTCATTGGAATTCGTCAGGACGAACGATATAGCGTAGCGGAGACTACCCAAAATAAATTACAAATAGTAGTATTAAAATGAAATTAAACACAACAAATAGTAAATTGAAATTTCTTTTTTCATTGGTTGCTTTTTTGGTTTTTGCCAATGGATTCGCTCAAGTATTAGACCCTATCAAGTGGAAATCAAAAACTGAAAAAATTTCAGAAACAGAATACAATTTAATCTTATTAGGAACAATAGAGCCAGAATGGCATATGTATTCGCAATTCACACCAGATGGCGGACCATTGCCTTTGGAGGTTAGTTTTAAAAATACAGGAAGTGACTTTGCATTAGTTGGTAAAATGAAAGAAAGCGCCTCAAAGCGACAATTTAATGAAACTTTTGGGGTCGATGAAATTTATTTTGAAAAGAAAGTAATCTTAACGCAGCGAGTAAAAATAGCTAATCCCAGATTAAAAAAAATAAATTTACTCATCGATTATCAAGTATGCAAAGAATCTTGTATTAATTTAAATAAGAAATTTGTTTTTGAAATTCCAGTCAGTGAAGTTTCAGTATCCGATACTATTGCTCCTTTAATTCCCGAAGTGGATTCCACCCAAAGTACAGCTAAAGAGGTAGATTCAACCTTGGTTGCACCACAAAAAAGTGAAGTAGCAGCTCCCAAAAAAGACGAACAAAAAGGATTGTTTACTATTTTTATCATCGCTTTTTTATCTGGATTTGCAGCATTACTAACTCCTTGTGTTTTTCCAATGATTCCTATGACCGTTAGTTTTTTTACCAAACAAAGTAAAACCAAAGCGCAAGGAATTAAGAATGCAATTTTCTACGGAGTTTCAATAATAGTAATCTATGTCTTATTAGGATTTCTAGTTACGTGGATTTTTGGTGCAGATGCACTAAACGCGCTTTCTACTAATGTATGGTTTAATATTATTTTCTTCGGATTGTTGGTGTTCTTTGCGTTTTCATTTTTAGGAGCATTTGAAATAATGTTACCTAATTCATGGGCGAATAAGGTAGATCAACAAGCTGATAGAGGAGGAGTAATTGGGATTTTATTCATGGCTTTGGCCTTAGCAATTGTCTCTTTTTCATGTACAGGACCAATTGTAGGCACCTTGCTAGTAGAAGCAGCCTCAAAAGGTGGAATTGCTCCAATAATTGGAATGTTCGGCTTTTCATTGGCTTTAGCCTTGCCGTTTATGTTATTTGCCATGTTTCCGGGTTGGTTG
>JBIHZQ010000161.1:0-3184 GCA_044231345.1 Flavobacterium sp.
GTGTTCCCGGCGATGGCCGTTGTCGAGGTCAGCGCGTTGATCGAAGCCGCGGCGGTCATCGAAATCGAGGCCACCGCAGTCATCTCGTAAATTACTTGCATCTGAACGTAATGTCTGCAAAATTTTGCATGGCCGCTGGTACCTGCCGGGAGGATGAAAATGTCCACTGAACTGCTCAACGCCTTTGCCGCAGCGATCGCCGCATCGAAAATCCGCACCATCGATTTGACCCAGACGCTTTCGGCAGACACTCCGGCGTTGGTGCTGCCACCCGAATTCGGGCAATGCGTGGGTTTTTCCAGCCGCGAGATCTCGCGCTATGATGAACGCGGCGTCGCCTGGTACTGGAACGAATTCACCGTCAACGAGCACACCGGCACGCATTTCGATGCGCCGATCCATTGGATCACCGGCCGCGACCTGCCCGACAATGCCGTCGATACGATCGCGCCCAAAGACTTCATTGCGCCTGCCGTCGTTATCGACATCGTCGCCGAATGCGCTGCCGACCCCGATTACCTGCTGACCGTCGCCGATATCGAAGCCTTCGAGGCACGCCACGGCCGTATCCCGCCGCGGTCATGGGTGCTGCTGCGCACTGACTGGTCGAAGCGTTCGCCCGCGGATTACGTCAACCGCCGCGAGGATGGCGCCCATACGCCGGGGCCTTCGACCGAAGCCGTGCGCTTCCTGATCGACGAACGCGATGCCCATGGCCTTGGCGTCGAAACCATCGGCACCGATGCCGGGCAGGCGCATTTCCTGGAGCCGGCCTATCCGGCGCACACGCTGTTCCACGGCGCCGGCCGCTATGGCCTGCAATGCCTGGCCAACCTCGACCTGTTGCCGCCGACCGGCGCGGTGATTGTCACCGCACCGTTGAAGATAGCCGGCGGCTCGGGCAGCCCGCTGCGTGTCCTCGCGCTTGTCGCAGACTGAGCCATGGCCGAACGCTCATTCAAGGCGGAAGTCGAACAGCTTCGCCTCGGCGAGGGCGATGTCTTCCACGGCGAAGGCATCCTCGCCGTTACCAAGGCGCTGCTGCAATCGGGGGTCGCCTATGTCGGCGGCTACCAAGGCTCGCCGATCAGTCACCTGATGGACGTCTTCGCCGACGCCGACGGACTGATGAAGGAGTTGGGCGTTCATTTCGAATCCTCGGCCAGCGAAGCGACCGCTGCCGCCATGCTCGCGGCATCGGTGAATTATCCGCTGCGCGGCGCGGTGGCGTGGAAATCGGTGGTCGGCACCAACGTGGCCTCCGACGCGTTGTCGAACGTCGCTTCGGGTGGGGTGACCGGCGGCGCGCTGGTCATCATCGGGGAAGATTATGGCGAAGGCTCCTCGATCATGCAGGAGCGCACCCACGCCTTCGCCATGAAATCGCAGATGTGGCTGCTCGATCCGCGGCCCAACCTGACCCATATCGTCGACATGGTCGAACAGGGGTTCCGCCTGTCGGAAGCATCGAAGACCCCTGTGCTGCTCGAACTGCGCGTCCGCGCCTGCCACGTCACCGGCAGCTTTGTCGCACGTGACAACAGGCGCCCGCCGATGACGGTCGGCGAGGCAGCGCAAAACCCGTCGCGCGATGTCGACCGCATCGTGCTGCCGCCCGCCAACTTCCTGCACGAAGTCGAAAAGATCGAGCAACGCTGGCCCGCCGCGCTGGCATTTGTCGCCGCCAACAAGCTCAACGAACATTTCGGCCCGGCGAGCGATGGTATCGGCATCATCGTCCAGGGCGGCCTGTTCAACAGTCTCAACCGCGCGCTCGAACTGCTCGACCTGTCCGACAGCCACGGCAACGCGCGGTTGCCGGTCTACTGTCTCAATGTCACCTACCCGTTGTTGCCCGACGAGGTGCGCGATTTCTGCGCCGGCAAGCGCGCCGTCCTCATCGTCGAGGAAGGCCAGCCGGAATTCATCGAGCATGAACTCAACACGCTGGTCCGCCGCGCCAATCTCGACACCCGCATCATCGGCAAGGGGCCGTTGCCGCGCATGGGCGAATATACCGGGGCCGTGCTGAAGGACGGCATTGCCGGATTCCTGCGCGAATGGGCCCCCGAACGCGCGCCCGCCGCGGTGCCGGTCACAGTGCCAGTCGCCGATCTAGCCGCGATCATCCCGGCGCGCCCGGCGGGGTTCTGCACCGGCTGTCCCGAAAGGCCGATCTTTTCCGCGATGAAACTCGTCGAACGCGAACTTGGCCCCTTCCATGTTTCCGCCGATATCGGCTGCCATCTGTTTTCGATCCTGCCGCCGTTCGATATCGGCAATACGACGATGGGCTATGGCCTTGGCACGGCCGGCGCTTCGGCGTTCCGGGGCAGCGCCGGCAGCAAGCGCCCGATCGCGGTGATGGGCGACGGCGGTTTCTGGCACAACGGGCTGACATCGGGCATCGGCAACGCCGTCTTCAACCAGGACGACAGCGTTACTATCATCGTCGACAACGGCTATTCGGCGGCAACCGGCGGCCAGGACATATTATCGTCAAGCGCCCAGCCAGCGGGTCGCAAGACCGGCAACCCCATCGAAAAGGCGGCGCGCGGCCTTGGCATCACCTGGGCGCGGACGCTGACACGCACCTATGACATTGCCGGCATGCGCGACACGCTGAAAGACGCGCTGACGACGACGGAACGGGGGCCCAAGGTCATCGTTGCCCAATCGGAATGCCAACTCAACCGCCAGCGCCGGATCAAGCCACTGACCGCGGCCGCGATCAAATCCGGCAAGCGCGTCGTCCGCGAACGCTTCGGCGTCGACAGCGACACCTGCACCGGCGACCATAGCTGCATCCGCATTTCCGGCTGCCCGTCACTGACCATCAAGCCCAACCCCGATCCGCTGCGGCTCGATCCTGTCGCCCATGTCGACAATAGCTGCGTCGGCTGCGGTGTGTGCGGCGAGGCATCCCATGCCGCCGTGCTCTGCCCGAGTTTTTACAAGGCCGGCATCATCAGCAACCCGAACCGCACGGACCGCTGGGCGGCGGCGGTCCGCACCGCAATCATCGGCGGCTTCCAGCGGCGCGCCGCCCGCGCGCTGGCACGCCGGGCATTTTGATGATGACCCGTCACCGCATCACCATCGCGATCCTTGCACTGGGCGGCCAGGGCGGCGGCGTGCTCGCCGACTGGATCCTCGGACTTGCCGCCGCGAACGGCTATCGATA
>JBIHZQ010000070.1:0-10433 GCA_044231345.1 Flavobacterium sp.
TATTTGGCTGCTGGAATTGAAAAAGTATTGCGTGAAAATAAAATTGAATTTACCATCAATAGTATTGGATCGATGATTTCTGTACATTTTGATACTGCTCCGGTAGTCGATTTTTTAAGTGCAAGTAAAGGAGACAATAGTACGTTCAAAAAATTCTTTCATGGGTTGTTAAACGAAGGGATTTATATTGCCCCGTCTGCCTATGAATCATGGTTTATTACTGATGCACTATCCTACGAAGACCTTGATTTTACTATTCGGGCAGTTCAAAAAATCTCGAAAGAATTATAAAAAAACGTCCAATTGGACGTTTTTTTATAAGAAATAAAATTAGTTTGTCAAGTTCTTAAACAATACAGCATTTGATTTAATTTTTTCAAATGTAGCATTGTCCAGAGTTGCTTCTAATTTTCTGCTAATCATTTCAGCGATATACGATTTTCTTTCTACTGATAATTCAGCATCGCTAATAATTTTGTATTTTGTAGTGAAAAGTTCTAATAAAATAGGTTTCATTTCGTCAGTAATTGGTGTAAAAGCAATTAGATCAGCTATGTTTTTCTTTGCTGCAACTTCAGGAGAAGTTTTTTGCGTTGAAACTACTGTTGAAGCGGGTGCTTTTTTTATACCAACTTTCTTGGTTTGAGCAGATGCGCTGAATGCGAAAAATACCGATAAGACTATAATTAGATTTCTCATAATTTTAAAATTAAATTTATTTGGTAAAACTAATTAATTTTATAGTTAAACACAAAATTATTTTAACACTTTAATTCAATATTTATTCGCTACCTTTTTTATTCTTTATCATTTTTCGTCTTTTTTGGGTTTTTCTATGCTCCATATTAGATTCCCATTTTTTAAATTGTGCCTCAGTAAGAATTTTTTTTAACTTAGTTTTGAAAACAATTTGCTCGTCAAGTATTTTGATTTTTCTTGCAAAAATTTCACTGGTTCGTTTTTCTTTTTCAAAAGTATTATTGGATTTTGACTGAGCTCTTATTGCGTCTTTACTAGTTTCTGCCTCGTTAATAATTTGAGTTAATTCTTTTTGTTGCTGTTCATTTAAATCCAATTCTAAAGTCATTTTTTTTGCCATCAATTGGCTTCTTTGTGCTGGGGTAAATTGCTCCATCCTTTCTTTTCGGGGATTCACTTTTCTTTCTTGTGCAAAATTTGTCATTCCAACAAATAGAATTGCTAATGCTATTACTTTTTTCATAGGGTTTTAATTTAAGATTACATCAACTAGGACAGTTTAAAGTAAAAAAGGTTTATTTTGAAAAAAGGCAAACATTTAAAATCAATTTTCCGAAACTTTTTTTGGCTAAAATTTCAAATACCCATAAATGGCATTACTTCCACATCTAGAACGTACAATATATGTGTTTTCTCCTGCATCAACTTTGAAAGAGGTGTCAAGTTCAAAACAATGTTCTTTTGTGCCGCCTACTCCAGCATCTGTTAATTCTTTATTTTGAATCATTTTGCCAGTAGCATCAAAGGTCTGCAAAACAGGGGTTCGACTATTATAGACAATATGAATTGCACCCTTATTTAAATCGTGCGTATCATTGTAAATTAGCGACAATTGTTTGTTTTTTAAAAAAAACAAACTACTTACAAATGCGCCATTATCGTTTATGGTTGTGGGTTCTGGATTAGCAATATTATTAAGCCACTCCATTTTTCCTGTTTTGTTATCAATCATTGCAATTGTCATTCCTTTTGATTCAAAAAGAAATTCATATCGATAATCGAATGGTTTTGCTGGGTCAGCAGACGGAAGTCGTTTGGTTGATTTGTAGGTTTGATCAAAAATCATCCAAGTTTTATTGGCCTCATGAAGTGCGTCTTTCAAGTATAAATTTTTATACCGTTCTGTAGGATTTAAAGTAAGATAGTTCAAGTCGCCAGACAATGAAAATTGACCGCTAATCACTCCTAAAGAAGGAGCAGATTCACCATAACTAACAGAAAAAAAGCGAGCACTATCAGAATAAAATCCCTGTAAATAAAAAGAAGAATCAACAAATTGTCCTTTATATTGATTGATTTGAAGATCGTTTTCTAACTTTAAACTTGTTTCTTTAATAGTGGAGTTGACTCCATCCCAAAAATAGACCGCTAAATATGGTTTTGTTTTTGGTAAATCAATATTTTTGACCATAAAAACACTGCCAGTATTGGATACAAAAAGTGTTTTATCTCCCGATTGTTTGGAAGAAAACGGGAATTCATATTCAACTTCCTTCACTACTTTTAAGGTAGCGTCAAGTAAACAAAGAGTTATTTTCTCATTAATTTTTTTGTCGTATGAAGGTTCTTTTAAAACCACATAAAACTCTTTGTTTTGCGACTGAGCTATATAAAAATTACCGGGGTTAGTTCCGTTTTTACCAAGCATTTTGGTGGCTAATTGTAACTTTGATTTTGTCTTGGTATCGATGTTAACCTTTTGAGAAAACAATTCATATTCCTTGGTAGTTCTGTTAAATTCACTTAAGAAATAAATATAATTCCGACCAGATAAATAGAATAATTCTTCTAGGGTAAGCATGTTTAAACCCATCATAGGTTGTTCAACAGAAAGCACGTTGGTTTCTTCCATTTCAAAATCAACTTTTGTGTCAAAAATATCAACAAGAACATCGGTGTTGAAAATTTTGTCGTTGTATTTTGATTTGATTTTAAATAATTTGTTTTGATCTAAAACGTGTTCTATTTTGTAATCTGATTCATTAGAAAATGGCTCTGGTTCTGACGTCCATTTAAATGATTGAGCACCTATAGATAGAGGCAATAGTAATAAAAGAAATAAGTTTATTTTCATTTTTGTGAATAGCTAGATTAACTCGACTGTTTTATGTTCGCCTGAAACAACTACTTTTATTAAACCGTTTTTGGTCAATGCTTTCATCGAAGCATCCCATTTTTTTCCGCTTAATTCCGCTTTCAATTTCAAGGCAGTAATTTCCATTGAATTGTTTGTTATTTTTAATAGGTCAATTATTAATTTTTCTTCTTCCGTTAATTCGATAGCCACTTGTTTTTTCTCTGGTCGCATTTGTGGAAAAAACAGTACTTCTTGAATGGACGAATTATTTGTTAAAAACATCATCAAACGATCCATTCCAATCCCTAATCCTGAGGTAGGAGGCATCCCGTATTCCAAAGCTCTCAAGAAATCTTCATCGATTACCCCATTAGCTTCGTCATCACCTTTTTCTGATAAACGCATTTGGTCTTCAAATCGGGCTCTTTGATCAATTGGGTCATTAAGCTCAGAATAAGCATTAGCTACTTCTTTTCCGCAAACCATTAATTCAAAACGTTCCGTTAATTCAGGATTATTTCGATGTTGTTTGCATAATGGAGACATTTCTTTTGGGTAATCGGTAATAAAAGTTGGCTGAATATAATTTCCTTCACATTTTGCGCCAAAAATTTCGTCGATTAATTTTCCTTTACCCATTGTTGCATCCACTTCAATACCCATTCCTTTTGCCGCTTCAAATAATTCAGTTTCACTTTTTCCAGCAATATCGAATCCTGTAAAATGCTTAATAGAATCGGTCATGGTAACTCGTGCATAAGGTGCTTTGAAATTAATGGTATGTTCACCAAATACCGTTTCATGCGTTCCATTTACTTCAATGGCACAGTGTTCCAATAAATTTTCAGTGAAGTTCATCATCCAATTGTAGTCTTTATAGGCTACGTATATTTCCATTGCAGTAAATTCTGGGTTATGGGTTCGGTCCATTCCTTCGTTTCTGAAGTTTTTGGAAAACTCGTACACTCCATCAAATCCGCCAACAATTAATCTTTTTAAGTACAGCTCATTCGCAATTCTCATGTATAAAGGAATGTCTAGAGAATTGTGATGCGTCATAAACGGTCGTGCCGCAGCACCGCCTGGAATAGGTTGTAAAACTGGAGTTTCTACTTCCAAGTAACCTTGTCCGTTAAAAAAAGAACGCATGGCATTGAACAATTTTGTTCTTTTGATGAAGGTTTCCTTTACGTGGTCATTAACAGTCAAATCAACATACCTTCTTCGATAACGTTGTTCTGGATCAGCAAATGCATCGTGTGTTTTTCCGTCTGCATCAATTTTTACTACGGGAAGTGGTTTTAGTGCTTTAGCTAAAACAGTTAGGCCGTAAACATGTACCGATATTTCGCCTACTTGTGTTTTAAAAACCGTTCCGCGTATGCCGATAAAGTCACCAATATCCAGTAGTTTTTTAAATACAACATTATACATTGTTTTTTCTTCATCTGAAGAAATATCGTCTCTTGAAATGTATACTTGTATTCTCCCTTTTGCATCTTTTAATTCGGCAAAAGAGGCTTTTCCCATAATTCGTTTTCCCATTAATCTCCCTGCCAAAACGACTTCTTTTCCTTCGTATTTTTCAAAGTTGGTTATAATATCGTTTGAATGCGAAGTGGTAACAAATTCAGCCGCAGGAAAAGGTTCTATTCCTAAATTACGCAATTCAACGAGTGCTTCCCTACGAAGTATTTCTTGTTCTGATAGTGCCATTAATTTTGTTTTTTATGACTGCAAATATAGTGTTAAAGTTATAAAGTTGCAACGGATGAAATTTTATGTATTCAAAGAAAACAGTTTGTCAAATGGCGTTTAAATTTTCTGATGATAGAGTATGGTTTTTAGAAAATTTGTTGGCTATAGTTATTAAATGGTATCGTTTTTAGGTACTATTTTCATGTTCATTTTCCAACTAGCGTTTTTATTTGCGAATTTCCTAGCCCAGATTGCAGAGGAAATCCCACGCTTTTTTTGCGTGGATTGAAACGGAAAGCTGGAATAGCTTCAAAAAAAAAGGATGAATCGGTTTTTAGTTAGCGAAAATGGATGTTGCAAGTAAAATGCGGTGGGAATTCCCAAAATGCGGTTACTGATTTGATTCATTATTAAAAAAATAACTTTGTATCTTTGTAATTCAAAAATTATTTAAAAAAGTGCGCCTCGTTTCACGCCAAAGCAAATGAATAAAAAGATTCAACTTCTAGATTTAGGGATAAAAGGATACAAGGAAACTTGGGATTACCAAGAAGAATTGTTCAAGGGAATTGTAGATTTGAAAATTCGAAATAGGAGAGAAGAAGCCCATTTTGAAACCCCAAATTATTTATTATTGGTCGCGCATCCTCACGTTTATACTTTAGGAAAGAGCGGTGATTTTGAGAATCTACTTTTAACTGAAAAGCAACTCGAGGCCAAAGGAGCTACTTTTTATAAAATTAACCGAGGTGGTGACATTACTTATCATGGTCCTGGACAAATTGTTGGATATCCTATTTTGGATTTAGAGAACTTTTTTACAGACATTCATCGATACCTACGTTTGTTGGAAGAGGCTATTATCTTGACCTTAGCTGATTTTTCAATAGTGGCTACTAGGAGTGAGGGAGAAACAGGAGTTTGGCTTGGAGTTGGCACTCCTTTTGCAAGAAAAATATGTGCTTTGGGGGTTCGTGCCTCTAGATGGGTAACGATGCACGGATTTGCGTTGAATGTCAATACTGATTTGGGTTATTTTGACAACATCATTCCATGTGGGATAAAGGGTAAAGCGGTGACTTCATTAAATGTTGAGCTTGGAGTGGAAAAAGTTGCTGAGGAGGAGGTCAAAGAAAAAATACTGTTTCATTTTAGTGTTTTGTTTGAGAGCCATTTTTTTTCAGTCTAACTATTTCAAAGAGCCAATTGTCGAAAACTCAATCGATGGTATTTTGTGATTCCGAATTTTTTTATGGCTTCGCGATGTTCTTTTGTAGGATAGCCTTTATTTTTTTTCCAGTTGTACATTGGGAATTCTTCATGAATCGCATTCATGTATTCGTCTCGATATGTTTTTGCTAAAATTGAGGCGGCGGCAATACTAGAATATTTTGAGTCACCTTTAATAATGCTTGAGGTTGGGATAGTATTTAGAAACTTAAGTTCTTCATCTGAGTAGATTTTTCCGTGATAATTAAAAATTCCTTTTTTACTGATAAAAGGAGCATTTCCATCTACTATAATATATATAGGTAGCGGATTTAATTTCAATACGGATTCTTGCATCGCTTTTATGGAAGCATTCAATATATTAATTTCATCAATTATTATTGGTTCTATATGGGTTACTGAGAAGGAAATTGCCCGATCTTCAAGTAATGGTTTTAGAAAAGATCTTTTTTTCTCTGAAATTAATTTCGAATCATTTAGTTCTGATAATTCAAAATTGAGAGGAAGAATTATTGCAGCAGCGGTTACAGGCCCAGCTAAACAGCCTCTACCGGCTTCGTCAGTGCCTGCTTCAAGTTTTTCATGTAAAAAATAGGGCTGTAACATGTGTTTTTTTGATAAATGTATAAAATTTAGACAATTTTATTACTTTTTTCTAATCATTTTATGCTTGTTAACCGCTTTATTAATAAACTACTTACCTATTTTTTGCATAAAAAAAATATTATTATGTAGTAAAATTTGTTTATTTAAGAAATTATTAAGAAGTTTGCGGAATAACTAACTCAAATAAATTTAATATGAGATCAAAGTTCAAATGGATTTTTACGCTATTGTTAGCGTTATCAATGCAGTTTTCGTTTGCACAAGAGAAAACTGTTACAGGTGTGGTTTCTGATGTTACAGGACCTTTACCAAGTGCTAATGTTGTTGTAAAAGGTACAACACGAAGTACACAAACTGATGTAGATGGAAAATATTCTATCAAAGCAAAGGCAGGAGAAGTTTTAGTATTTTCTTTTGTTGGAATGACAGATACTTCAGCTACTGTAGGTTCATCTAACACTATTAATGTTACATTAAAAGAAGGTGTTGAACTTGAGGCTGTTGTTGTAGGAGCTCTTGGTGTTAAGAAGAAAGAGAAATCTGTAACTTATGCGGCTCAAACTGTAAAAGGAGAAGCTTTAACTGAAGCGAGAGAAAGTAACCTTGTTAATGCACTTTCTGGAAAAGTTGCTGGGGTTCAAGTAACAAACTCTTCTGGAGCTGTTGGATCTTCTTCAAGAATCGTATTAAGAGGTAACTCTTCTATTACAGGAAATAATCAAGCGTTAT
This sequence comes from Flavobacterium sp., assembly GCA_044231345.1. Classification (GTDB taxonomy): domain Bacteria; phylum Bacteroidota; class Bacteroidia; order Flavobacteriales; family Flavobacteriaceae; genus Flavobacterium. The sequence goes on from JBIHZQ010000070.1 coordinate 7,100, forward strand.
TTATTGTAGATGGAATTCCTTTTGACAATACAAGTTCTGGAAATGCAGGTTCTGGCGGTGGTAGAGATTTACCAAACGGAGCAGCAAGTATCAACCCAGACGATATTGAATCTGTAACTGTTTTGAAAGGACCAGTTGCAGCGGCATTGTATGGTTTACGTGCTAGTAAAGGGGTTGTGGTAATTACCACTAAATCTGGAAAAAATAAAGGGAAATTTGAAGTTTCATTCAACTCAAACATGACATTTTCTGATCCATTATTATTGCCTAATTATCAAAACTCATACGGACAAGGAGCAACATCAGATTACTTCCAATTCGTAGATGGTTCTGGTGGAGGTTACAATGATGGTGTAGATGAGAGCTGGGGTCCTGCATTGGATCGTGGATTGTCATTTGTACAATGGGACTCTTACAAAGTAGGTGGTGCGCCACTTCCATGGGTTTCACATCCAAACAACGTAAAAGATTTTTACGAAACTGGAGTTACAAAATCTAACAGCTTAACGTTATTAGGTGGTAATGATACTTCTAACTTCAGATTATCTTTTGGTAATACTGATGAAACAGGGATGATTCCTTTTACTGATTTCAAAAAATTTACCGTTGGTTTCAATGGAACTACTAAATTAGGTGAAAAAGTAACTATTGGTGCGAACTTAACGTACTTCAATAATAAAAGTAACAATTTACCAACTGTAGGTTATAACAATCAAAACGTAGTACAGCAATTTATTTGGTCTGCAAGAAACGTTAATTTTTCTGATTTTAAAGATTGGAGAAATTTACCTCTAGCTGCAGCAAATACTCCAGCGGCTACTACGCCTTTAAACTGGAATACTAATTTCCAAAATAACCCATACTGGGTATTGGAAACTAATAGAAATACATTTGATCAAGACCGTATCGCAGGATCGGCTTTTATTAACTACAAGTTTAATTCAAGTCTTTCTATCAACGGTAAAATGTTAATCGATCAATATTCTCAATTAGAGACTATTAGAAGTGAAAAAGGGACAAATGAATACCAAGATGGTTATTTTGCTGCAGTGAACAGAAGATATTCTGAAATCAATGCGGAAACAATCTTAACGTATCAAAAAGACCTTAATGATGATTTTAAATTAGCATTAAATGGAGGTATGAATAACTTGAGAAGAGTTAGAACTAACATGGTAGGTGAATTAGCTTCAGGAATCGAATTACCTGGATTGTTTACATTATCCAATGCTAAATCTGGAACTTATGCTTCTGTAAGTAATTCTTATTTTGAGCAAAGAATTAATAGTATTTATGGTTTTGGACAATTGTCTTATAAAAACTATGCGTTTTTAGATTTTACTGCAAGAAATGATTGGTCGTCTTTATTTAAAGATCAGTACAATTCATTCTTCTATCCATCGGTTTCAGGATCTTTAGTGATTTCTGATATGTTTGATTTTTCAAGCACAAAATTAAGTTATGTTAAACTTAGAGGAGGTTGGTCTAAAGTAGGTAGTTCAGGTGCTTTATCTGAATACAGTACTAACAAAACATATGGTTTGTCTACTAACCTTTTTGGAACACAGTCTTCATTACCTAACACACAATGGAATCCATACATTAAACCAGAATCTACTATAGGTACTGAATTTGGTGTAGAAGTTAATGCATTCAATAATAGAGTTCGTTTCTCTGGAACTTACTACAACCAAAAAAGTACTGATTTGATTTTGCCTCTTCAAGTAGAAGCAGCTTCTTACTTTACTAGTTCATGGGAAAATGGTGCAGAAATGACTAACAAAGGAATTGAATTGCAATTAGGAGCAACAGTTTTAAAAGCTAAAGATTTTAGTTTTGATGTTGATGTGAATTTTGCTAAAAACGAAAATATTGTTGAAACATTAGGAGGTCCAGATTCTTATACTTTAGGTGGACAATGGGGAATGCAGTTACAAGCAATTCCTGGACAAGCTTATGGAGCAATTGTTGGTTTCCCATATGCTAGAACGGATAGCGGAGAAATCATCTTTGAAAATGGTTTGCCTAAAAAGAATAATAGTCAATTAGCTGTTATTGGTAACATTACTCCAGATTGGACTGGTGGTGCTAATTTCACTTTCAAATACAAAAACTTTGACTTGAGTACTTTACTTGACGCTAAAATGGGTGGAGATGTATTCTCTATGTCATACATGTGGGGTAGATATGCAGGTACCTTAGAAGAATCACTAATCGGTCGTGAGACAGGGGTTGTTGGTAATGGCGTTATCTCTGATGGTAATGGTGGTTATGTACAAAACAATGTGGTGGTTGATGCAAAATCATTTAATCAATATGCTTATAACTATTCTAACTTTACTGAATCTGGTGTTTTTGATGCTAGTTATGTGAAATTAAGACAAGTTATTTTAGGATATTCTATGCCTAAAGCATGGTTAAAAGGAACTAATATTCAAGATTTTAAATTCTCAGTGGTTGCTAGAAATCTTGCTATCCTTTACAAAAACACTCCTCACATTGATCCTGAAACTGCATTTAGCAGTGGTAATGGTACACAAGGTCAAGAGTTTGGTCAATTGCCATCTGCAAGATCTATTGGATTCAACATCAATGTTAAATTTTAATTTATAAACTATGAAAAAAATATTTTATTTATTTATAGCAGCAATAGCTTTTACAGCTGTAAGTTGTGATAAAGATTTTGAAGAAATTAATATTTCTCCAAACTCCTCTCCGGTAACCGATCCTAACCTATTGTTAGCGACTACAATAATTAACACGCAAAATGTTATTTATAACGCACAAATTGGTGGAGATATGGGTCTTTGTTGGGCTCAACATTGGTCTAAAGTTCAATACAATGATGAAGAGCGTTATATTCCTAGAAGAGGAAATATGAATGCTTTGTGGAGTTCTATGTATGCTAGTGTAATTGCAGAAGCTTCAAGTGCTTATGAATTAGCTGGTGACCAAGGAAATACTAATTTGCAAGGGGCTGCTTTAGTTATGAAAGCAAATGCACTACAAATTTTGACTGACGTTTATGGTCCAGTTCCGTTCTCAGAAATGGGTGTGGAAGGGAACATCAAACCAGTACACGATTCTCAAGAAGCAGTTTACGATGGTATACTAGCTATGCTTGACGAAGCAAACACTTTATTAACTGGTGGAAGTGGAGAAATTACTGCTACTGCAGATTTATTATACGGTGGTGATGTTGCTAAATGGAAAAAATTTGGTAATTCATTAAAGTTAAAAGCGTTAATGAGAATCGTTAAGAAAAAACCAGCTGTTGCTTCTCAAATTCAAGCATTAGTTACTGCAGGTAATTTAATGGCTTCTAACGCAGATT
>JBIHZQ010000144.1:0-3125 GCA_044231345.1 Flavobacterium sp.
AATTACAGGATGATCGCCCAATATTTGTTTTTGAATACAAGTTCCAAATAAAAATACGGGTGCAGCCGTCCCATGATCAGTACCCAATGCAGAATTAGAACGAATTCTTCTGCCAAATTCAGAATAGGTCATTCCTACCACTCTGTTATTTACATTCAATAAGTTTAAGTCGTCTTGAAATGCACCAACAGCATCTGAAAGTTCTTTGAGCAAATTGCTGTGAATTCCAGTACCCGTTGCTCCACTAACAACTTGATTATCGTGAGTGTCAAAACCACCTAATTGAACTACATATATTTTGGTTTGCAAACCTCCGGATATTAGTCTTGCAACATTTTTTAACTTTTTAGACAATTCTGTTGTCAAAGTATTCCATTTTGGTGATAAATTATTTCCTGCGTTTGCTGCTGTACTAATTACAGATGCATAAGCATTGGTTTGTGCCACAGTTTGATTTACAAATGATAACGAATCTCCATAACAATTTGCAGGAATACTGCTTCCAACACTTACCAAAGCTGTTCCGGGATTGAATGGGTCTAATAATGATAAACTATAATTGGCATTAACCCCTTGACAGGTTTCCGAAACGATTTTACCCATCGTCAATGCAAAAGGATGCGGATTTGTGGTGTTTGGATAGCCGTTTGGATAGTTTGAATATTCCAAATCATAAAACTTTCCAATCCATCCTTTGGTATCAAAATCTTCGGCAGATGATCCTGTGTTCCAAATATCTGTTGATCTAAAATGGGAACGATTTTGATTAGGATAACCAACATTTTGTACAATACCTAACGCATCTGCGTCCCAAACATCTTTCATACCTTGCATGGCAGAATGAAAACCGTAGCTGTTTTGAACATTAATAATAGTGTTTTCTGGAATAATTATGTTACCTCTTACTGCTTGTAAATTAGCATATTGTGCCGCATGATAAATGGTTGATAAACCATCATTACCTCCTTGCAACTGAATGAGTACTAAAATTTTATCATTATTAATATCAAATAATGATTCATTGATTCTTGCTGATGCAAACAGCGGAAATCCACCTAATGTAAGTGGAATGGAAGCCATTGCCGTTGATTTTAGAAAGTGTCTTCTATTCATTTTTTATAATTACATTATTTGAAATTCTGACATCCTAACCATGACAGAGAAAAGATTTTTCAATTTGTTTTTAACAGAAGCTGCAAGTGCCGTATTTGAAGGGTTTGAAAGGTAATTAGAATATTCAACACTCCATTCAAAATCGGGTAATCCAGGAATAAGAATATCTTTCAAACTGGTTACTTGAGCAGTAGTGATTGGGTAATTAAACATAATTTCTGCCAGTGTATTAATAAGGATATTAGGGTCAAAAGCATTTGGAATATTATTGACAATATCAAGTACAGGAACTAGATTTGTAACATTATAATTTTCGTTATTATAACTAAAACTACCACCTTCAACCATCAATTTACAAAACTGATGTCGTTTGGGTAACAAAAGGTTATTTATCCATAATTTATAGTATTGTGGCGTTTGATAATAAGCTTTCCACCCTGCAACATTTGGGTGATAGAATAATGCCTGCTCTATGTCGGAACTCATTATATAAATATGATAAGCGTCATCATATTCGTTTGTAACATTTCCTTGTGGAGGATTGATTCCTAAACCTCTTGTTGCAGACATCATCAAATCCATTGGGCTTTTAATCATACAAGCTGTTGATTGGAAAAAATGTTCCGATTTCAACAAAACCCGTAATGCTGGTTCAATGTCGTAATTGTTATTTCTTAGAATAAGAGCTAGTGGTTCTATGATATTTGTTTCGATATCACTCGTAATTTCTGAACTTACAAACCAACGATACAATTTTCGAGTGATAAAACGTGAGCATTCTGCTTGTTGAAAAATGACATCGATTAAATTTTTATATTCTTGATCTCCATTTTCTGCAATTACAGAATTGTTAAATCTATGAGAAAGTTGTTTTGTCCCTATCGTATGCCTAGATGCAGAAAACTGAGCTGTTAATGGATTTAAAGCACTCAATTGTGGCACTTGCCAACCAGTAAGCACTTTAGCCATTTCTACAACATCTTGTTCTGTATAGTTAGTATAATCACCTGGAGCTACTAATGGACCTTTTCCTATGGTGAACAGTTCCAACAATTCTCTAGAATAGTTCTCGTTTGGAGCTACATTGGTGTTTTCGGCACCGCTCAAATAAATGAGCATACTTGTGTCTATAGTAATTTGCTTGGTGAGTTCCTTAAAATTATTAAGAGACAAATTTCTAAGTAACGAATAATATACATATTCTCTATGAGCAATAGTAGCATCTCCTACTACAAAATGGTTGTGCCAAAATAAGGTCATTTTTTCTTTGATAGACAACCCGCTGTAGTGCATTTGCAAAACTGTCCATGAATAAAGTGATTTGCTTCTAGAACGTAAAACTCTATTTCGAAGTATGGGAGGATTTATATTTGGGAAAGGAGCGGCATTTACCCAAGTTTGTCCATAAAGTGCTCCTGGATCGTTTAATTGATTTGTGCCAGTCCCATCAGGTATGGTTTTCACTGGTGGAGCAGGCAATGCCAAGGGTGCAAATAGAGCATCAACCGTTCCGTTCAATCCTAAAGTTGTTGCACTATCTACCATTTGAATTGATGGTCCAAAAGTGGTTCTCCTTAATAAATGTCTAGCTTGAGTATAAGTCCAGTTTCCTGAATATATGTCTAAATATGGCATATTATCGATTATTGTTTTTATTTTTTTTGTAATTGATTTTAAGTTATCCAACCTAATTTTTTCCCCTGTTAATTTAAAATCATTCATATTAACATCATCCTTTAATATAAAGATTTTAAAAAGAATGAAATATTGATTGAGTGAAACCAAAAAGCAAAAATAATTATTTTCGATATAATTATTTATTTTATATTTTACAATTCATTGTCGTTTTTCTGTATATCTTGTTCTTTTAAAATGACCCATAACTAGTATATAGACGCAACCCAGTAGTGCCTATTAACCCAAGTCCAAGGAGATTGTCGCTACTCGCTTGCGTTAGTAGTTCAAATATAGTAATTACTTATTACAAATTGTCTAAGGACTTTTTATTTGTA
>JBIHZQ010000145.1:0-3120 GCA_044231345.1 Flavobacterium sp.
GTACTGAAATTTGATAATTAAGTTTTTCGTAGTCTTTTACTTTTTGGTTGGAAGTGCCAATTTGGTATAGCGTGTTTTGCATTATTTTTTTTGATAAAACAAAAAGGTTGGTTTGTTTAGAAAAACTTGAAGTACCAGTTACATCCGACCACGTCACTTGATTAGTAGCAATCGTTTTTAATTTCCAGAGAACCTGTGTACCTTCAGGGACAATTGCGTTTCCGTTTCCTTTAATAATTTCGGGAACTTTTTTTAAGTAACTAGGGAAATACAACTTCATTTCAAAATCGGTAATAGAAGGGACGGTAGTTACAGAGAGTACATACTCTTTTGAAGACACATCATTAGCCGATAATTGAAAAGGTGTGTTGGTTGTTGATTTTTCAAAAGTGTATTCAAAACCGGCACTTGTTTTTTGCATAAAATAACTTTCAGAGCCAATAAAAATCAGAATTTTATCGGGTGTTATTGACCCAATTGTTTTGACTTTTAAAACAAAATCTTGGTTTTGTTCTGTTTGTAATGACTGATTTTGAACAACAAACTGAAAAGGTGCTGGGGGAAGAAATTGTTGGTTAAAATGAACCACCCTATTAAAACTCTGTGAAATTATTGTACTATTTCCGGAGATGTAAATAACTAAAAACAATACAATAGGAAGCAGCGCTAATGGGAGGTAGGTAATGTTTTTTTTAAAATTTATTGCATTACCAAAAGGGATTGGTTGTAACAATTTAGCTTTTTGTTCAATCGACGCTACAAGCAATTCGGATTGATTTTTATCATTCGCAAGTTGAATAAAATTGGTTAATTTATCGGTAACTTCCGAGAAGTGATTGCCAATGATTAGTGAGGCTTGAGCAAAATCAATTCCTTTTTGTAATTTAAATAATTTAATACTTGGGAAAAGTAAGTAACGAGTAAAAAGCAACACCTCAACGATGACAAAACCCCAAAACAAAACCGACCTCCCTATCGGCTTTAGCCAAAGGAAATATTCAATAAAAAGAGTAACTAAAAAGTATATTAAACCAATTCCGACAAAGAAAATAGTTCCTTTGAGAAGTTCATTGGTGTAGAATTTCTTTATGAACGCCTCTAATTTATTGTAAATCAAGGTTTGTTGTTCCAATTGAATTGTATTTTTTATTTCAACCGATAAAAGTACGATTTTAATTGAATGCTAATGCGTTAAAAAAACAACAAAGTTTTCTAAATAGAAACGCAACACTTTTTAAAACTTAAAAAATAACTGATTGAAATAGTATCTTTGCTAAAAATTAGTACACTAATGTCAAAACCTATACGCGTGCGTTTTGCACCAAGTCCTACTGGACCATTACATATTGGCGGAGTTCGAACCGCTTTATTCAATTATTTATTTGCAAAAAAAAATAACGGAACGTTCTACTTACGAATTGAAGACACTGACCAAAACAGATTTGTTCCTGGAGCTGAAGCTTATATCCTTGAAGCGTTGGAGTGGCTTGGGATTTCTCCTGACGAAACGATTGGTAAAAATGAAAAATTTGGCCCCTACCGCCAAAGCGAAAGAAAAGATTTATATAAAAAATATGCCGATCAACTTATAGAAAGTGGTAATGCTTATTACGCTTTTGACACTGCTGAAGCGTTAGATTTTCATAGAAAACAACACGAAGAACAAGGTAAAACGTTCATTTATAACCATCACAATAGAGAAAAACTAGACACTTCTTTGGTGAATTCTAAAGAGGATGTTGCCTTAAGAATTTCCAGCGGCGAAGACTATGTTATTCGGTTTAAAACGCCTGTAAATGAAACGCTTCATTTAAATGATATTATTCGAGGTGAAGTGAATTTTGAAACTAATTTACTCGATGACAAAGTGTTGTTCAAAAGCGACGGAATGCCTACGTACCACCTGGCTAATATTGTTGACGACCATTTAATGGAAACTTCCCACGTAATTCGTGGCGAAGAATGGTTACCCTCGATGCCTTTGCACGTATTATTGTACCGCGCATTTGGTTGGGAAGCTCCTGAATTTGCACATCTACCCCTAATACTAAAACCAGTAGGCAACGGAAAACTATCAAAAAGAGACGGTGACAAATTAGGATTTCCTGTATTTCCATTGGATTGGACGGACCTTATTTCGGGTGAAAAATCATCGGGTTACCGAGAAAAAGGGTTTTTCCCCGAAGCAGTAATAAACTTTCTTGCTTTATTAGGTTGGAATGATGGAACGGATAAAGAATTGTTTTCATTAGAAGAATTAGTTGCTAGTTTTGATTTGAATAGAGTACATAAGGCGGGAGCCAAATTCGATCCTGAAAAAAATAAGTGGTTTAACCACCAGTACCTTCAAAAACAACCCAATAGCGATTTGGCAACTGCTTTTTCATCTGTACTCCACGGAAAAGGAATCCAAGTGGAGGAAAAGAAGTTGATCCGAATAGTATCTTTAATAAAAGAACGCGCACATTTTGTAGCTGAATTTTGGGAATGGAGTGATTATTTTTTTATTGCACCAAATTCATATGACGAAAAAGCTTCAAAAAACTGGAAAGAAGAAACGCCTTTGCTAATGCAAGAGTTGATTTCGATATTGGAAAATATTGCTGTTTTTACTTCTGTAGAGATTGAAACCAAGGTAAAAGACTGGATGACAGTAAACGAAATCGGAATGGGAAAAGTAATGCAACCTTTTCGCTTATCGTTAGTTGGAGCTTTAAAAGGTCCTCACTTATTTGATATCGCAGAATTAATTGGAAAAGAAGAAACGATAAATAGAATTCGAAAAGCTATTGAAACGTTATAATTTAACCCATCTTATTCAACTAAAAAAGAGGCTTAATCGCCTCTTTTCTTTTTCTTAAACCACTTGATAATTCTAGGAATCGCAACATTCAAAATTAAGTTACAGGAATAGGTCAGAATTGTTTTATAGGAACCCAGAAACCCAGAAATTAATCCGCCAACAGTGACTAATTCTTTTGCCTCTTGAAGGTTAAAAACTAATTTTTCATATTGGAGTTCTTTTTCTAATTTTAATACTTCAAGTTCTCTATCTATTGCCTCAAAAGAGGTGTATTTTTTAATTTCCATTTGCTAATCGTTAAAAAAAATAGTGGAGAA
>JBIHZQ010000146.1:0-3118 GCA_044231345.1 Flavobacterium sp.
CCCATTATCCGTTTTTATTATACAATTTTGTAGAAAGAGATTTTCAATTGGAGTATTCTGGTGGAAAATGGAACAAACAACAAGTAATAAACACCGACGGATCAATAGGTAAAGTTATGATTAACGAGCCCGCAATTAGCCTAATACTATCCAACTAACGCATAAAAACCTTACATTTGTGCGTTAGTAAATAAATAATAAATGAAAGAAATAAAAAATATAGTTCGCTCAAGAGCACAAGAATCATCCAGTGCAGTAGAAAAATTGTACATCACGATGCGCCATTTGTTCAACAGAGGGTTCTATAAACCAATGGGGGTTTCTGGAGAAACATTGCGAGAAGCATTATTATTACTACGCCCTGAAATATATGGAACAATTGCAGAAGAAAAAGTCGAATTAAATGGGCTTTTATATGTAATTGAAAGGCTTCCGATAGGAATTGAAGAATGCAGATTTATTAATTTAACATCTGATGAAGGGTATTCTAAATCGCATTTCCAGGCTATTATTCCACCAAAAAGAAGAAGAAATTGTTATCGAATTGACGACGAGCAAATGAACGTTGAAATCACACGAGGACGTTCAGATATTTATGATATTTTAACCCATTTAACCTTTATTTTTATCGAATCACACAAAATTAAAGACCGTGTGTTAATTGATGAAAGTGGAGAAGTTACTCGCGATTGGCAAAAATTAGAGCAAGCTGTTTTGGCTAATAAAAAATTACTTTTAGTGGACAAAGAGAAAGCGATTTCTCATACTGCCAACATTTTAGGAAGAACATTTGCTGAGGTTTTAGAGATTTATGATGCCTTTGGAACCAAAGAAAAACCAGACCGTTTTTTACATATTATTTATTGGTTAGGTAAATTAGCCATCGAAGAAGTGGTTGATAACAACAAACGTACCATTACATTTAGTCCTATTTTAAGAGAACGATTAGGCCATCATATTCACGGAGAAATATGGGCAACCAACATAAAAGAGGTTTTAAAAACCAATGACTTATTAGACCGACCGATTCATGTCATTAGTGCCAATATGCATTCAGTAATGAATTCTATTTTTGCAACACACGTCTTAAAATCAAAGTTTAAAGATCAATCCGATTTCTTTATTTATGAAGAATTAAGCAAATCAGGCGCAAACGAACTTCGAAATAAAGTAGAAGAATTTGCTAAATTACACGGAATGATTTCGTTACCAGACACTTCGGGAACCAATATAGACGTGCAAATATTTGACACTGCTAAAATTGACTGGAATAAATCCTCTTTTCCAAAAGCAAAGCTAGATAATAAAAAACCAGTTATTATCGTTATGGACTATGCTTTTGGCGAACAAGCGTATGAAACCATCGACGAATTGCTAAAACCCTATAAAAAAGATATTTTATTAAATGTAGAATCGGTTTCAATAATGGGGAAAGCTGGAATTTTGCAAGGAGGAAAAGGCGACATTATGATTCCGTCAGCCCATATAAATGAGGGAACAGGCGATAATTATTTCTTCCAAAATGAATTGACCGCAAAAATGCTAGAAGGGAATAATATTCCTGTTGTTGCGGGCCCAATGATTACGGTTTTAGGAACATCATTACAAAACAAAGATTTATTGAAGTTTTTTCACGAATCTACTTGGGGCGTAATTGGTTTAGAAATGGAAGGGGCTTATTATCAGAAAGCAATTCAATCGGCATCAAAGATTAGAAAAAGTATTAACCCAGACGTAAAAGTTAGGTACGCCTATTATGCTTCTGACAATCCATTAGAGACCGGAAGCACACTAGCCTCTGGAGGATTAGGAACAACAGGAGTAAAACCTACTTACTTGATAACCATTAAAATAGTAGAGCAAATTTTTAATATTAATTAACCGCTATGAATAATCAACAACAAAATAATGACAATCAGGAGATTGATTTAACCCTTTTGTCAAAAAAAATAGGAGGTGTTTTTTCAAATTTAAATCGTTTTATTTTTAACTGCATTCAATTTGTTATTAATAGAAAAGCGACATTTTTAACGATATTTTTTATTGGTTTTGGACTAGGGCTTTACCTAGATACCACCCAAAAAACCTATACCACCGAGATTATCGTTGCGCCAAATTTCGGGAGCACCGATTATATGTATGCTAAAATTAAACTCTTAGATTCCAAAATCAAAGAAAAAGACACCGCTTTTTTAAAGGTGATTGGGATAAAAAAACCTGAAAAACTATTAAAAATTGAAGCAGCACCAATAGTTGATGTCTATAATTTTGTAGGAAAAAGCGAGAGCAATTTTGAATTAATAAAATTAATTGCCGAAGAAGGTGATATTAAGAAAATTATTGAAGACAAAACTACTAGTAAAAATTATGGTCTTCATACAATTACACTTACCACAAAAAACGCCACACAGACAAGCGAGACTGTACAGCCAATTTTGGACTATTTAAACGCTAGTGACTATTTCAAAGGCCTCCAAAAAGTTTTTGTAGAAAACATTAAAGCAAAAATCGCTTCGAATGAAATAATGCTCAGTCAAATTGATGGGATTTTAAATGAATTCTCGACAACTTCTGCCGCAAATAAACAAAAAAGCGATAAATTAGTTTACTACAATGAAAACTCTCAGCTAAACGACATTATTAAATCAAAAGACGAATTAATCAAAGAGCAAGGAGCAAAAAAAATAGAATTAATTAATTTTGACAAAACTATTAAGGACTTAAGTGTTACTAAAAACATTAAAAATGAAGAATCTATTAATGGTCATTTAAAATTTGTGTTGCCGTTATTTTTCATTTTTATATTTCTATTTATTCATTTTTTCTTTGCATTTTATAAACAACAACAAGTATTAGCCAAAGAATAAAACATACATTATGAAAGGAATTATATTAGCCGGAGGTTCAGGAACTAGATTACACCCATTGACATTAGCAGTGAGCAAACAGTTAATGCCAATTTATGACAAACCAATGATTTATTACCCACTGTCTTCCTTAATTTGGGCAGGAATTAGAGAGGTTTTAATTATTTCTACACCCCATGATTTGCCTTTATTTAGACAATTATTGGGTGATGGAACACGACTGGGTTGTCGCTTTGAATATGCCGTACAGG
>JBIHZQ010000147.1:0-3103 GCA_044231345.1 Flavobacterium sp.
CTTAAATCCTATCAAAAACAACTTGTCTTTAGCCCTTGTAACTGCGGTATATAACCATCGAATATAATCGCTGTCAATTCCGTTTGGCAAATAAGGCTGTTCAATAAAAACAGTGTTCCATTGTCCCCCTTGGGATTTATGGCAGGTTATGGCATAAGAGAATTTAACTTGTAACGCATTAAAATATTCGTTTTCTTTTACTTTTTGAAATTTTCTAAACTTGGTTTCCCCTTCATAATCCTTCATGACTTCTTGATACAACCGATTGGATTCTTCATAAGTCAATGATGGAGATTCACTTTTTATGGTATTCAAGATGACAACGGTTTCAAATGGAATTTGGTTTGGATAATCGACCATTCGAATTTTAACTTTTGCAAATTGAAATCCGTAAAGTTCTTTAAAGGAGAAGATTTCTAATATTTCTATGATATCACCATTAGCAATAAATCCGGCCTCATCGGTTTCTTTTAACCAAAAATAATTGTTTTTTACTACCATTAAAAAATCCCCTGTCGACAAATCACTTTCTTTGTCTAAAATTCGAGTTCTTATTTGTTCGTTATATTGATTGGCTCTTTTATTGGAACGAACAATAAAGGCGGTGTCTTCAATACTGTAATTACTATAAGCCGATTGAATTGCATCTTGAATATCATAACCATCGGAAAGCCGAATGATATCTTTATACCCATTCAAATTGAACTTGAATGTATCAACAAAAGCATCATTTAACACCGATCTTAATTCTGTTGCATTTACTAAAATTCCTGATTTTTCGCCTTGACGCATTACTTCATCAAACTCAATATGCTTAATTTCCTTGTCATAATGCAAACTCAATAAATCAATATCCAAAGCAGGAGAAATATCAAGGTTTACGGGAGGAAGTTGAGCTGTATCGCCTAATAATATCATTTTGCAATTCGTTCCAGAATAGACATATGAAATTAAATCATCTAATAACGACCCCATTTCAAAGTTCTTTGAATCCGAAGTTGAATCGGATATCATTGATGCTTCATCTACTATAAAAATGGTATTGGTATGCTTGTTTTGTTGCTTAGTAAATTGAACTCCCCCTCCACTGCCCTTTTTGGGAAAATAAATTTTCTTATGGATTGTAAAAGCTGCTTTGTTGGAATAGTTAGCAATTACTTTAGCAGCACGACCTGTGGGAGCCAATAGAACATATTTTTTGTTGATCGATGCTAGATTGGCTACAATGGTTGAAATAACCGTAGTTTTTCCAGTCCCCGCAAACCCTTTGAGTACGAAAATTTCGTTAGTAGTTGTGTTGGTAATAAACTCAGCGATTTGTTGAAAAAAAATATCCTGCTTACTAGTGGTCGCAAACGGAAAATTTTTAATTAAAGTAGAATAAAACTGTGCTGAGTTCATGCTAAAAATTTGATTGCAAAGTACGCAAAGTTTTCTTGATTGCCATTGAAAAAGAATTACACCTTATTGAAAATTGATATTGTCATTTTGATTGCTATTTATTTTGTAAGTTTGCAACATTAGTCCATTATCTATGAATAGCAATTCAAATATAGCAGAAAAAACATACACCAAATTAACGTTACAAGTTTCTTTGAGTGGATTTTCATTTTGTGTTTTTGATACGTTAAACAGAAGAATTTCACGTATAGAACAAATTATTTTTTCTACAGAAAATAGTGCTAAAACTATAGAAGAGCATTATGCGAATGCAATATTGACTCATTCAGAATTAAATAAAAAGTACGATGAAGTGGTTGTGCTTCATGACAATAATCTCAGCACATTTGTACCAAAATCCTTATTTAACGAAGCTTTTCTTGGAAGTTACCTTCAATATACCAATAAAGTTTTCGAAACTGATTTCTTTACTTACGATAGCCTTCAAAACTATGAAATGAATTCGGTTTATATTCCCTATATCAATATTAATAACTATTTATTGGATCAATTTGGCCAGTTCAATTACACCCACGTTACAACTATATTGGTTACCAAATTATTAGATCGTTCAAAAAACAGTGATGAAAAACTAGTTTATGTTCACTTTACAAATTCCAAATTTGAAATTGTAGTCGTGCAAAATCAAAAATTATTACTTTTTAATTCTTTTGAATACAAAACCACGACTGACTTTATTTATTATTTATTGTTTACAGCCGAACAACTTAACTTAAATCCAGAGCAATTCAATTTACAATTACTCGGGGCACTTACTGAAGAAAGTGAGTATTTTAAAATTGCTCATACCTATGTTAGAAATGTTTCATTACTGACTGTTTCCGACTTACAGTTAACCAATAATTTGACTACAACGGAAATTTTGAAACATTTTATACTTCTACAATCGTGAGAATAATATCAGGAAAATATAAAGGAAGACGCATTTTTCCTCCAAAAAACTTACCCGTCCGTCCTACAACTGACATGTCAAAAGAAGCGTTATTTAATGTATTAAATAATCATTTTAATTTTGAAGCACTAAAAGTCCTTGATTTATTTGCTGGAACGGGAAACATAAGCTTCGAATTTGCTTCAAGAGGTAGTGACAATATTACTGCCGTAGATGGTGATTTTGGTTGTGTGAAATTTATTAAACAAATCGCTACCGAATATGATTTTGATATTGCGGTAATGAAAAGCGATGTCTTTAAGTTTCTTGAAAGCTGTAAAACCAATTACGATGTCGTTTTTGCAGATCCTCCCTATGCCTTAGATCAAGCAACTTTTGAGAAAATTGTAACTTTAGTTTTTCAAAAACAAATGCTCCAAGAGGAAGGAATGCTCGTAATAGAACATTCAAAATACACCAAATTAGAGCACATGATGCATTTTTCTTTCAAGAAAAGTTATGGAGGTTCTATATTTAGTTTCTTCAAAATCAATGCGGAATCTGAAGGGTTAGTTTAAAAAAAAGCAGACCTGTAAGCCGGATTCTGTTCTTGTTATTGCTAACAATACCTTATCATTTATCTAGGTCTTACATTACTGTTAGACTCAAGCTATCTACCCTTCAACAACGGACGAGAAGCCCTTAAATGCTGATATACTTGATATTTCACCGCATAGAGTTTACCTGGTTTCACTACAGCATTATCTGTAC
>JBIHZQ010000071.1:0-10280 GCA_044231345.1 Flavobacterium sp.
ATTAATAGTGTATTAGAAGGACTTACCAAAGAAGAATTAATTAAGAAAATGGTTTCGGTTGAGTTCAATCGTTTCATTAATTATTACAAGAAAAATAGAGATATTTCTTCTCAATCTTCAGGTTCTGACAGACGAGAACGCGATGATAGAGATGGAGGAGCTAGAGAAAACAATAATAGTGGGGCAACTCGTTATTTTGTAAACATTGGATCAAGAGACAACTTTGATTGGATGACATTGAAAGACTATTTGAAAGAAACTTTAGACTTAGGTCGTGATGATGTGTTTAAAGTAGATGTAAAAGAAGGATTCTCGTTCTTTAATACAGAACCCGAGCATACGGATAAAGTTATGGAAATATTAAACAACGTACAATTAGAAGGACGTCGTATTAATGTGGAAATTTCTAAAAATGATGGCGGTGGAAGAAGAGACCACAACGGAAGAAATTCTGGTGGTGGATTTGGTGGCGGAAGAAGTTCAGGTCCAAGAAGAGAAGGAAGTTTTGCACCAAGAAGAGAAAGTTCTGGCGGATATAGAGGCGAACGAAGTTCAGCTCCACGCGAAGGCGGTTTCGGAGGAAGAAGTGCTGCTCCTAGAGAAGGTGGTTTTGGTGGAAGAAGTGCAGCCCCAAGAACGGGTGGATTTTCATCTGATAGAACTCCAAGAACTGAAGGAACTTCAGAAAGAGCTCCAAGAAGATCTGAAGGATTTGGTGAAACACCTCGCGCAAAAAGACCGAGAAGAAGTTAATATTTTTTGTTAATTTTCTTATAATTATAGGAAGACTACGTTGTTTTTTATTTCGATTTACTACTTTTAAAGTTTTAAATCCTTTTATGAAACATTTTGTAGTCTTCTTTTTTATTTTATGTAGTTTGCAACTGATTGCTCAGGAGTCAAAACCATCGCAAAAAGTGGAGGGAATAATTATAAATGACAATACCTCACTCCCTTTACCTAACGTAAATATCATTAACATTAATAAGGTGACTGGAACTGTATCTGGCAATAGAGGAGAATTTCAAATAGAAGTAGCGGTGAACGATACGCTGCATCTTTCGTTAATTGGGTTCAAATCTATAAAAGTGAGAGTCACAAATGACTGGATAAAAAACAGAACTACGCGCATCCAAATGACGGAACGCGCTATCGCATTAGAGGAAGTAATAATTCGCCCTTACAACTTGACAGGCTATTTAGAAATTGACTCCAAATTAATACCAAGTAAAGAAAATTATCGCTACAGCATTTCTGGATTAGAACAAGGCTATGAAGCTGGTGAGTATTCTCCGGGCGCTTTTGGACGCGTTTTAGGCTCGATTTTTAACCCTGCCGACATGCTCTATAATTTCTTTGGGAAAAAATCAAAAGAACTTCGAAAACTGAAAGACTTCAAGAAGGACGATACCGTTCGTAATTTATTGGCCTCAAAATTTGACCGAGAAACCATTGCCGTTCTTTTAGGCATCGACAAAAAAGAAATTGCTGAAATTATGGAACGCTGTAATTACTCGGAAGCTTTTATAAAAACGGCCAACGATTTACAAATTATGGATGCCATCAGCGAGTGTTATGAAGAATATAAAATCCTAAAAAAGAAATAGGTTACTTCAACAAATCAGCATAATACCGCTCCTCAATTCGTTTAATATCCTTAATTGAGTTTTTGGCCCAAGCCATTCGTTTTTCAAGAATTTCTTCCTCGGACAATTGCCAAGAAATATCCGATTGTCGCAATCGATTGGAGAGGTTTTGAAGAATTATTGCAGCCGAAACCGATATATTCAAACTCTCCGTAAACCCTACCATTGGAATTTTTAGATAGCCGTCTGCCTGGCGCATAATCTCTTCAGACAATCCATCGCGTTCCGTGCCAAAAAAAAATGCACTGGGTTTGGAAATATCAAAATCATCTAACAAACAATCCTCTTCATGTGGGGTAGTTGCAATAATCTGGTACCCCCTACTTTTTAAATTGACCACACAAGCTGAAACACTATCGAAGGAAGTAATATCAACCCATTTTTGGGCACCCATAGCTATTTCCTTATCTATTTTCTTACCAAATTTTTCCTCAATTACCTGCAATTCCTGAATACCAAAAACTTCACAACTTCGCATTACGGCACTGGTATTGTGCATTTGGAAAACATCTTCAATGGCTACCGTAAAATGCTTTGTACGGTTTTGTAGTACTTTCAAGAAACGTTCTTTCCTATTGTCAGTAAGGATGTTTTCTAAAAAACACAAGTAGTCATTATCAATCATTGTTGGATTTTTTTTGGTAAAAATAACAAAAAAATAATCTGGATTATCCGATAACTTATAACTAATCCGTATTTTTGCCCCTTACTAAATCAGAAACTTTTCTGATTAAATCTGCAACACATGACAACTTTAAATGAATTGAACGCTGTTTCTCCCATTGATGGAAGATATCGCTCTAAAACACACTCATTATCCCCTTATTTCTCAGAAGAAGCCTTAATAAAATACCGCGTTTTGGTAGAAATTGAATATTTCATTGCCTTGTGCGAATTACCATTGCCGCAGTTAAAAAAAGTTGATGCGAGCCATTTTGAAAGCCTGAGAAATCTCTATAAAAACTTTTCTACTGCTGATGCTCTTTGGATCAAAGAAACGGAAAAAGTGACCAATCACGATGTGAAAGCGGTGGAATATTTTATTAAAGACGCTTTCGAAAAATTGGGATTATCTCCTTACAAAGAGTTCATCCACTTTGGACTGACCTCACAAGACATCAATAATACGGCTATTCCGTTATCTACAAAAGAGGCATTTGAAACCATTTATTTGAAGTCATTAATCGCATTGATTTCAAAATTAAAAGAGTTGAGTGTAGAATGGCGCGATATTCCAATGTTAGCCAGAACTCACGGGCAGCCGGCCTCTCCTACTCGTTTGGGTAAAGAAATTGGCGTGTTTGTAGAACGATTAGAAGAGCAAATGCGTTTGTTGTTCAACATTCCGTTTGCCGCCAAGTTTGGGGGTGCCACAGGAAATTATAACGCACATCACGTGGCGTATCCGCAATTGGATTGGAAACAATTTGGCAGTTCTTTTGTAGAAGAAAAATTAGGATTGCATCATTCATTTCCAACCACACAAATAGAACATTACGATCACTTTGCGGCCTTTTTTGATGCGTTAAAAAGAATCAATACCATCATAATTGATTTAGATAGAGACATTTGGACGTACGTTTCTATGGATTATTTCAAACAAAAAATTAAGGAAGGCGAAATCGGTTCGTCAGCGATGCCTCACAAAGTAAATCCCATTGATTTTGAAAATTCAGAGGGGAATTTGGGGATGGCTAATGCTATTTTCGAACACCTATCTGCTAAGTTACCGCTGTCAAGATTGCAACGCGATTTGACTGATAGTACAGTTTTGAGAAATATTGGAGTCCCGATGGGGCATACTTTAATTGCCTTTGAGGCCACATTGAAAGGGTTGAATAAATTGTTGTTGAACGAGCCAAAATTTCATGAAGATTTAGAAAAAAATTGGGCGGTTGTTGCCGAAGCCATTCAGACGATTTTACGCAGAGAAGGCTACCCAAATCCATATGAAGCACTGAAAGGATTGACTCGTACCAATGAGGTTATTGATAAAAATGCTATTCATACTTTTATTGCCACACTTGCCGTTTCAGAGGAAATTAAAGCCGAATTAATGCAAATTACACCGAGTAATTTTGTGGGGATTTAATATCGTAAACTCCTCAAAACCTTTACACCATTTACCCGCTAGGATCTAAAATCGTAGCGGGTTTTGATTTTATTTATACCTATTTCTTGACGAACTCATTCCTCCTTCAGGTCAAGATAAGAAGTACGTCAGTACGAATAAAAAATAGGAACATGGTCGTTTATTAATTTCACCAGCGTCATTACTCTATTTCACGTAGGTGATTTTATAATTTCACGTAGGTGATTTTTAAATAACTCAGTATTAAAATATTTTTTGCCACAGATTAAACGAATACTCGAATTAACAAAAAAAACAATTAAACAAATACCCATAGTTACATTCCCTATCTTTATAAAAATTTAGCGCCATGAAGTGGGAATCAAAATTAATAAAGCACAACGGAATTGTTAGAATAGCGATTGTTTTTGAAAAAAATGCCGAGTTAATAGCTCGTGTAAAATTAATTGAAGGCTCACGGTGGAGTCAATCCATGTCGGTGTGGTACATTCCAGATACTGAAGAAAATAGAATTCGGTTTAAAATACCATTACACTCCGCTACTATTCCCTCTGAAGAAGGTATTTTACAAATAGAAAAATTCAAGCAATGGATGCATTCAAAGCGCTACAGTCCCAGTACAATTAAAACCTATAGCGAAGCGTTGAAATCATTCTTAATTTTCTATAGAGAAAAACCTGTTGCTGAAATAACCAACGAGGATGTAATTGTATATAACAATGATTATATACTGAAAAACAATTTATCAGCTTCTTTCCAAAATCAAATTGTCAACGCCATTAAATTATTCTTTCAAACCATAAGAGAAACCAAAATGATGGTAGATAAAATACATCGCCCCAAACGTTCAAAATTATTACCTAATGTTTTGAGTAAAGAGGAAGTTAAATCCATCATAGAAGCATTAACAAATGTTAAGCATAAAACAATGTTAAGTTTAATTTATGCTTGTGGTCTTCGCCGAAGCGAGCTATTAAATTTGACTTTTAAGGATATCCAAAGCGACCGGAAGTTATTAGTTATTAAACAATCAAAAGGAAAAAAGGATAGAATTGTACCCATCAGCGATAAAATAATTGAAATGTTAAGAGACTATTATAAACAATACCTCCCAAAAACATGGTTATTTGAGGGACAGCAAGAAAGTACAAAATATTCTGACAGAAGTTTAGAAGAAGTTCTAAAAAAAAGTATTAGATTAGCAGGAATCAACAAACCTGTAAGTTTGCACTGGCTTCGGCATAGTTATGCAACACACTTGCTAGAAAGTGGCACAGATTTACGATACATTCAAGAACTTTTGGGACATAGCAGCAGCAAAACAACTGAAATTTACACCCATGTAAGTACTAAAAACATACAAAACATAAAATCGCCTTTTGATGATTTATAAAAAAATAGTACTCAACTAGAGTTGAGTATATACAGCTAAAAAAGATAGATACACTCATTTTTTGGCATAGAAACTGAGTGTATATACAAGATGGTAGGCAATCCCTCCGGGCTTACCTACCATCGTCTCCCGGCTACGCCTGGCGATGCGCCCGCCCCTTTCAGGGACAGCCGACATCACCGGCTTGGACGCATTTCTTTCGGGAGAAAACTCCCTCAGAAACGACGACCAAGCCGGGAGACGTTATGAGCAACCTTAAAGAAATACGTAATATATAAACAACAACTTATGGATTTTATTCTTTTTGAATCGGAATTGATGCCATTAATTCGAAATAAAAATTTTGACGAAGCAATCGAAAAAGTTGAAAAAGAATTACGAACACAACCTAATTCTGATTTTCATAAAATGATTGGTAGAAATTTATTTCATCTTTCAACCGATTTAAATGTTTATTTAAATAAATTTTATATTTCTGCTAAAAACAAAATTGAAGGAAAACCGAACGGTTTTATAAATTCACTCTTTAAAAAAAGTGCTGAAACTGGAAAAACTTTAAAGGCTATTTCTTGTGAAATGAATGGAATTACAATTAATTATGACTTATGGTTCATATCTTTATTTGGTTTCAGTTTTTGTAATGATTTGGAAGATCCAGATTGGCTTGCGGATTTTGATTATGACTCAAACCAACACTTAGTCATTAAAGGGCTTGAAGATTTGCAAAAAGCTTATCAAGATTATATTGAGAATGAAAAATGGGAATTAGAAACTCAATGTGACTTGTGTGAAATCTTAATTTATTTAAGATTGCAACAATTATTTGAAAAAACATATAATATCGCTAAAAATAAAAATGAGGATTGGACAAAGATTCCGATTTTTGTTAATGGTCATGATTCAGAATTAATTTATTCGACACAAGGCTGCTCATAACAGGCGTTTGGCAAGATTGCGAATTTTGTAGTAAATTCACGTTTATTTCTCGCAAGAAATTTTATATTTGATAGAAAATAATCAGTTCCGAAGTTCGCAACCTCGCCAAGCGCCGGAACGATGGTAGGCAATCCCTCCGGGCTTACCTACCATCGTCTCCCGGCTACGCCTGGCGATGCGCCCGCCCCTTTCAGGGACAGCCGACATCACCGGCTTGGACGCATTTCTTTCGGGAGAAAACTCCCTCAGAAACGACGACCAAGCCGGGAGACGTTATGCCTCATTGTAGGGCAACGGTGCAAAATTCGACCGACAGTACAAAATTTAACAAAAAAGAAGTAATTTAGCGACCGAATTTTAACAATTAAGAAAATAGATGAAAAATAAATACGTTGACTTTGTAACTGACGAACACTTGATGAATTGTATTGCTAATCTTCATAAATCGTATCTGGCAGCAAAGAACGACATTAGCAAAAAGAAATTTTACAGTAATAAAATTGACACAATCAAACTGACTTTTGATACAAAATTTAACGATTTAGACGAAGAAACTTTAATAGAAGCTGAAATATTGCGACAAATTGACAAATCAATAAACAATGCTATTGGCACTTTTCACGAAGAAGTTTTAGGTGGAATTATTGGTTTTGAAAAAGGCAATTTAAGTGGTTACGACATAAAAGCACAAAACAACACTTTGTTTGCTGACATAAAGAACAAACACAATACAATGAATAGTAGTGCTGCTGAAAGTTTGTTTCAAAAATTACAACGTTATGCAAACCAATATCCAAAATCAAAATGTTATTGGGTTCAGATATTGGCAACAAGTAGTTTCAACGAAAAATGGGAAGCATCTTTAAACGGAACTTCATATAAACACGACAGAGTTTATAAAATTTCGGGCGACCAATTTTACAAATTACTTTCAAAACAAGACGATGCTTTTTTTCAACTTTACAAATCTTTACCTAAAGCAATTGCTGACTTTTTGAAAACTATCAAAAAATCAGAAGCTATTGTAAATTCAGCATTAACAGAAATAAGCGAAAGTGCATCAAAGTCTGAAAGAAAAATTTTAGACGAAATAACTTTTGAAAATTTTAGTTATTATTTAGGTTTTGACAAGCTATAATATTGATTTAAAAACTTAACAATAGAATAGCCAACTTCACGACCCAAATTTACAGGAACAGCATTTCCAATTTGTTTATATTGTTGTGAAACAGAGCCTTCAAAAATCCATTCGTCGGGAAATGTTTGAATTCTTGCGTATTCACGAACTGTAAAAGGACGTGTTTCTTCTGGATGGCATCTTTCCGTTTGTTTTTGTGCAGGACTGCAAGTAAGTGTTAAACAAGGTTCGTCCCAACCGATACGCCTTGCAATACCTGTTTTTCCACCACCAAGATAAAAACTTCCACCCATAAATTCTTTTTGAATTTCAAGTGGTAAATCACGCCAATAACCTTTTTGAGGCACTAACTTTAAAACATCAACTTTACTTTTTGGATATTTTGAACCTTCCGATTTGGGTACATCACAATCAAATAAATCACTTTTTTTAAGTGCATCGATAAGGTTATAGATTTTTTTATATGGTTTTGGATATTCATATTTTAAATCAATATCTTTTCTTACACCAACCAAAATAAGGCGTTCTCTTTTTTGTGGAACTTTGAAATTTATGGCTTTTAACACTTGTACAGGAACAACATTATATCCAATTTCATCTAATATTGAAACCATCCCTTGCAATGTTTTTCCATTTTCGTGGCTCAACAAACCTCTAACATTTTCGCCAATACAAATTGGAGGATTTACTTCTTTGACAACTCTTGCAAATTCATAAAATAAAGTTCCTCTTGCATCGGCAAGACCTAATTTTTTTCCTGCATAACTAAACGCTTGACAAGGAAAACCACCTGTTACAATATCAACTTTATTATGATATTCTGAAAAATCAAATGCTTTAATATCGCCTTCTAAAACATTCCAATTTGGACGATTTTTGCGTAAAGTTTTACAAGCAGACTTATCAATTTCATTTAAAGCAACACATTTTACTCCTGCTTTTTCCAAACCAATTGCAAGTCCACCTGCACCTGCAAAAAGTTCTAAAACAGAATAATTATTTTCAGGTTCTACATAATTTGAAACTTCTTCAACATTATTCTCAAATAAAAAATCAGAAAATAACGTAAATTGTTCTTTTTTGTAAACTCTATAATTGCTCATAGGCTCACGAACGGCAGACAATTTACCTTCTCTATCCCAACGTCTTAAAGTTTCTTTACTTTTACCAATTAATTCAGAAGCCTCTGTAAGTGAAATATATTTATCCATAACCAAGTTGTTTAACATTATACAATGGTTACAAATTTACGCATAAAATTGAGATTACCAAACGTAAAGAAAAAAAAACAACGAAGGCATAACAGGCGTTTGGCAAGATTTGGGTTTTAGGCTTAATTTTAAGTTGGTTTTGTGTCAGCAAAGTTCTATCTTTAACCGAAAGTCTAGGCTTTGTTAATCCCAAACCTCGCCAAGCGCCGAAACGTTAGGGCTCAGTTTAAAGAACTGAAATACAGAAAAAACTATGGATAGAAAATATTTAAAAGAATTGTTTAATAACTTTGAACAATCACAAGCCAAAAAAGACAATTCGTATTTTGAATATTTTAAATCCATCTCCACTCTTTCTGTTGGTTTAATAGGTTTATTAATTGGGTTAAAATCTTCTCCGATTCCAAATCAAGAAGCGAAAATTGCGTTTCTGTTAGCGATAATTTTAATTGCACTATGTATCCTTTTTTCATTAATAATTCGGTTTTACGAAATAGACGCTTACAAACAAGAGGTTCAACTTCGTAAATCGAACATATTAAAATACATCGAGAACCCTTCCGAAAATAACCTGCAAATCGAAAGTTTAAATAAACACAAGTTTTATAAATTTTCCGAAATAGCGACATTTGTTTGTTTGTTATTATCCATTTTAGCATTGATTTTTTATGTATATTTTTTAGAATTTTAAGCATAACTAAAAATTAAAATAATACTTCTGACTTTAAAACGGTGCAGAAGCGTAACCGAAAATTGAAACGTGAAAATCGGAATGGCGAAAAAACCGAAGCCCTAACAGCTGTCTGTGGCTATTGTGGAATTTAGTGGAATTACCGTTTCGCAATCATATTTTCGTTAAGCCGAAAATACTCTGGTTACGAACTTCCACAACAGACCACAGGCAGCGGAACGTTGTGCGATATATTTAGAAAAATCGTGGAAATAAGAAAATATAATTTAAAAAATAGTGTATGAAAAGTTTAATTAAATGTCTATTTTTAGTTTTAAGTATTTGTTTAACTTCTTGTTACGGAACAGATGATGATACTGATAAAGTTTGTAATGGAAATTGTAACGTTTTTAATGGTAGAATATTTACTGAAAACAACGTCGGACTTGCTGATGTTGAAATTACATTATCTTATTCATTAAATCAAATCGGAGCAAATTACAACAGAATTATTGCAAAATCTAAAACAGACAATAATGGAAATTATACGATTGAAGCTTTTATAAAAGACAGTGAATTTAACGTAGGTTTTTTTCACTTAACAATAGACGAAAATAAAATTGAAAATTCAATTACAAATGAATTTTATAAACCTTCGGAATTAGTTAATGAAGTTGCTCCAAGAATTAATGAATGCTCATTTTCAGGTTTAGAAAATAGAACCCAAATTACAACCATTGACTATAAAATTCCATATAAAACAAATTTTGTAGTTAACTTAAATAATTTCAACTTGACAACACCTAATGACCAATTTGGAGTTGGAAATAGAATAAAATATGGTTTTCAACGTGGTTACAATAGATTTTTAACAAAACAAACTACAAGTCAAGGTTTTGGTTATGCGAACGGATTAAATACAACATTAACCATTCCTGGCGTTTTCGGCGAAAATTATTTAACAATTTATAAATTTAAGAGTGGATTGGTTGACAATACTTTAGAAACCATAACAATAAATAATCCAAATACAAATCCACCTTTGAATTATTCATATTAATACATCGCACAACAGGCGTTTGGCGAGATTGCGAATTTTGTAGTAAATACACGTTTACATTTCGCAAGAAATTTTATCTTTGATAGAAAATAATCGGTTCCGAAGCTCGCAACCTCGCCAAGCTGCAAAACGTT
>JBIHZQ010000072.1:0-10187 GCA_044231345.1 Flavobacterium sp.
CAACGTTATCCGAGCATTTAAATTTTGTTTTGTACCAAAAACAAATTGCTCATCTATACCATCTTGATTAAAATCAGCTAAGGAAATGGGTTGTTTTAAAAAGTTTTGATAGTCAACATTGGCATTTATTTGCGGCAATCCCATTGCGGTAGTTTCCCATTTTTTTTCCTTTGCGCTATTAATATCTCGACCCGCATTGATTGCAACATAGTTGTTTTTTAATGCAAATTCAATAGACTCATTTAAACTAAATGATTGAGGCTTTTTGGTTTCTTGGGAATAGCCTGCTAAAGCAAAAAATAGTAGCGTAATTCCAACTGTTTTTCTCATGGATGTACTTTATTATTAGGTATTAAGTTTGATTATTTGTTTTTCTAATTCTAGTATTCCTTTGGCAGTTGCCAAGGCTCTTGTGTGATATTCAAGAGCTTCTAATTCTAATTTCTTAGCCTCTTTCTCCGAGCGGGTTCCTTCATTAATTCCGAAAATTAATATATAATAAAAATGGGAACAGGTAGCAACATTCAATTCACTTCGGTACAATCCTTGACTAATTCCCCTTTGTATGTTGTTTCTAAAAAGAGTATCACACTCGTCTACTTCACGTGAAATAACTTTCTCATAAATTTCTGGATAATGCCTTTTTAGTTGATAGATAGGGGAGGTATCTGAAGATTGGAACATCTCTTTGAACATTTTCCGGATTTCAAAATTTTCTTCAATGGCATTATAATTCTTCTCAATGATGCGGTTAATTCCTTCGTGTATTTGATTGTGAAAAACAGACGTGCTTTCTTCAATCAAAACTTCTTTATTACAAAAATATTTATAAATTGTTTTTTTGGAAATACTCATTTCTCTCGCAATGTCGTCCATTGTGATGCTTTTGAATCCTAGCGATAAAAATAAATTGTTTGCTTTTGCAATAATTTTTTCTTTCATTTTCTTGAGAATCGACTTCTTGACTTTTCACTGCTTAAAATCGTGTGCAAATATAGTTTGGAAACTTTGAATACAAAAAAAGTTTCCAAAGTATTTGCATAAATTTAACATTAGCTCTTTTTGCTATAAAACTTATCCAATCGGTATTTGATATTACTAATTGAATTGTATCTTTGAAGTCGTTCAATCATGTAGCTATTTTTATGCAATCAATTAGTGCTTATCAAGATCATTTTATTTCTTACTTAACGAGTCAAGTTGTTCTGAAAGAGCCTCAGAATTTGTACCAACCCATTGACTATATTTTGGGTTTGGGCGGAAAAAGAATGCGTCCGATACTGACCTTGATGACTGCGGAAATTTTTGACACCTCTTTTGAAAAAGCACTTCCTGCTGCCATGGCCGTTGAAGTTTTTCATAATTTTTCGTTAGTTCACGACGACATTATGGACGATGCTCCATTACGAAGAGGACAAGAAACAGTTCATGAAAAGTGGAACATTAATACCGGAATTCTATCTGGTGATGCAATGTTAATTTTGGCTTATCAATATTTTGAACAGTACGAACCTGCCATATTTAGAGCCTTAGCCAAGCTGTTTAGCAAAACCGCACTAGAAGTTTGTGAAGGCCAACAATGGGATGTTGATTTTGAAACCAGAGAGGACGTCACGATTACAGAATACTTGAAAATGATTGAAAATAAAACCGCTGTTTTAGTGGCTGCAGCCATGAAAATGGGTGCAATTATTGCGAATACTTCTGACGAAAATGCGAATTTAATTTATGATTTCGGATTGAATTTAGGTCTTGCTTTTCAATTACAAGATGATTATTTGGATGCCTTTGGTGATCCAAAAACTTTTGGAAAACAAGTAGGAGGCGATATTATTGAAAATAAAAAAACCTACCTCTATCTAAAAACAATTGCTTTTTCTAAAAAAGAAGAAGCGGAGCAACTCGCCCAACTTTTCTCAATTCACCCTGCCGATACAACCGACAAAATAAATTCGGTCAAAACATTATTTATTCAATCAGGAGCGGCAGAGGCAACACAAAATGCCATAAAAGAATTTACGCTTAAAGCATTTGAAACCCTAGAAAAAATAGCGATTAGCCAAGAAAAGAAAGCGATGTTGACTGCTTTTGGACAAAATCTTATGGAACGAAACGTATAACGGAATTATTATAAAAAGACTCATGTATATTGTTCCCATTTCTGCCGATATTCTCCTTTCTGAAGCTGAAAGTCTTGATTTATATTCGCAATTAGTGGAGCAAATCAATAAGGACTTTAACCTCGCGAATGAGTCGGTTGATTTCACTTTAGCTATAAAACCGCTCGAATTGAAACTGGAATTAAAAGAAAAAATCTACCGCCTAATTCAGTACAAGTTTGCAGAATACCTCAATTTACTCTACATCATTGACGTCCCCGAAGAACAAATTAAAAATTTAGACGGCTCTGATTTGGTTCAATTATCAGAACAAGTTGCTTTCTTAATCCTAAAAAGAGAATGGCAAAAAGTGTGGTTTCGGAACAACTACTAGCGCTATAACAATAAAATATTACGCAGTCGTAGCGCCTCTTTTTTATCAACAATTCAAAAAAATCTGTTCTCCCTTTACAAACATCTAGCCACAAAATTGTAATTTTACCAAATGTATGCTTTAGTCGATTGCAATAATTTTTATGCGTCTTGCGAGCGCGTTTTTCAGCCCCAATTAAATGGAAAGCCCGTTGTGGTTTTGTCCAATAATGACGGCTGTGTCATTGCGCGAAGTGCCGAAGCAAAAGCACTTGGCATCTCGATGGGTGCGCCTGAATTCCAAATTAGAGCCTTGCTAAACAAAAAAAACGTATCGGTGTTCTCGTCTAACTATGCGCTATACGGCGATTTGAGTAATCGTGTGATGAAAATACTAGAGGGGTTTACTCCAAATCTAGAAGTTTATAGCATTGATGAAGCGTTTCTTAATTTTGACGGAATGGCCGTTCCTGATTATCATGACTACGGCATTCAGATGAAAACCAAAGTGCAAAAATGGGTCGGAATTCCAGTTTGCATTGGCTTTGCGCCAACAAAAGCATTGGCAAAAGTGGCGAATAAAATTGCTAAAAAATTTCAAGAAAAAACCCAAGGCGTTTATACTATTGATACTGATGAAAAACGAATCAAAGCTTTAAAATGGACAAAAATTGAAGACGTATGGGGAATTGGACATCGCACCACAAAAAAGGCAAAATTGCGGAATATTCATACCGCCTTTGACTTTATCCAACCACAACAAGAAAACTGGATTCGGAGAGAATTAGGCGTGGTTGGTCTGCGACTAAAATATGAACTAGAGGGCAAATCAGTATTGGAATTAGAAGAACTTCCAGAACAAAAAAAGAGCATTGCCACCACAAGAAGTTTCCCAAAACAAATTGCCGACTATGATTTGCTACGGGAACGTGTAAGCACTTTTGCGGCGGTATGTGCCGAGAAATTACGCAATCAGAAATCGTGTTGTCATACCATTATCGTGCTATTAGTAATAGACAGGCACACCGTTAAAGTCTCAAAATACTACCATACAATGACCGTGACTTTGCCTTTTGGTACAAATTCGACCTTGACTATTTCGAATACTGCCATTGAAATGTTACAGAAACTGTACCAAGGAAATGAAACCATTAAGTTCAAAAAAGCAGGCGTCATTGTAACTTCACTCCGCCCTGAAGACCAAAAACAGTTTCAATTATTTGAAGAAGAAAATCCAAAACATTTGGCACTCATGAAAACAATAGATTTCTTAAATAAAAAAATTGGAGTAAAAAAAGTAAAATTAGCCACTCAAAATTTGGGGCTGACTTGGAACATGAAACAAAATCACCTGTCAAAAAGATACACTACAAATTATAGCGACTTACTCGAAATACAATGTCATTAAAGAAACCTAAAAAACTCACTTTCTTCCTTCCGGATTATGAAAGCGACGTAAGAATTCCGTACATAAAAGAGGGCGTTTCAGCGGGATTTCCATCGCCAGCTGCTGACTTTATGGAGAACAACATTGACCTAAATAAAGAATTAAGCGAAAATCCGTTAGCTACATTTTATATCAAAGTGAAAGGTAATTCGATGATTGATGCAGGAATTAATGACAAAGATGTTTTAGTAGTGGATCGAAGTTTAGAACCGCGAGACCATAAAATTGCCATCTGTTTTGTGGATGGAGAATTTACAGTAAAGCGAATCAAGCTAGAAAAAGAATGTTTGTATTTGATTCCGGAGAACTCCAACTATCCACCCCTAAAAATCACCGAAGAAAACCAATTCATCATTTGGGGCATTGTGACGTATGTAATCAAGGCGTTGTGACTTAATTAGCTTCAAAAAACGCATTAAAGTAGTGGTACTAAAATTTTCAATTGTGCTTTTGAAAGTTTATTATATTGCCTAAATCGCAATTCCTAGCCCCGACAGCAGCGGCATCCTCTTGTGGCGGGGTTCGCCACAAGAGATACAGCGAATAGCGGGAACACTGGTGAAAAAAAACAAAACGAGTGCTTCAAGAAAAAAAATAAGCGTTTAAAAGCGCTGTTTAGTTAGCTCCAAAAACAGCAATTACGGGTAACAAATTATTCGAGAAATCGTACAAAGCTTGGTTTTCCCATGGCGAACCATTAGTGGCTTGAGGTCCCTTAAATGCGACTAATTCTGAGCCCCAATAAGCAAAACCTCCTCCGTATGGTGAAGCTTTAAGCATCGATTTTATGGCTAGTAAATAACTTTTTTGTCCGTCGGGTGTTGGTGAATAACCCGGGATGATTTGAGTGTCAAGCCCTACAATATTGTTAGTCCAATCGTTCCAGCTCAAGGTAAATGGATAGGAAGTTTCTGCGATTAGCACTTTTTTGTTATTACGCTGCCCTAGGGTTGTGATGGTATTTTGCAGAGTCGTTAGGTTTTTTCCATGCCAAATGGGATAAAAGGAAAGCCCAATGTAATCGTAATCCACGGCTGAAATTTTATCATAAAAGGAGGCTGCACCTGTAATTCCGGCATAATGAATCATGATTTTGGTGCTTGGCGCTTGGTTTCGAATGGTGGTACTTGCTACCTGAAGTAATTCGAGAAATTGATTTTGGTTACTCGTTAAATTCCCATGCGGCCACAAAAAACCATCATTAATTTCATTGCCAATTTGGAAAATATCGGGATGAATTTCTGAAAGTACCAAAGAGGTATAACTGGCAACGGATGTTTTTAGTGTGCTAAAAGGCATGTTTTGCCAAGCTGATGGAGTGGTTTGTGCCCCTGGATCTGCCCAAGTATCTGAGTAATGAACCGTTAGCCAGACTTTCATTCCAGCACTTTTGATTCTTGAAGCGATTGCTTTTACTTCCGTTAAACTAGAATGGACTGTTGCGGGATTTTTCCATAAACGGATTCTAATCGTGTTGCATCCCGCATTTTTTAGGGTAGTAATGACGGCTTCGGGTTGGTTATTGTTATAAAATGTGATAGGTTCAGACTCCAACTCCATCAAAGAGGAAAGATCCGCTGCACGGACGAATGAATCTTCTGGAACTTCCGATTGTTGCGTGTCGCAGGAAAATTGTATTTGTGCCAAAAAAACTAAGCCAATAAAGAAACTACTGTTTTTCATTTGAAAGGATAAAAGGTAAATATACACAAAAATCGGTGATTTTGCTAGGTTTATTACCCGAAGCCGGAGTAAACAAAAAATGTTTGACTCCGCCTTCACAAAATGATAAAAGCCCTTCTTTACAGAAGAGCTTTTATGTACCCGAAGCCGGAGTCGAACCGGCACGGTTTCCCACAGGTGTTTGAGACCAGCGCGTCTACCAATTCCGCCATTCGGGCTTAGCAGATAATGAATAATTGACGCCAACTATTCAAACGCAATAAAAGAGGAGATTGTAAAAATCAACCTTCATTTCCTTTAACACGGTGCAAATTTAAAAAATAAAACAACACTTTCTATAAAAATACTCTAAATTTTCCTTTCCTAGTCCGAAATTATTCCTAAATTTGCACCTCGGTAAAACGAAACACAACTAACTAACTACACCCGAGGCGAATACAAATAGCCGGCTTAACTCGACAAGAGAGCCAAATAAAAGTAATCGTATCGGCGTAAAACCTTAAATTACAATGTCACATTTAGAACCAGAAGCAAAAATTTTTGCGTGTTCACAAAGTGTCTACTTAGCTGAACAAATAGCAAAAAACTATGGAGTTCCGCTAGGAAAAGTTACGTTTTCCAAATACAGTGATGGTGAATTTCAACCGTCTTACGAGGAATCAATTAGGGGATTACGTGTTTTTATTGTTTGCTCTACTTTCCCAAGTGCCGACAATTTAATGGAATTATTACTAATGATTGATGCAGCAAAAAGAGCGTCAGCCAGACATATTACAGCAGTCATTCCTTACTTTGGTTGGGCAAGACAAGATAGAAAAGATAAGCCAAGAGTTCCGATTGGAGCAAAATTAACGGCTAAATTATTGGAAACAGCTGGGGCAACTCGAATCATGACGATGGATTTGCACGCTGACCAAATACAAGGGTTCTTTGAAAAACCGGTAGATCATTTATTCGCTTCAACGATCTTTTTACCCTATGTAAAAAGTTTGAACTTAGAAAATTTGACCATTGCATCCCCAGACATGGGAGGTTCTAAAAGAGCTTATGCATATTCTAAATTTTTAGAGTCAGACGTAGTAATTTGCTATAAGCAACGAAAAATCGCTAACGTGATTGATACGATGGAATTGATTGGCGAAGTAAAAGGAAGAAATGTAATCTTGGTTGACGACATGATTGACACCGGAGGAACATTGGCAAAAGCCGCCGATTTAATGATTGAAAAAGGCGCATTGAGCGTTAGAGCAATATGTACGCACCCTATTTTATCTGGGGGTGCCTATGAAAAAATTGAAAATTCAAAATTGCTCGAATTAATAGTGACTGATTCTATCCCTTTAAAGGAAGCATCAAATAAAATAAAAGTGGTGAGTTGTGCGCCTCTTTTTGCAGAAGTTATGCACATGGTACACCACAACAATTCCATCAGTGGAAAATTTTTAATGTAAGAAGGCTGTAAGCATTTAGCCATCAACTTAGAGAATTTTACTTGAAGAAATAATACCAAATAACGACGTAAGCTGCGTTAGGGATTGTAGCAAGGTGCCGTGCACCGCGAAAAGCCCGGCCGAAGGAAACGCCAAAAAAGCTTAAAGCTAATTGCCGTAAGCTGAAAAAGAATTTTTTTATTAACTATATATATTTACAATGAAATCGATTACAATTAATGGATCAGAAAGAGAAAGCGTGGGTAAAGTTTCGACTAAAGCCTTACGTAATGCTGGATTGGTGCCTTGCGTTTTATACGGAGGAAATCAAGCTGTGCATTTCTCTGCAGAAGAAAAAGCATTCAAAAACTTGATTTACACTCCAAACGCACACACCGTTGTGATTGATTTGGGTAATGGAAAATCATTTAATGCTGTATTACAAGACGTTCAGGTTCACCCGGTGTCTGACAAAATTTTACATTTAGATTTCTTTCAATTATTTGAAGACAAAGAAATCACAATGGAAGTGCCAGTAAAAATTACTGGTGTTTCTCCTGGTGTTTTATTAGGTGGTGTTTTACGTTTAAATACGCGTAAATTACGTGTGAAAGCGTTACCAAAAAACTTACCTGATTTTATCGAGGCAGACATTACTCCTCTTGAAATGGGTAACAAATTATATGTTACTAAACTAGTTTCTGATAATTACAAACTTTTGCACCCAGACAATACTGTGGTAGCTCAAGTACGTATTTCTCGTGCCGCTATGAAAGCAGCTCAAGAAGCAGCAAAAGCAGCAAAAGCACCAGTAAAAGGAAAGAAAAAATAATTTCAACCCTTTTCATAAATCAAAAAGCATCAGTTCATCTGGTGCTTTTTTTATTTTGAAGCAATACCATATTGCATTAATCACCCTTCGTCCCGCTGTCCATTTCAATCTGTTTAAAAAAACAGGATTTCCATTTCCATCGGGGCTATTTAAGAACTTTTAGTACTTTTATCATAATTTAAAAATCTAACCTCCAAACTTGGTGAACTAATCGAATTAAGTCTATTTTTGTATTCAGAATTTTAGTCCATAGAATCCCTATTCTAACTAAATGAACCTAATAAAATGAAGAAGTTTTTAATCGTCGGTCTCGGAAACATTGGTGCTGATTATGTCAATACCAGACACAACATCGGATTTAAAATCCTAGACCATCTTGCAAAAAAAGAAGCACTTTCCTTCGAAACCGTAAAACTAGGAACCCTTGCCGAATTCAAATTTAAAGGAAGAACTATACTATTGTTAAAGCCAAATACCTATATGAATCTCAGTGGGAAAGCGGTAAAATACTGGATGGATAAAGAAGGAATCCCAATGGAAAACGTATTGATTATCACCGATGATTTAAACCTTCCCTTTGGAACCATCCGAATTAAACCAAAAGGAAGTGATGGCGGTCACAACGGATTAAAAAATATTAACCTCATACTGAATTCTACTAACTATGCCCGTTTCCGTTTTGGAATTAGTGACGAATTCAAAAAAGGGCAACAAGTCGATTATGTCCTTGGTGACTGGGACGAAACAGAAAAGCTAAAGCTCCCTGAACGATTAGAATTAGCCAGTGAAATTATTAAATCATTCTGTACCGCAGGTCTTGAAAATACAATGACCGCGTTTAATGGGAAATAAAAAAGGGAAAACAATGTTTTCCCTTTTTTATACTTATCAAATTGTAAACGAATTATTCTATCACAATCCTTTTTACCACTTTGTTTTCTCCATCTTGAACAGTTACTAAATAAACTCCTGTTTGAACTTTATCTAATTGAATGTTTTGAGAGAATAATCCCGTATTAGTAAAGGTGTTTTTATAAATTAATCGCCCACCTAAATCGTGAACCATTAAAGCGATACTATTAGAACTGGTAGCCGAATTAAACTGAACAGTAAAATTCCCTTTAGAAGGATTTGGATATAAATTAAATTCCGCTAAACCAAAATCATTAGTAGTTAAAACCGTCGATGTTTCAGTTTTACACAAAGTAATGGTAGCGCTGTTTAATGTATTGGTTGCCAAAGTACTTTTGGCTGCAATTAACCACGTCCCTGCTGAATTCATACCGTCAGTGCTAGTTAATGAACTTGTTGGCTGATAAGCCGCCCCGACATTAGTTGCAGCACAACTAAATACCGCTCCCTCATCATCAAAGACAGCATTTAAATTAGCTACCCCAAATCCACAACCTCCTCCGGCAAATAATGGAACGTCCACAACTCCGGTTCCCGGTTTACCTAAACCAAAAGACAACTGACTGGTTCGGGCTGCAGTAGATACAATTTTTACATTAGCATCAGAAATAGTGTAACTATCTGGAATTATGATTCCGTATCCTGTCCAACCTGTCGGAATGGCTACTGGTGGATTAAATACCCGCACATAATCAGTACAAGTTGTGGTTGAAGTAACCACATAACCAATGGCAAATGTTTTTGGATTGATATTAAAAAAAACATGCCCTGTAGGTTTAATCATTATTCGGCAATAAGGCGCGGCGATATTTGGAACCGTGATAGCTTCCGAACCATCGTTAGGAGTGCTTGAAGCTAAAACTGTTGGATAAGTCAATCCACCGTCTGTTGAAAGCAATATTGAAACGCTTGAGGATCCAGGCAATGTGTTGGTGTTGTTTACATTCCAAGTAATATTCTGTGTAGTTCCTTGTGCCCATGAAATTCCATCGGTACTTTGAGAAGTCACTTCGAAAGGTCCCGATGCTGTACTTACTGTAACTACGGTGTCGTCTGTGTTCGTTTGACCTCCGTTCAATACATTATCCCTTACAGTAAAAACAAAATTTAATGTTCTGGCAACGGTAGATACTTTTTCCCATGTTAGATTATTAGTCGCTAGATTACTCAACGACGGGAAATAACGAACTGGTGAAGAATTTGGAACAAACGATCTAAAGTTTGGCCCATTAGTTTTCGTTCCAGAAGGAAATGAATTT
Organism: Flavobacterium sp.; assembly: GCA_044231345.1. GTDB lineage: Bacteria > Bacteroidota > Bacteroidia > Flavobacteriales > Flavobacteriaceae > Flavobacterium. Next base: position 10,035 of record JBIHZQ010000072.1, read on the forward strand.
GCTGCCGAAGTAGTTGCATTAGAAGAAATATTAGTAGCGTCATCATTTTGCTCCCATACATAAGATAAAACATCAGAAGGGGAATCTGTTCCAACACCAGTTAAAACAAATGGTGTTCCCATTGGAATTGTCCAATCTTGTCCAGCGTTAGCA
>JBIHZQ010000073.1:0-10138 GCA_044231345.1 Flavobacterium sp.
CTATATTGGAAAGTTTAAACAAAATTATTATTTGTACAAGGACGCCAACGGTAGATTTAATCCTATAATTTGGGATTTAAACATGTCGTTTGGAACCTTTGGAGATACTGGAATTCAAAATCTTACTTCCACTACTGCGAAAAGAAACCTAAGTCATTTGAACCACGCCACCGATGCTGCATGGCCATTAATAGTAAAACTGCTCACTGTTCCAAGGTATAAGAAAATGTACTTGGCACATTATGCTACCATTCTTTCCGAAAATGTTACTAACGGTTCTTACTTGACCGCTGCCAATTCACTTCAAACATTGATTGGACCTTCTGTTCAAGCAGACCCCTATAAATTTTATACCTATTCACAATTCCAAAGTAACATTTCAACGGATGTAACCGTAGGAATGAATACGGCTCCTGGAATTAGCAATTTGATGAGTGGTAGAAATACCTTTCTCGTAGCTCAAAGCGATTTTACGGCTACAAAACCTGTGATTTCAAACGTACTTCCTTCGATTGCAATTCCCGTAGTGAACTCTACTATTTCAATTACCGCTACAGTAACCAATACCAATACAGATGGGGTTTTATTGGGCTATCGAGCCAATAAATTCTTGCCCTTTACGAAAGTGCCACTTTATGACGACGGATTACACAACGATGGAGCCGCTGAAGATTCAGTATATGGCGGTTTACTGCCGGTGAATTCAATTGCTACCCAATATTATATTTATGCCGAAAACAACACCATCGGGAAGTTTTCACCTGAACGGGCAGAGCATGAATTTTATACCCTGAACGCTACTTATCCAAAAATTCAAGCGGGTCAGTTGAAGATAAACGAAATTATGGCTCAAAACACCGCTACCATTACCGATGCAAATGGCGAATATGAAGACTGGTTTGAGTTGTACAACACCACATCGACTACCTTAAGTTTGGATAATTTATATGCTACCGATACAGCAACCAATTTACTAAAATGGGAATTTCCTTCGGGACTTATCATTGCACCTTACAGCTATTTAACAGTTTGGGCCGATGAGGATTTAACCCAAGCTGGAATTCATGCTAATTTTAAATTCTCAACAACGGGTGAAAGCGCACTACTGTCCTACCCTGACGGAACAATTATTGAAACCGTAACTTTCGGTCAACAAACTCCCGATATGGGCTATGCTAGAATTCCAAATGGGACAGGGAATTTCGTAATTCAATCGCCAACCTTTAACGCAAATAATCAAACGTTGAGTAGTCAAGATTTTGAAATAAGTAAGCAACATTTGACCTATTCCCCAAACCCAACAACGGAAATGGTTTCTATAAAAAATGGGCTTTCGCCAATAAATAGCGTGTCCGTATATTCCGTACAAGGCCAATTATTGTTGGAAAACACCTATTCCAATCAAAACGAAATCGTAATGGATTTATCTCACTACACTAAAGGAATTTATTTTGTGGTAGTGAATCAAACAACAACGCTTAAATTAATTAGAAAATAGAATTACAAATGAAAAAAAAGTATTGGTTATTGTTAGCAGCAACAAGCACGTTAGCCTTCTTTTCCTGCTCAAAAGAGGAAGGATATGGTGGATTAGCTAAAATTAATGGAAAAGTATATGGCTATGACGTTACTTCTTCAGGTTCTATTCGTGCCGAAGGATATGTGGGTGAAGCCAAAGTTTACATTAGTAAACATGGAGATCCTTATTATTTTGACGACGTAAATACCTCCTATGACGGTTCGTTTCAATTTCGATTTCTAAACGAAGGTTCCTATGATTTATGGGTTTATAGCGATTGTGACACCTGTACTTGGAAACAAAAATATGAGATTAAAGCCGTTACCGTTTCTTCAAAAAAACAAACCGTTTTACTTCCCGACTTTGAAATAATCTTTTAATTCGAATTCATGACTTCTGATTTTTATTCACTTATCGAACAATTACCAGCGCTTTCTCTAGCAGAGTTAGACGCCGTTTCGTTATTGAATAGAACGGATACAAAATTTACGCTACCGGTTGCTGATTTGTATCGGTTAAATTCCTGCCTTTTAGCAAATTATCACGTGTTAGAAATAGATGGAAAGCGACTTTTTGAATACGAAAACAACTATTTTGATACTCCCGAACTGAAGTTTTATAAAGACCATCACAACGGATATGTCAATCGAGTAAAAGTTCGCTGCAGAAAATATGTGGCTTCGGGATTGATTTATTTCGAAATTAAGAAAAAAGAAAAAATCACTCGTACCAATAAATTTCGGCAGCCCATTACTGAAATGCTCACGGAATTGGAAACCGATAAAAAAGAAAAACTGGCTCGATACACTCGGAATGATGTCAACAATATTCAATTAATATTGCAAAATAATTTCAGTCGGATTACCCTAGTTAATGCAAAAATGACTGAAAGAGTCACCATCGATCTCCAGTTAGTATTCCGCTCAGGTGCAAAAGAAATTCAACTTAATAATCTGGCAATAATCGAGATAAAACAATCAAGAGCTACCCAAAAATCGCCCTTGGCACTGTTTTTAAAGAACAATAACATTCGGAAACAAAGCTTTAGCAAATACATCTTTGGGGTACTGTCCTTAATTCCGAAAGCTAAAAAAAATAATTTCTTACCCTTACTTAAAAACATTAAAAACATCACTTAATTATGGAAATCAACGAGACAGTAGCATCTACAGCATTAAGCATGACCGAATTTGGAATTCGTGCTACAATCGATATCGTATCGTTAGTAATATTAGTGGGTCTAATTTACTATCCAAAATACAAAAACAAAGATTTCATCTTTACGTTTTCATTATTCAACGTACTTAATTTTTTAATCTGTATCTTATTAGGTTCTGCTAAAATCAAAGTGGGATTTGCCTTCGGTTTGTTTGCTATTTTCTCCATCATGCGCTACAGAACTATTGTCATCTCGATAAAAGATATGGGGTATTTCTTTATATGTGTGGCTTTAGGAATGCTGAATTCGTTAGCCGTAATCAATGACAATGTCTATATTTTAGTAGCCTGTAACCTGTTTGTGTTATTGCTCACCTTTTTATTAGAACGTCTTGACTTTCTTAATAATGAAAATGCAAAAGATATTGTGTACGACAATGTGCTTTTAATCAAACCCGAAAAAAGATTAGAACTTTTGGCTGATTTAAAAGAGCGCACCGGACTAGAAATTCATAGAGTTGAAATCCTTGCCATCAATTATCTCAAAGATACTGTGGTTATAAAGGCCTATTATTATTCAAAAAATAGCGAGAGCACTTTACCTTCTTATATTGACAATGATTAAAAAAAATAATTTCCGCAGTCTTTATGCCCTCGTACTTCTCTTTTTTTCTATGGCAATGGTTTCACAAGAAAAACCAGACACACAGTTGCGATTTAATCCTTCTGTGTCCTATGATTTTACCAAGAAATGGGGCGCAACATTTGATTATCGATTAGGCTATAAAGAGAATATTAGCCAATTTCAATCGTCAATTTTTCAAATAAGTTCGGATTATGAGCTGACCAAAAAAATTAAGGTTGAGGCAGGATATCGTTACAGTACTTCCTACACAAAAGACTATCATCGGTTGTTTGCGAGTGTACAATATAAATACAAATGGGATCGAATTTCGCTAGAAAATACGTTAAAATACCAATTTCAAACAGGAAGTTTTGACTCAGAATACATGCAGTTTTTTGATACGCCAACCCATACCGTTCGAGAAAAAGTAACGATGGAATACAATGTGCCAAAATCAAAAACCACCTTGTTTTTTGCTCCTGAAATCTTCTTGCGAGTGGACCAATACGAGGTAAAATTCAATCGGATGCGTTATACCGTTGGAGGAACTTATCAATTAAAATACGGGAACACCTTGGGGCTTTCTGTTTTTTATGACGACTATGTAAAGCTTTCAAAAACCGATCGAATGGTTGTAGTAGCCAAATATAATTTATCGATTAACGACCTACTCAAGAAAATAAAAAAAGTAAAAAAGAAGAAAGCTACAAAAGAACCACTGAAATAGTCTGCTACATTTAGTACATTTAAACTTTAAAATTAGATCTATGAAAACAATAGGGTTTTTTCTTGTCTTGGTATGGTATTCTTTTTCGAACTGCCAGGCTCAAAAAGTTTTTTCAGTGGAGTATCAAAATCAAGCCGATGTAAAAGTTTATGTCGTTGCCTATGAAAATCAAGCCGATTTAAAAGTCTTTAAAGTCAAATATGAAAACCAAGCGGGGACTAATGATGGCAAATGGTTTTTCACCACTTATGAAAATCAAGCCAATAAAAAATTGTTTTTTGTGGATTATGAAAATCAAGCCGACCTAAAAATCTTTTTTGTTCCCTACGAAAACCAAGCAGGCTGGAGAACAAAAAGCAAAAAACATTGGTTGTATTAATTAATTTTTTATTGGAATTAATTTTACACTATGAAAAAGTTCAATTTCGGTAGTTAAATTAAAGTGGTTATGGCACAATGGTACCACGTATATTTGTTTGTTTGAGTTTACAATTTGAACATGCACACCCACTAAATTTCTGTTTTCGCAACATTCTAGTTCTGAGCAACATCTCGCAGTTTGATCATTTTCTTGTTCCCAAAATTCAATCCAACTTTTATTTTCACCATTAATTGTAGTAAATTCTGTACAAATTATTACTTTCATTATTTACTTATTAAATTGCTATTTATTCTCGAATAATTGTTTTGTTCATGCAGAAGTAATCGCAGTTACAAAATATCAGCATCATCAGTAGTTTGTAGCTATGGATTTTTTATAAAACATTGAAAATGGTGGCTAAAAAATAGTTTCATTAATTTATTACCCTATTATTTGCAATGATTAGGATCTAATTCTCCATATTCAACTGTTTCGCCCTCATCGTAACAAAGTTGTAATTCTTTGGAGCGTATTTGTTTTGTAGTTATTTTAATTGAAGCACCACAATAACAATCTGGAATTGCAATAGATTTAGACTGAGTTTTTGGCAGGTTTTTAATCGTTACATATTTGACTTTACAAAGTTTGCCCTCATTTTTGAGATAATCTATGGCTATCGTGATACTATTAATCAAAAAATCGGTTTCGTTATTGACAAAAATAGTAAGATGACTTATTCTTCCCAAACGATTGATTTTGTATTGGTTAGTAGAAATGGTTACCCAATTATTGATATTATTTCTAATTTCTCGTTCTTCATTTTCAGTATTCTTTCCTACTTTTTGGATTACTTTATTTTCAGATATCATTTTATAGCTTACAAATGCAGCCGAAACTAAAATTGCTAGTAATCCAATTCTAATCTTAAACCAATTTATTTTCATAATTATTGAATTTTTTATCGACCTTTTATGAATTGTAAAATTGCAAACTGGATATTTTAATCTCTATACGTATTTATACCTATTTTTTTAAGTAATTACACTTATGAAAAGGCACTACTTTGAAACTAACATGCTAGTTGTACTGATTGAAAGCAGGTATATTTTTGTTCGGAAACAATAAAAAATCTATATTTACCAACACTTACCACCTTACTTAGTAAATAACGGAGGTGGTTTTTAGCCCAAAATGAATATTTTTTAGAAAATGAAATTAGATCCAAACACAGGCAGCATCATCACTGAAGCTCAAGCCAAAGAATTAATTAACAACTTTAATGCGAAGTTTCCTGGCGAAGTAGTTTCTTCTTTCATTGGAGTTAACCCTATTAAAAAAATAGTGGACCAAGAAAATTGTATTGGAATTCGAGTTTATAATGGTTATGATGCAATCACACAGAAGTTAAGTTTGGTTATGGTGGGTGTCGACCAAGAGGAGCAAGATATTTTGGAAAATGGAATTATATATGACAAATTGGCTATTTGTCCCCCTCTATGTTCAAAAAACGGATTACTATAAACATTAAACTTTTTTAATTATTTCCTAGTTAATGCAACTTGGAAACCTACTTTTATTTATAATGACTTTATTCTATTGTATGTGTTTTGTAATGATTTTCGGTGTGCTTCCACTCCTTTATTTTTTTATTGCAAAACGAAAATTTGCTTCTAAATTAAAAGCTATTTTGCCTTTTTTGGTGCTTGTATTTGTAGCCAGTATTTATGAAATTATTTTTACGGTACTCCTTCGATGGCAAGTCAATTATTGGCTTATTATACATGATGTTTGCTCCTTTTTTTGTGTCTATTTTTTTTATTCTACCATTTTGGAAAAAAAATATTACCTACTACTATCAATTTTTTTATTTTGTTTTTTACTGTTAATATTTTTTCTGTTTGCCAACTATTCAATTAATGATTTTCCATCGATCGTAAACTATATCACAATGTATACCACAGTTTTTATTTTATTTTTTACGGCACTATGGTTTGTGAAGATTATTAAAGAGGGGCAGATTGAGGATTTGTTGAGTGAGAGTACTTTTTATTTCATTACAGGATTTATTTTATATCACTGTGGGACATTATTTACCGTAATTTTAGCAGAATATATTTTTACTTATCATTCCTCTATTTTAAAAATGTACACCATTAATATGATTATATTCGTTTTGACTTTACGAACCCTATTATTAGTTGGATTATGGAAGGTACGAGTGAATTAAAATGGTTGCTACTGTCTGTAACTGCAATATTTATTTTTGGAGCAGGATGCCTTTTGTTTATGATTCTTTTTTACCAAAGACATTATGCAAAAATTAAGAAAAAGGAAGCTGAATTATTATTAAAAACAGCCTTAACAACAGAAAAAAATGAACGAAAACGGATTGCAAAAGAATTGCACGATGCTATACAGAGTGACTTGAATGCTATTCGTAATTTTGTTTTATTGTTGTCCAAAAAAAAGACCATCACAGAAGCACCTGAACTGTTAGAGACTATTCAAACTGCCTTGCAGCAAACCATTGAAAACACACGATTAATTTCCTATCAATTAATGCCCCCTTTACTGGAAACAGGAGGTTTTAATTTGGCATTACGGGATTTATTTGAACAATTAAGTACTTCTAGCGGAAAACGTTTTGAACTAGAATATAACTTATATGAATTCTTAGTGCCCGAAAAGTCAGCATATGAATTATTTCGAGTGGTTCAAGAATTAACTTCTAACATGCTAAAATATGGGGAAATTACAACCTGCATTGCACAATTAACAACCACGCCAAAAGGAATTTGTTTTTCACTTTCTGACGATGGAGTTCCATTTGATTTTATGAATGCTTATAAAGAATCTAAGGGGACCGGAATCCAAAATATTCAGTCGCGTTTGAAAAGTATCTCGGCTCATATGGAACAAAAATCAATTTTAACTGGCAATTATTATTTTATTTTTTTAACACCTAACTTATGATAAAAGTTGCAATAGTCGATGACCACCAACTTTTTAGAAAAAGTTTGTCACTTTTAGTAGCTTCTTGCGATGGTATATCAGTAGAACTTGATACTAATGATGGATTGCTTTTTCTAGAACAACTAGAAAATATTGAAATAGATGTGCTACTCTTGGATCTTGAAATGCCAATAATTAATGGGTATGAAGTTTGCAAAAAAGCAAAATTTATTGATCCAAATCTGAAAGTTATTATTGTGTCACAAATAACTTCAAAAGAAGCAGTTCATCATGTTATGGAAATTGGAGCCAATGGATACTTAACCAAGAATTCTTCCCCAGAAATGCTAGAAAATGCCATTAAAAATGTGGTGGATAAAGACTATTATTTCGATATTGCTCTAAGTTCAGTTCTCCGTGAAGCATTGTTGTGGAAAAAAAAACCAACTACTTTGTCAGATTCAACTGATGTGTATTTTACACCTAGAGAAATTCATATTATTAAATTAGCCATCAAAGAGAAAAGTAGTAAGGAAATGGCTGACCTACTTCATACAAGCATACGCACCATAGAAAAACATCGAACTAATATTATGGAGAAAACTCAATCTAAAAATTTTATTGGTGTGATTCTTTTTGCTTTGAGAGCTAAAATAGTTGATTTGGATACCCTTTTTTAACTTAAAATTAATAATCGTTTTAATCGGGTATCTATCTTAAAATAGTATTTTTATATTCCATGGAAAAAAAAACTAAAAAAGGATTTTTCTTTAAAAAATACGAAGCACCCAATCTATCCCCATTTGATAAATTATTTGATATTTTCAAAGAGTTAATTACTCATACTTCGGGAGATTTTGAGGAAGCAATTGATTGGTTAAGACAATTGGATGTTGAATATAAACTCACCGATACCTCCTACACCATTGATGATTTCATTGAAGATTTAAAGAAAAAAGGCTACATCCGAGAGGAATTAAAAGAAGATGGAACTTCTGGAACGGGCATCACTGCCAAAACCGAAAGAGCCATTCGACAACAAGCCTTAGACCAAATTTTTGGCAACTTAAATAAAACGGGACGGGGAAATCATAAAACAAACTATTCAGGGAGTAGCGACGAACAAACGGGTGAATTTAGAGCTTATAATTTTGGTGATGCCCTGGATACCATATCCTTAACGGAGAGTTTGCGCAATGCCCAAATCAATAACGGAATAGCCGATTTTCAATTAACTGAAAATGATTTAGTAGTTGAGGATTCACAATTCAAGTCTCAAATGAGCACTGTTTTAATGATCGACATCAGCCACAGTATGATTTTATATGGTGAAGATCGAATCACTCCTGCCAAAAAAGTCGCCATGGCATTGGCCGAATTAATTACTACGCGCTACCCAAAAGACACCATCGATATTCTTGTTTTTGGTAACGATGCGTGGCCTATTTCCATTAAAGAGTTGCCTTATTTAAAAGTAGGACCTTACCATACTAACACAGTTGCGGGTTTGCAATTAGCAATGGACATGCTTCGAAGAAAACGGAATACCAACAAGCAAATCTTTATGATTACAGATGGAAAACCAAGTTGTGTTCGGGAAAAAGACGGCACCTATTATATGAACAGCAACGGGCTGGATGAATACATCGTAGAACAATGTTACAATCAAGCGGCTCAAGCTCGGAAATTACATATTCCTATCACTACATTCATGATTGCAAACGACCCGTATTTGCAGAAATTCGTCAACTGTTTTACCGAAGCCAACCAGGGGAAAGCTTTTTATACTGGATTGAAAGGTTTAGGCGAAATGATTTTTGAGGATTATGAAACCAACAGAAAGAAGAAAATTAAATAAGCACTTAGAATACCCAAAAAGAATACCCAAAATACTATGAAAAACATAAAAACATTAGGAGAATTAAAACAATCGGGCTACCAATCAAAGTCTATTAAAGACGAATTGCGTGATAATCTACGAACAAAAATTAAATCGGGAAAACCAGTTTTTGAAGGCGTTCATGGATTTGAAAACACCGTAATTCCTGAACTGGAACGTGCCATTTTATCCCGACACAACATCAATTTATTGGGACTTCGTGGACAAGCAAAAACACGCTTAGCGCGCAAGATGATTGAACTATTAGACGAATACATTCCTATTGTAGCGGGTTCTGAAATTAATGACGACCCCTTGCGGCCTATCTCTAGATTAGCCTTAAATTTAATTGCTGAAAAAGGAGATTCAACTCCCCTACATTGGGTGCATCGATCGGAGCGGTTTTATGAGAAATTAGCAACTCCAGACGTGACAGTTGCCGATTTAATTGGTGATGTAGACCCCATAAAAGCAGCCAACTTAAAATTATCGTATGCAGATGATCGTGTGATTCATTTTGGGATGATTCCAAGAGCCAATCGCTGCATTTTTGTAATCAACGAATTACCTGATTTGCAAGCTCGTATTCAGGTGGCTTTATTTAATATTCTACAAGAAGGAGACATTCAAATTCGAGGTTTCAAAGTGCGAATGCCTTTAGACATGCAATTTGTGTTTACTGCCAATCCTGAAGATTACACCAATCGTGGTAGTATTGTAACGCCACTAAAAGACCGAATAGGTTCGCAAATACTTACGCATTATCCCGAGAGTATTACTATTGCAAGAACAATTACACACCAAGAAGCAAAGTTGGATCAGTCACAATCTGATGCGGTTTATGTGCCTTCATTAGCCAAAGATTTATTAGAACAAATTAGTTTTGAAGCCCGCGAAAGCGAATACATCGATGCGAA
>JBIHZQ010000075.1:0-10050 GCA_044231345.1 Flavobacterium sp.
CTGCCGTCTTTTGTTTTATAGTTTCAGTAGGTTTACTTAAAGTGTCTTTTGAAATGGTTGTACTTTTTTCAGTTAAACTATTTTTTTGTGTCTTTTTTGCCTCTTTATCTGCTATAAATTTAAGTCTTTTTTCCTCAGCTAATCGTTTTTTTTCTATAGCTGCTGCTTTCCTCTCTTCAATTAAACGTTCTCGATTGGCTTTGGTTTCCTCTATTTTCTTTTGCCTTTCGGCTAATTCAGGATTTTCATTAATTAATTCTTCCTTAGCTTCTTTCGCCTCCTCTTCTTTCAGTTGTTTTTTACTTAACTGCTCTCGTTTTACAGATCTAGTAATGGCTCGCACTACTTGATCGCTAATATCAAAACGTTTTGCAGCAAAAAGCATGGTTAAATCAGATGATTTGTCAAAAACAAAATCATATTTTTTCACTTCTGAAATATCTTGAATTGCGGTAAAAACTTGATCTTGAATTGGCTTAATTAATAAGGCCTTTTGAACTATTAAATCCCCTTTTGGTCCAAACCGCTTTTCTTGGTACTCCAATAATTCATTTTCTTGAGCTGTAATTTCTTCTTGACGTTCCTCATACAACTCTTTTGTTAGCAAAATCTGTTCTGCTTTTAAAGCCTCTTTGAGTTTAGTTATTTCATTTTTCTTTGTCTCAATTTCTTGTTTCCATTTTTGAGCTTTTAGCTCTAATTGATTCTTAGCTTCATTGTAATCTGGAACATTTTCTAAAATGTATTCCATATCAATGTAGCCAATTTTCACCCCTCTTGTCTGAGAAGAACTGGATATGGTTAATCCAATTGTAAGTAGCAATATTAAAAAATGTTTTCTCATAATTCAAAATTATTTTAGAAAATTTCGTGCCAAATTTTTATTAGAACTGTTGACCTATAATAAAATGTGTTTCCCAACCATTAGGTTTTGTTATTCCTTGAATTGGAAGTGCATCAAATCCATATCCAAAATCAATCCCCAATAAACCAAAAGCAGGCATAAATACTCTTAATCCAAATCCTGCTGAACGTTGCATTACAAATGGATTATATTTTTTAAAGCTATCAAATGCTGTTCCACCTTCAAGGAAGGTTAAGGCATAAATTGACGCAGATTGCTTTAATGTTAAAGGGTACCGCAATTCTAATGAAAATTTATTATATATCGTAGCTCCATTTTGTACTCCTCTACTGTCCGTTGGGGTTAAAGATTGATTTGGATATCCTCTAAGCCCAATAACTTCTCTTCCATCCAACGCAAAGTTAGCTAAACCATCACCACCAACAAAAAATCGTTCAAAAGGAACTAGTCCGCGATCACTATTGTAGGAGCCCAAAAAGCCAAATTCACCTAAACTTCTAAGCACTAATTTACCATAAATTTTTGTAAACCAATCTGCTTTAAACTTAATTTTATAATATTCTAACCAGTTGAATTTCTTTTGGTCCACTTTTGCTTGATCAGTATCTGCATCCACAAAACTGTCTGCTCTCACAAAAACATTAACACCGTTTACTTCTTCTGTTTTAACAAAAGCCCCAGTAGCTACCCAATTATCATTTACATCAAAGAAACCAGCACTTGTGTTTTTTAATTTATATTCTTCTAACTCTCCCAGCTTTCCATAGTCAATTTTGTTGAACATAGAATAAGGTGGAGTAAATTTTGCCGATACACTAAATTCTGAACCATAAGTTGGAAAAATTGGATTTACCCCTTTATTGTTTCTGCTTAATCCAATGGTGTAGGCTAAGTTTCTTGAAGACCCATTTCCAAAGGTAAACAACCCTGTATTATAATTATTTAAATCATAATATTGGAAACTTAGTGCATTGGATAATATAAACGAATCATCTGGCACGGTTAGTCTTTTTGCTATTCCGACTGATAACGATAAAATGTTAAAACTCTTACTTTTGTCAACACTTCTGGTTTGAAAATTATTTAAAAATTGTTTACTATAAGATAATGAAGTATTGAATTGTACAGGTTTTTTTCCGCCGAACCACGGTTCCGAAAAAGACATACTATAGGTTTGAAAAAAAGTACTCCCCTGAAGTCGTAAAGAAACTTTTTGTCCATCTCCCATCGGAACAGGTCTATAGGCTTCTTTTTTAAATATATTTCGCATAGAGAAATTATTGAAAGACAATCCTAAAGTTCCTATAAAACCACCACCTCCATAACCGCCTTGTAATTCGATTTGACTGGATCCTTTTTCTACTAGGTTGTATTCAATATCAACAGTTCCGGCAGATGAATCTACATTTTTAAATTTTGGATCAATAGCTTCAGGATCGAAAAATCCCATTTGCCCAATTTCACGTATGGTTCGAACTAAATCATCTTTACTGTATTTTTGACCTGGCTTTGTTCGTAATTCTCTGTATATTACTTCGTCATTGGTTTTGTCGTTGCCCACAACCGTAATTTTATTAAAATAAGCAATTGGCCCTTCGATTACACGAATTTCAAAATCAATGGTATCATTCGCAGTTTTTACTTCAACGGCATTTACATTTGAAAATAGATAGCCACTATTTTGATATAAATTAGTGATGTCTTCACCATCGGGTTTTGATTTATCGGCAATTCTTTTTTGCAACAATACGCCGTTGTACACGTCTCCTTTTTTCACACCTAAAACAGAATTTAATCCACGATCTGAATAAACTGTATTTCCAAGAAATTTTATGTTCCCGAAGTAATATTTGTTTCCTTCTTCAATTTTTATTTTAATGGATAATTCATTGGTTGACTTATTATAGAGTAAGCTATCGGATACTATTCTTGCGTCACGAAAACCTTTTTCTTTGTACTTATCTATGACGTTGACTAAGTCCTCTTTAAATTTATCTTTAATGTATTTTGATCCTTTCAAAATCCGAATTGGATTTTTTTGTTTGGTATTCGACATCATAGAGCGAATTTTCTTATCAGAAAATTTTTCGTTTCCTTCAAAAATAATTTCTTTAATTTTTATTTTCTCTCCTTTATCGATGTTAACTAACATTTTTACAACATTAATTCCAGTAGTATCAATCTTTGTATTTATCGTTACTTTGGTGTTGTAGTACCCGTCTTTTTTATATTTATTCTCTATGTAGTTTTTGGTGTTCGTAATTAAATTTTCGTTAACTACTTTTCCGCGATTTAAATCGGTGTCTTTTACTAAACCTTCTATTTTTCCCTTTTTTACCCCAACAAATTTTACTTCACTGAGTTTTGGTAATTCATTGATGTTTAACTCAATAAAAATACTGTCGCCTTTGATGCTATTTACAAAAAAATCAATATCACTAAAAAGACCTAATTTTCCTAATTTTTTTATGGCATTACTGATTTCCTCTCCAGGTACTGTAATTTTTTGTCCCTTTTCTAAACCAGCAAACGTAACTACCGTTTGTTTGTTAAAAGTGATTTTGCCTGTAACTTCTACATCTGCTAAAATATATTTTGTTCCTCGGTCAAAAGGGACCCGATCTTGTGCTGCTATTTTTGAAACACTTCCTAGAATCAGTAGGCTAAGAATGATTTTTATGCTTTTTTGTAACACTAAAAAATTATTTAATTTGTTCACTTGTTTTTCCAAATCTACGTTCTCTTTTTTGATAGCTAATAATCGCCTCATACAAATCATTCTCTTTAAAGTCAGGCCATAAAACGTCAGTAAAATATAATTCAGCATAGGCAATCTGCCACAACAGAAAATTACTAATACGGTGTTCTCCGCTTGTTCTTATTAATAAATCTACATCCGGTAAATTTTGCGTGTAAAGATGCTGATTAATAATTGATTCGTCAATAGTGTCTATCGAAATTATATTATTTTTAACTTTGTTTGCTATGTTTTTAATCGCATAAATAAGCTCTTCCCGCGATCCATAACTTAGCGCCAAGGTTAATACCATACGGTTATTTTCCTTTGTTTTTTCAATAACTTCATTAAGTTCTTTTTGTGCTGATTCTGGGAGAAGTTCTGTATTTCCTATGGTTTGTAGTCGAATTTTGTTTTCTTGAAGTGTTTTTAATTCTTTTTTTAATGAGGTAATTAATAACTTCATTAGGGTGTCAACTTCTATTTTTGGACGATTCCAATTTTCAGTAGAAAACGCATATAATGTTAAATTTTCAATACCCAATTTAGCACAATTTTCTACTGTAACTCGAACAGATTTGGTTCCATTTTCATGTCCAAAACTTCGAAGCAGTCCTTGTTTTTTCGCCCAACGCCCATTGCCATCCATTATGATAGCTAAGTGTTTTGGTAATTTTTCGGTATCTATATGCTCTAGTAAATTCATTATTTATTCTGCACAATAACAGGGTTTGTTTCCGAATGTGTATGTCAGTGTAATTCCCGAAAAAACATACCAATCTGTATTGTTAATATTGCCAAATTGCAAGGGTTCTAAATTTTTATTTTTTGGATTACTTCCATCTAAATTATCTGTTAACGAATAACGCGCACCAATTTCAGCTCCCAATATTAAATGGGGTGTGATATTTGATTTAATTCCAACTACCATTGGAATAGCAATGGCGCTATCGGTATAATCTTTTTTTGTTTCTCCTAACTCAACAAAGAGCTCATCATAAGCAATATAACTTATCCCTGAGTAAATATAGGGAGTGAATTTTGTTTCTGAATCATGTAAATTAAAATCAAAAAAATTAAATTCAAGTCCTAAAGATACTTCTTTTATACTATTATCAAAACGATATCCTCTTTGTTTTCTTCCATTTGTAGCCGAAGACATATCATTCGATGTGATTTCGGACTGGACGTAACTGAATCTCCATGAATGTCTGGGACTTTTATTCCATTTATACAGCAAGCCAAAAGCTAGTTTATTCGGAGAAACAAAGTCAGTTGGACCAATATCTCCTATATAATTACTTCCGCCAGCAAAAAATCCAACTTCGTGAATTTGAGCTTGAAGAAAAAATGAGGTAAAAAAGCAACAAAATAAGACAAAAAATCGTTTCATTGGTTTGAAAATAGCGTGCAAATATAACAATATTGAGTACTATTTAAACACGAATTATCGTATTTATACAAAATATATTCCGCACTAGTTTACTTATTCATGATTTATAATCGCACTTGTAAAACGACTAAAGGACAACTTGTAGTATATTTTATTTGAAAAAGAGTTAGTTTCTTTTGTCTTCTCCCCATAAAAGTTTGTTTCTTAGGGTTTTAAAAAAAGTTTCAGTAGGAATTTCTACCATGTTTATTTCAAATGGCGTTTTTGTAATAGTTAATTCAGCATTATTATCAATCACAATAATTCGAGAATCTAAAGAAACTAAATAACGATCCTCTCTTCCTGAAACTTTAAGTTTGATTCGTGTTTCGTCTGGAATTACTAATGGACGGGCATTTAAATTGTGTGGCGCAATTGGAGTAATCACTAAACTCTTTACCTCTGGAGTTAAAATAGGTCCACCACAACTTAACGAATATCCTGTGGATCCAGTAGGAGTAGAAATGATAAGACCATCTGCCCAATAAGAGTTTAGATACTCATCGTTTAAATGAGTTTCAATCGTAATCATTGAAGTGGTATCCTTCTTACTTATAGTAATTTCGTTCATCGCAAAATTCATTGAATTTACTTGATGATTTTCGGGCGAACAAATTAGGCTTAACAAGGTTCGTTTAGAAATAGTAAATTTTTTATCCAGTACGAGTTGCATAAATTCTGAAATATTTTCTTTCTGAACTTTTGCTAAAAACCCTAATCTACCTGCATTAATTCCCAATATTGGTATTCCTGAATCTTTTACAAATGTGGCAGCCCTTAAGATTGTACCATCTCCACCAATACTCAGCATCAAATCAAAACTACTATCTAAATCAGTATGGCTCTTAAAGGTATTGTATTCTTTTTTTACTATATTTTTATCATACAGTAGTTTTAAAAAATCAGCTTCAATGACTAATTCTACCTTATTAGTATTAAAAAATACAAAAATATCCCGAATGATGGGTTCTGTACTATTCTGATAATATTGCCCGTAAATTGCTACTTTCATATGGTAATTTTTGTATTGTAATGGATGAAACTATAAATTTAGGTATTTGTCTAAATAGTCGGAACGCTCTTTTAAACTATTCAAATAGGTATCCTCTTGATGTTCTGAGATGATGGTATAGTTGTAGCGTCTAAAAGTTTGAAGTATTTCATTCATTCCGCCTAGTGCAATTTTAATAGTGGCCTGAATGGCGTCAGCAGTAGCATCAGAAACAAGGATTCCCAATACTTTCCCGTTATTGCTTTCGACAATCTGAACGGCCTCGCTCATTGAAAACTCAAGAACTCCCTTTTCAACAATAATAATTCCTCCAGGCTCTTTTAAAAAAGTGGTCTCGTTGAAAAGTTTTATTATTTCTGTGATTTCGTAATATCCAATGTACTGATTTGTCTCATTCAGAACTGGAACAATATTAGTTTGGTTTTTTGCAAATACTTCTAAAACATCCAGCCAAATCATCGTGCTTCTTGCAAAAAAAACTTCCAGAGAATAGCGATAATTAGTAATGGTTTTATTTTGTTCAAATGTTTCTAAATCATTTTTTGAAATACAACCAATAAAAACTGAACCTTCCAATATAGGAAAATGTAAAAAAGGAACTTTCTTTGAAAATTCTTCTACCTCTTTAATAGAGTTTGAACTATCGAAAGCCGGATATTCGGTACAGATATAGTGGTTAATTTCTAACATAGAAAAGCTTATGAAATTACGATGCAAAATAATCAAAATTTAGGACAAATTACCTTATTTTACTTTGTATTTTTGTTGCAAATTTGATAAAAACTATTAACATATTCTTCTAAATGACAAAATTAAGTGTAAACATCAACAAAATTGCCACTCTTAGAAACGCTAGAGGCGGAAATGTTCCTGATTTATTGAAGGTAGCAAGTGATATTCAAAAGTTTGGAGCCCAAGGAATTACTATTCATCCAAGACCAGACGAAAGACATATTAGATACCAAGATGCTCGAGATTTAAAACCGGTGGTTTACACAGAGTATAATATAGAAGGCAATCCCGAGAAAAGTTTTGTTGAATTGGTTCTTGAGGTTAAACCAACTCAAGTTACATTAGTTCCTGATGCCCCTAACGCAATTACTTCAAATGCGGGTTGGGACACTATTAAACACTACTTTTTTTTAACTGAAATGGTTCAAGAGTTTCAACGTAACGGAATTCGAACTTCCATTTTTGTGGATCCAAAATTAGAAATAATCGAAGGAGCCAAAAAAATTGGAACCGATAGAATTGAATTCTATACCGAAGCTTTTGCTCATGAATATGGATTAGGTAATTTCGAAGGAATTAAACCCTATACTCACGCAGCCATTTTTGCAAACGAATTAAATATTGGCATAAATGCAGGACACGATTTAAGTCTAGATAACATTCGGTTTTTTAAAGAAAACATCCCAAATTTATTAGAAGTTTCCATTGGACATGCCTTAATTTGTGAAGCGCTTTATTTAGGATTAGACAATGTAGTTAATATGTATTTACATAAATTAAAATAAGATGCTCTACTCAAAAATTGAAGGGCAAGGCATTCCAATGTTAATCCTTCACGGGTTTCTAGGCATGTCAGATAATTGGAAATCTCTCGCCGTACAATTTGCAGAAAAAGGATTTCAGGTTCACGTACTGGACATGCGAAATCATGGAAGGAGTTTCCATTCGGACGCGTTTAGTTATGAATTGATGGTTCAAGATGTTGCGGATTATTGTAAAGCTAATAATTTGGATACAATACACCTTCTTGGGCATTCAATGGGTGGAAAAACTGCCATGCTTTTTGCAACTACTTTTCCTGAAAAAGTTAACTCGCTGATAATTGCAGACATCGGGCCTAAATATTATCCGCAACACCATCAAGAAATATTGGACGGATTGAGTGCTATTGATTTTTCAAGAAAGCCTTCCAGAACTGAAGTCGAAGAAACACTTTTCCCCTATGTACCAGACAATGGTACACGCCAATTTTTATTAAAAAATCTGTTTTGGGAAGCACCTGGTCAATTAGCATTTAGATTTAATTTGGCCGCCCTAGTAAAAAACATTCAAGAAATTGGAAAACCTTTAGCAGAAAATAAAACCTTTGATAAACCAACATTATTTCTACGGGGTCAAAATTCAAATTATATACTAGATTCAGATCTTGATTTAATTGTAAAACATTTTCCAAAAGCTAAAATTAGGACCATAAAAAATGCAGGGCATTGGCTTCATGCTGAAAATCCACCTGAGTTTATGGTGGCGGTTATGGATTTTTTTAATGAATTAAAATCATTTGGGTAACTTTTAGTAATTTTATACTTATTAATATAAAAAAATAATCATAATGAAACTTCTAATACGAATATTAATCACATCGATTTTAGTATTGATAATCGCTCATTTTATGCGAGAGGTACATGTAGAAAATTTTACAACCTCCATAATTGTAGCAATAGTTTTAGGGTTGCTTAATGTTTTTGTCAAACCAATTCTGGTTCTTTTTACCCTTCCCGTTACTATTTTTACTCTTGGGATTTTCTTATTGGTAATAAATGCATGCATAATTTTATTATGTACTAAAATTGTAGGTGGATTTAGTGTGGAATCTTTTTGGACGGCTTTATGGTTCAGTATTATTCTTTCTTTTTCGCAGTCGGTGGTTTATAGGTTAATAAATGACGATAAGAAAAAATAGGAATTATTAGTTCTAAATTAATCATTTTTAATAAGAAAGCTTCGAAATAAAAACTTGTTTGGGTGGTAAAAATTGTATAATTTTGCCACCCAATTTTAGTATATAATTTAAGAAAAAATGGATATAAAAAGAGTAGCAATTAGCCCAGTAAGCGAAGTAATTGTAATGACGGTCGTTCACATGGACTATAAAGGACAAGTGCAAAAAAGAATCAATGAGAAAATGCCTTTGGCAACCGTTAAGGGATTTAGAAAAGGAGCCGTGCCTAAAGATCTTGTTGAAAAACAATACGGGAAAGCAATCAAACAAGAAGAGGTTAAAAAAGTAGTAGATTTAGCACTTGAGCGTTTTGTTCAGTCTGAACGATTAAACCTACTTGGAACGCCTCTTGCAAAAGAAAACGAAACATTTTCTTGGGATGAAGAAGAATTAGTATTTGAATTTGAAATAGGATTAGTACCAAATTTTGAATTGGATCTTGAGGCCAAAAACAACATTGTAAAGTATGTAGTAGTTGCAGATGATAAATTAATTGACGAGCAAGTAATTCGTATCCAGAAGCAATTTGGAACCGCAGTGCCTCAATCTGAAGTAAAAGAAGACTTTGAAATTTCTGGAACTTTTACCAATACTGAAAAAGAAATCAATGCACCTGCTAAAATAGCTTTAGACCTATTTAAAGATAAAAAAACAGCTAAAAAATTCTTAGGGAAAAAAGTAGGCGAGGTAGTGACTGTAAACACTAAAGGACTTTTTGAAGACGACCATCAATTAATGGATGTTTTAAAAATAGGTCACGATGAAGTACACGAATTAGCCGTAGACGTTGATTTTACTATTGATGCAATTCAATCAACCGATTTAGCAGAATTGAATCAAGAATTGTTCGATAAACTTTTTGGACCAGGAATGGTGTCTTCTTTAGCTGATTTGAAAGCAAAAATTAAAGAAGATGCCGAAAGTCAATTTGCTCAACAAGCAGAACAAAAATTAATGGCGGATGTGACTGATTTTTTAATTGAAAATACCAAATTCGATTTGCCTTCAGAGTTTTTAATTAAATGGTTGCAAACCGTTGGAGAGAAAAAATTAACACCTGAAGAAGCCATCATTGAATTTGCGCGTTCAGAAAAAGGATTGCGTTTTCAATTAATTGAAGGAAAAGCTTTATCGCAAAGTAATATTCAAATAACTTTTGAAGATTTGAAAGCATTTACCACCAACGCAATCAAACAACAAATGGCTCAATTTGGACAAGCAAACGCGTCTGACGAAGAAGTGCAAGGAATTGTAGCACGAGTACTTTCTAACC
>JBIHZQ010000148.1:0-3007 GCA_044231345.1 Flavobacterium sp.
CATAAAGCGACAATATTGAAGCATGGATTCTAGCATTAGCAGTAAATTTTGCTCCATTAATTGAATTATTATCAATTTTAATTGGACGTCCTTCACGTGTTTTTACTAAAAGATTAGCGAAATCAAAGCCGTCAAAAACAGTAGTGGCGTAATAATCTGCTACTCCAGGGATAATTTGTTCTGGCTGTAAAACGTATGGTATTGACTTGTGTACAGGGCCTTCACATGCCGCTAATGAGGCAGCTGCGGTACTGAACCCAACATACTTCAAGAAATCACGGCGAGAAGTTGCTGATGAAGACAATGCTGATTTATCTCCTAAAAATTCATCTGTAGGAATTTCTTCAACAAATTCGTTATTTCTAAGCGCCTCAACAATAGAACTATTTCCGTCTAGTTCCTCAACACTTTTCCAGTATTTTTTGTTTGATGACATTGTATATAAATATTAGCTTCTTAATAATTTAATTAATAGTGACATTTTCCACATTCTAAACCTCCCATTTGGGCAGCAGTCAACTTAGACACGCCATATTTTTTAGATAACTCTTCGTGGATTTTTGTGTAATAGTCATTTCCTTCCATTTTCACATCTGTTTTTCTGTGACAATCAATACACCAACCCATAGTTAGAGGAGCAAATTGTTTTTGAATTTCATAAGTTTGAACAGGACCGTGACACGTTTGACATTCAATCCCAGCTACAGTTACGTGTTGTGAGTGATTAAAATAAACAAAATCAGGTAGGTTGTGAATTCTAACCCATTTAACAGGCTGGGTTTTTCCAGTATAGGATTGCGTGGCTTTATCCCATCCTACTGCTTTGTATAGTTTTTGAATTTCACCATCGTAAAATGCTTTAGAATATTCAGGAGTAGCAGTTGTATCTGCAACTTCGGCAATATTCTTGTGACAATTCATACAAACGTTCAAGGAAGGGATTCCAGCATTTTTACTTACTCTAGCGGCAGAGTGACAGTATTTACAATCAATTCCGTTACTTCCAGCATGTATTCTGTGAGAATAATGAATAGGCTGAATTGGTGCATAATCTTGGTCTACTCCTATTTGCATTAAAAAACCATACACAAAATAGGCACTTGAAAGTAACAATAATATTACGGTTACTAATACTAAAAACTGATTTTTAACAAACGCTTTCCAAATTGGAGTGGTAGGTTGTTTTTTGGTTAATTCTATTCCATTGGCTTTTGCTACTTTAACCAATACTCTATTAACTAAAAATAACATGACCACTAAAATAGCCATCACAAGTGCTAATGCTCCAAGTATAACATTATTTGATATTCCTGAATCTGAAGGTGCTGTTCCTGGAGGCCCAGCAGATGGCGTTGCCACAACTTCGGCTTTAGGTTCCGAGGTATATGCGATAATATTATCAATGTCTGCCTCTGATAATTGAGGGAACGCAGTCATTACAGACTTGTTGTACTCTTCATAAATTTTAACAGCTTTAGCATCGCCTGATTTGATCAAATCGGAACTATTATGAATCCATTTATAAATCCATGCCATATCATATTTATTGGCAACACCTCGCAATGCGGGTCCTGTAGCTTTCGCATCCAATTTATGACATGCGGCACAATTTGTATTAAATAATTCTTTCCCTTTGACAGGGTCTCCAGTTTGAGAAAATGAAGAGAAGGAGATTGTTAGCATTAAAGCTAAGCTAAAAATTAAATTCCTAGAAATCGAGTTATGGTTACCCACCTTTTTCATATTATATAATGATTATCGATTAAAATTTGATGTACTTTTTTCTTAAAAATAATAATTTTAATCCGTCCTTTTTTTAAAAACTTCGACAAAAATACGACTTAAGAACTATTCTTAAAACCTTAAAATAAACATAAATATCAATTTATATTAATTCTAAATAAAAAAATAATTTTGAATGGTTCTATATTGTTTACATTTGCATAAAAATCACCATTTTATGATATTTTTCAGAACAAAAAGTCACTTTTTTTGGGCATTCGTTGTGTTATTTTCGAGTACAATTATTTTTGCTCAAACTAATAATCAGTCCATTTCAAATGATCAAAAAATAGAAAACTTACTTATTGAAAAAAGAAAAATAAATAGTTCAATCACTGTAAATGATCGATATAAAATTCAGATTTATAATGGCGAAAGCGAACTTTCGAAAAAGAAATTAATTGAATTTAAAAAAGAATTTACTAATTACGACGGAACAATAGTTTTTAGCACTCCTTTTTATAAAATATGGGTGGGCCAATTTAAAACTAGAATTGAAGCAGAAAGGAATTTAATTGAGATTAAAAAAAAATATCCTAATGCATTTCTAATTCTTCCAAATAAATAAAAAAAATAGTCTCAATTTCTTGAGACTATTTTTTTTATTTAAGTTTCTTTTTTACAGCTACTTCTTGGAACGCTTCAATAATGTCTCGTTCCTCAATGTCGTTATAATTCTTAATTTGAATACCACAATCGTACCCTTTTGAAACTTCTTTAACATCGTCCTTAAATCGTTTCAACGCTAGTAAATCTCCAGTAAAGACAACCACTCCTTCTCTAATAATTCGAATTTTAGAGTTTCGAGCAATTTTACCGTCCATAACCATACATCCAGCAATTGAACCAACTTTTGATATTTTAAAGATTTCTCTGATCTCAGCTGTTCCAGTAATTTCTTCTTTCATTTCTGGAGACAACATTCCTTCCATTGCGTCTTTCAAGTCGTCTATTGCATCGTAAATAATTGAATAGTTACGGATATCAATTTCTTCTTTGTCCGCCAATTGTCTAGCGTTTCCTGCAGGACGAACATTAAAACCAATTATAATTGCATCCGATGCAGAAGCCAACATTACATCTGTTTCTGTGATTGCTCCTACTCCTTTATGAATAATATTGATTTGTATTTCTTCTGTTGATAATTTAGAAAACGAATCTGATAGTGCTTCAACTGAACCATCAACGTCTCCCTTCAAGATAATATTCAATTCTTTAAATTGTC
>JBIHZQ010000076.1:0-10026 GCA_044231345.1 Flavobacterium sp.
GATAGTGGTTTTTCCTGTCCCCGGACCTCCAATAATAACTACGATTTCTTTTTGCACAGTTTGATAATAAGTCGCAAATTTACTTAAACTTATTGTTATTTTTAGAAATACCTTATTGAAAATAATTCCATTGTTCTTTTTAGGATCAGAAAAGGTTTTGCAAATAAATTACGTTGATAAAAAAAGCAAATCATCCTTCAATATTCTAAAATCTAAATTCAATACCGTATATTTGCTATTATTTTGATTTTAGATGGATAAGAATACAGAAGATTTTTATAATCGATTACGAACAGAATTGGATAATAGTAATGAATGGCCAGCTGAATATTTATTCAAATTTATTGTGCCATCAGAAATTAATAAGGTCCAAATAGTAGAAAAAACATTTGACCGAATGGGGGCTGTTATTGAAACTAGAAATTCAAAAACCGGAAAATACACCAGCGTTTCTGTAAATGTTCAAATGCAAAGTGCACAAGATATAATTGACAAATACCTTGAAGTTTCTATTGTTGAAGGTATAATTTCCCTATAAATATGTTTGAAAAATATAAAAAAGAAAATTCTAATGATGTAGTATTTAATTTAGAATACAATTCAGAAAGACAGCATTTAATTATTCCAGAGTACGGTCGTCATTTACAAAAATTGATTGATCAGGCAACGGCTATTGAAGATAAAGAAGAACGAAATAAAGCGGCTAAATATATTATCCAGGTGATGGGCAGTCTAAATCCACATCTTAGAGATGTGCCTGATTTTCAACATAAATTATGGGATCAAATTTTCATCATGTCGGATTTTAAATTAGACGCTGATTCTCCTTATCCGATTCCTTCAAGAGAGGTTTTACAATTGAAACCAGAGACGTTAAAATACCCACAAAATTTTCCTAAATATCGCTTTTATGGCAACAATATCAAATACATGATTGATGTGGCCAATAAATGGGAAGAGGGTGAAATGAAAAGTGCTTTAGTAAAAGTGATTGCTAACCACATGAAAAAATCATACTTGAGTTGGAATAAAGACACGGTAAAAGATGACGTAATTTTTGAACATTTATATGAGCTTTCAGAGGGTAAAATTAATTTAACTCAAAGCACGGAAGAGTTGTTGAACACTACCGATTTAATGAGAACCAATAAAAGGGTTTCTAATAAAATTATCCCTGCAGGTTCTCAAAAATTAAAAATTACTAAAACTGGAAAATCAAACAGCCCAAATCACAAAAACCAAAACAGAAAACCGTAAGTAATAAATTAGTAGAAAAACACTTAATTGGCTAGTATTTTCTAACTTACCTAATACATAATTCGAAAACATGGGAACTTTCAAAATAGAAGGTGGAATTCGTTTAAAAGGCGATATTACTCCACAAGGTGCAAAGAACGAAGCATTACAAATACTTTGCGCAGTTTTACTAACAACTGAAAAAGTTACAATTAATAATGTTCCAGATATTATTGACGTCAATAAATTAATTACACTATTAGGAAATTTAGGTGTTAAAATTAAAAAAAATGGATCAAGCTCAATAACATTTCAATCCGATGAGGTAAATGTGAGTTATTTAGAGACAGAAGCTTTCAAAAAAGAAGGGGGTTCTCTTAGAGGATCAATCATGATTGTTGGGCCTCTTTTAGCTCGATTCGGAAAAGGATACATCCCTAAACCGGGCGGAGACAAAATAGGCCGTAGAAGGTTAGACACCCATTTTGAAGGGTTTATTAATCTTGGCGCAAAATTTCGTTATAACCGAGAAGATCATTTTTATGGCGTAGAAGCAAATGATGGTTTACAGGGAGCGGATATGTTGCTCGATGAAGCCTCAGTTACGGGTACTGCCAACATCGTGATGGCTGCTGTTTTAGCAAAAGGAACTACCACTATTTACAACGCAGCTTGTGAACCATACCTACAACAATTATGCAAGATGTTAAATTCTATGGGAGCTAAAATCTCAGGAGTTGGTTCAAATTTATTGACTATTGAAGGCGTAACTTCTTTAGGCGGATGCGAACATAGGATTCTTCCAGACATGATAGAAATTGGGAGTTGGATTGGCTTGGCAGCCATGACAAGAAGTGAAATAACCATAAAAAATGTTAGTTGGGAAAATCTTGGGGTTATTCCAAACGTTTTTAGAAAACTTGGAATTACCATCGAAAAAATAGGAGATGATATTTTTATTCCTGCCCACGAAAACGGATATGAAGTAAAAACAGATATTGATGGCTCGATACTTACAATTTCAGATGCGCCTTGGCCAGGATTCACGCCAGACTTATTAAGCATTATTCTTGTAGTTGCAACGCAAGCTAAAGGGGACGTATTAATTCACCAGAAAATGTTTGAAAGCAGACTGTTTTTTGTGGATAAATTAATCGATATGGGAGCCAAAATAATTCTTTGCGACCCGCATAGAGCGGTAGTAATTGGTCATGATTTTAAATCTCAGTTGAAAGCAACTACGATGTCTTCTCCAGATATTCGAGCAGGTATATCACTTTTAATTGCTGCATTATCTGCTAAAGGAACAAGTACGATTCAAAATAGCGAACAAATAGATAGAGGTTACGAAAGAATTGATGAACGATTAAGAGCTATAGGGGCTAATATCGTTAGAGTTTAATCGAGCAACAAAACGATGAACCCAGAGCAAACAGCAATTAAAGCCACTTATTTTAGTATAATAAGTAACCTTATTTTGGCACTCGCTAAAGGTTGTGCTGGTTTTTTTGGAAATTCATATGCGTTAATTGCAGATGCTATTGAATCTACTACAGATGTTTTTTCTTCTCTTTTAGTATTGTTCGGAATTAAATATTCTAACAGACCAGCAGACAAAAATCATCCTTATGGTCATGGAAGAGCTGAGCCTTTAATTACTTTTTTAGTTGTTGGTTTTCTCATTACTTCAGCTACATTAATCGCCTATGAAAGCATAGCAAATATAGCTACTCCACATGCTTTGCCTAAGCCATGGACCTTATTTGTTTTGGGCATAATCATATTGTGGAAAGAGTTTTCCTATCGACTTGTATTACAACGAAGTAAACAAATAAATAGTTCGTCACTAAAAGCAGATGCATGGCATCATCGGAGTGATGCAATTACTTCTGTAGCTGCTTTTATTGGAATTTCAATTGCATTATTTTTTGGAAAAGGGTATGAGTCCGCAGACGATTGGGCCGCACTTTTTGCTTCAGGGTTTATTTTATATAATAGTTATTTAATTTTTAGACCAGCGCTTGGCGAAATAATGGACGAGCATTTAAACGATGATTTAATTATCGATATTCGAAAAATTTCGATAACGGTAGAAGGAATAATTGCTACTGAAAAATGCTTTATTAGAAAGTCTGGCATGAAATATCATGTCGATCTGCATGCAGTAGTCGATGCGAAAATATCTGTAAAAGAGGGTCATGAATTAGCTCACAAACTCAAAAATCAATTAAGATTAATGCTTTCAGAATTAGGACATGTATTGATACATATTGAACCTAATGAGTAATTTTAGTCCATAAAGTTCAGAATTTTTAATCCAATAACTATTCCATCTCCTTGATATCCATTTTGATAGGAGCGAACATAATCTACTCTGAATAATTTAAATTTACCAACTCCTAAATTATCTAACCCAATACTTAACTCTGAATAGGGCTTTTTATTTGGAATAGATAGCTCATGAAATCCAAGAATCAAGGTTGATTTCAATTTATTCAAAAGTGGGATTTTATTCATAATAAATCCTTTGTCGTTATGTTCTATATGTGCCTCAAAGTAACTATCATTCGTACTGTTAGAATAATAAGG
Source organism: Flavobacterium sp. (assembly GCA_044231345.1). Taxonomy (GTDB): domain Bacteria; phylum Bacteroidota; class Bacteroidia; order Flavobacteriales; family Flavobacteriaceae; genus Flavobacterium. Next base: position 3,826 of record JBIHZQ010000076.1, read on the forward strand.
AAGTAGGTTAAATACGTTCAAATATCGGTCTGAACTTCCAATATGAGTTTGATTTCCATTGAAATGTTTGTAATCCATAAAGGCTATGTTTTCTGCATTAAAGAACTTCCCAGCTTTTAAATTCAAAGCTAGATTTCCTTTATTACCAAAATTAATATCATAGAATAAACGGGTATTTAGGTGGTCAAATTCGTATTTTTTTTCACTTCCAGTTATTGCTTTTTCATAGGAAAAGTAGAGTGTCGGGTAGTTTTCATTTCTAATATTAAACCTTCCGTCAGGTCGAGAATAGTATTTATTTCCAAAATTAATTTTTGTCGTTATCCCTGTTTTAATAATATGATGGGGTTCAAATCCTAAGTTTTCAGAGTCATTTGACAATATAGGGTTGTTTGAGGTAAATGGATCGTTATTTTTTATAATTGAAAAATCGGTGGTATTTATTAATGGTTTTCTCTGTTGGTAATCAATTCTCCCGTAGATAGTTAGTCCGTTTGCGATGTTCTGTGAGTAATTTATTTGAGCATATTCTAAATTATATAATTTCATGAAATTATTTTTAAAGAATAAGGTACTCACACTATTTATTAAAGGGCTTATCGGTTCGTTTTGATTAAATTGATTCACTTTCGTTCCTCCTGAAATAGAAATTGAAGCATAATTTATGGTGTTAAAGCGATGAGAATAACTTCCAGAAATACGCAAACGCATGTCTGAAAAACCATAATTAATATCGGTATTTATTCTAGTTCGCTTGCCATTTTCATCATTCCACTTGTTGAAACTGAAGCCTGAAGATAGCGAATATCCCTGAATTGTATTGAAGCTAAACGAACTCAAATCCAATAATCCAACATAATTGAAATTATATTTTTTACTGCTATTTTTATAATCATATCCAGTAATAATGTCGATAATTTTAAACTTATTATGCTTTTTATCAATTGAATCTAAATAGCTTTTCGAATTTCTAAACACATAAATACTGTCTTTTTTTATGTAATCATTTCTTTCTTCTTCTGTTAGCGGAATCGGTCTGTTTTTGTTCCAATAAGTAGTATCTTTTTTATTGGCATTTTCTTCAAAACTCAAGATTTCTTTACCAAAGGTTTTATTAGCGAATGAATCTTGAAATTCGTAGTTGCTATAAACATAATTGAATTTTCCATTGAATTTAATTCCGAAAAAACCAGCATTAAAGGATAGACTTTGAGAATTTTTTGCCCAAATTTTATTTTTTGAATTGTAGCTGTAATTTTGTTTCAATGTCATAGTTTCTACAAATTCATTTTTCATTCGGTAGCCTTTAATGTCTAAATCCAAAGCATAAATCGCCCAGCTGTCATCAACTATATAAATATATCCTTCAAAAACAGGTTCTTTGTCTCGTTTTGGAATTACTTTTATTTTGCAAATTTGTTGGTTATTTTCATCAAAAAATGTTCCTTCCAATTTATATTTATAATAATTAAATGCATTATTGGCTATTGGCGAAACCAGACTATAGTTGAAATCAATGGTGTTGTCATAAAAATCATAGGACGCTGACTCAGCAGTATTGTAACTAAAACCATTATTATTTCCGCTTATTTTTGAAGCACTTATCTTTTCTTTTAGTTTGTTTGGTTTTTCATAAATGATTTGAGAAACAGTTTCAGATAAATATATTATTCCACTGCCTGTAGAGTCGATATTATCCCCCATTTGTTCACCCAAATCAATTTTTTGTCCCATAATTTTTTTGGGTAAATCTTTGATTTTAAATATTCCTCTGGAATAAAAATCAGCTTTAAAACGAGCTGTTTTATCCGAATTCACTTTTTTATTTGCTATAGCGCTTCTGATTATTGCATTAGCAGGATTGTCCTTTGGATTGATTATAACTTCATTTAAACTATAACTTTCTTCATACATTTTTACGTCCAATGTATAAGGGAGCTTTTCTGTAGTGATGGTAATTTTCTGAGTTTTAAATCCTAAATACTGAAAAACGATAGTTTGTTTTCCAATAATTTTACTATTCAATTCATAGATGCCATTATCATTAGAGGTGGTACCATTATAGGTATTAGCAGAAAAGACCGTCACAAAGGGTAATGGATTTCCTTTTTCATCGGTTACGGTTCCTTTAATTTGAGCATAAGTACTGAAAGAGATTAATAATAGAAGTAGGGATAATTTTTTCATAGTAGGTAATTCTAATAATTTTAAGACGGATAATAGGACTTTTTGTTACGGTTATTATTTTTTTACTCAATAAAAGGTATTAATTTATAGTAATGCTTGTAGCGCCAATTCATAGCTTTTTAATCCAAAACCAATAATAACTCCATGAGCATTAGGGGAAATAAATGATTCATGTCGAAAGGTTTCTCTGGAAAAAGTATTTGAAATATGAACTTCTATTACGGGTGAAGAAATCGCTTTTATTGCATCTCCTATTCCTATTGAGGTGTGGGTGTAGGCAGCGGCATTTATTATTATTCCATCGTATGAAAAACCAACTTCTTGAATTTTTGAGATTAATTCTCCTTCAATGTTGCTTTGGAAGTAACTTAGTTCCACAGAAGGAAATTTTGTTTTGAGTTCGCTAAAATAACTTTCAAAGTTCTGACTTCCGTATATTTCAGGCTCTCGTTTTCCTAATAAATTTAAGTTAGGACCATTAATAATAATAATCTTCATGAAATAGAATTTATTCAAAAGTAATTAATCGGATAAGATGATTCATAAATTGGGAACTATTTAACTAAAAATAATACCCTACAGTCATTTGTAGTAATTTATTTTTAATTTCTGCATCTGCTGAAACTTCAGTAAGCCCTACCACGTATCTTGCTTGAACAAACAGTTGTTTGGTGATATTGAGCCCCAAACCACCACACGCGCCAAAATCAAATGCATTGCTTTTAAAAGTAGTAGCAATATTTTTTTCGGTAAGAAAGGAGAATTGAGGTCCGCCTTCCAAGCTAAAAGTATCCTTGAATAAGTAATATTTAACAATTACGGGAACAGAAACATAATTTAAATCAAAGTCCTTAGCGTTTTTTATTACAGCTCCTTGTGAAGAATATATCGCTTCTGGTTGAATTGAAAATTTTGGACTGATTTTTATTTCAACAACTGCTCCAAGATGATAGCCTATTTTAGTTTGGGTGTTTAATGCACTTTCTATACTAGAAAAATTAGGGCCTGCCTTTACGCCAATTTTAAACAATTGTGCGCTGCTGGTAATTGTGACGAACATAACGGCGATGGATAGGAAATGATTTACTTTCATTGTTTGTGAATTATTAAGTGATTATTTTTCAAAATTACAAATTTTACTTACGTTTAATCAATTGATAAGGTATTATTTAAATGGTAATACTAGTATCAACTTTTTTAGAAAGTATTGTGAAAATTTTTATTAATATTAATTCCTTAACTATTTAACAAATAATTTATATTATTATTATTATTTAATTTACGAAAACGTTACCGATTTTTAATTTGTTAATAAAAATGTTAATAAATCAAAAAATATTTTTGTGGGTGCACCCTCTTGAATTATAAATTTGTTCTTATTAACAATTAAACCAAATTTATTATGAAAAAAATTATTTTAACTGCAGCAGCAGTATTTGTATTTAGTTTTGCTAATGCACAAGACAAGAAAGATTCAGGTTTTGGATTTGCTAAAGGAGATTTTACTTTAGGTGGAAACATCAAGTATCAATCAGAGAATGGTAATTCTCACACAATGTTAGCGCCTTCTCTTGGTTATTTCGTTTCAGACAAGTTGTCAATCAATGCTACTATTGTATCAATGTCAGGCGATGATTTAGAAACTGGAATGGCAATGGAATCTTCAACTAGTTTTGGTATTGGAGTTAATTATTACATGCTAGATTTAGGAGAAAGATTTAAAGTGTATTCTACTGCAAATCTTGGATTTGGAGATGATACTACTTCTTTTAATGCTGGTGTAGGTATGAATTATTTTTTAACTCAAAAGTTGTTACTTAACTTTGGGTTGACTGATATGTTATCTTATTCTAAAGTAGGTGATGCTGATGCAACAACTCACATCAACTTGAATGAGTATGATAACTTTTTAGATAATTTAAATTTTGGATTGACTTACAGATTCTAATCTAACTCAATTTTTGTATTAAAAAAAACCTCCCATTGGGAGGTTTTTTGTTTTTAATCGATACAATTACCCCTTTAATCGAGTATTTAACTATAACAAGAAAAGTCTTAATTTGATTACTTATTTTTAACTAATTAATTTTAAAAACAGTTAAAGATGAAAAAAGTAATGTTAGCACTAGTGGTTTTAGTAAGTTCTAATTTGATTTCGGCACAAGACAAAAAAGGTACTGGTGACGGACAAACAGTAAAAGATAAATGGCTAATTGAAGCTAATACAGGTTTCGGAAGTGGGGTAGGGACTACAAGTTTTGGGTTGGTCTCTGAGGACGGTACGACTTCCTGGAATGTGGGTGCCGAGGCTGGATATTTTGTTATTGATGATTTAGCATTAAAAGTTGGATTAGGTTATGGTGACGACGGTAGTGATTTGGAAGGCAGTTCTGCTTTTGCCTATAAAATTGGGGCTAAATATTATATTGTAAGTCAGTTTCCAGTCGAATTATCCTACAATGGAGTTTCAATTAAAGATTACGATGAAAACCCTTCCTATGTTGGTTTTCAAGCAGGATATGCTTGGTTCTTGTCAAGTACTGTTTCTTTAGAACCAGGAATTCGTTATAATTTGAGTTTAAATAATGATTTTTATGATGATGCTTTACAATTTAATATTGGTTTTGCGCTGCATTTTTAATTTTTTGTAGTTATGTATTTAAAAACCTCCTTTATCGGAGGTTTTTTTGTGGTATTTTTTTTGGTTTGACTAACAAGTAAATTCCTATATTTACACCATTAACCTAAAAAAAATTACTATGAAAAAAATTATTTTATTAGCCCTTATCGTATTTTCTATTACCAATAGTTACTCCCAAAAAGAAGGAGGATTTAGAGTGGGTCTTGATTTAGGATACGCTATGCCATCTAATGGAGGCGGCGGTGTTTTATTTTCAATAGAGCCTAAATACAATATTAAAGACAATATGAATGTAGGTCTTCGTATTGGCGGTGCTGCAATAATTCGCGAAATAAAAACAGATGCGAACGGGTTAACTTCTTCGGCTAACATATCAGCAAGTGGTTCTTATGTGGGCACCTATGATTATTACTTCAATAAATCAGGAAGTTCTTTTGTTCCATACGTAGGTGGTGGAGTTGGTTATTTTTCTATTGCTAACATTGAATTAGATAATGATTTTGATGGTTCAACTACTGAAATTGCAGTTGATTCCAACGGAAAAGTAGGTGGTTTGGTAAGAGGTGGATTTGAATGGGGAAAATTCAGAATGGGTGTGGAATACAACTTGATACCAGATTCTTCTTTGAAAAATATTTCAGGTGCTACAATTGGAACGGCCTCTAATTCTTATCTCGGTTTTCATTTAGGATTTTATTTTGGAGGTGGAAAATGGGGCAAATAGTATTTTTAACCCTATCAACATAAAAAAACCATGCCTCAAGCATGGTTTTTTTGTATTGATAAATTGTGTTACTTTGTCAAAATGAATTGGAATTCGTACCTAAAAAGTTATCAATCGTATTTACGTATCGAAAGAGGATTGTCAAAAAATACCATAGACAATTATACTTTCGATATCGAGCGACTGTGCTTTTTTTTAGATTCAAACCATTATAATGTATCTCCAATATTAATTGATGAAGCCACTATTCAACAGTTTATCTATACTGTTGCAAAAGAGGTGAATACACGTTCTCAGGCTAGAATTATTTCTGGATTAAAAAGTTTTTTTTCCTATCTAATTTTTGAAGACTATCGAGCCGACAATCCATTAGAATTGATGGAATCTCCAAAAATTGGAAGAAAACTACCCGATACGTTATCTCTTGATGAGATTGATAACATGATTGCAGCAATTGACCTTTCTACTGCAGAGGGAGAACGCAATAAAGCCATATTAGAAACGCTATATGGTTGTGGATTAAGAGTTTCTGAATTGGTTACTCTTAAAATTTCTGATTTATTTTTTGAAGAAGGATTTGTTAAAATTACGGGTAAAGGGAATAAACAGCGATTAGTTCCTGTTGGACCACTTACACAAAAATATATTG
>JBIHZQ010000077.1:0-10013 GCA_044231345.1 Flavobacterium sp.
TTCGTTCATGTATTTGCAATATAATTGCACCGGACTCCCCTTTACAAAAGGTATTGGAAGTCCATTTTTATATTCCTCATCCAAATTAGTTTTTTCAAATTCGGAAATGTCAATACTATAACCTGCTGAGGTATGATGGGCATCTGCTATCATTTCAAGGGTAATATGGTTAACAGTAAAGTAACCAGTTTCTTTGATGTTTGAGTAGGTATCTCTTTTTACAGTAGTTGGACGCACTATAAATCCAATAATACCAGGATTGCTCCCTAGGTGGGTTATGCTACTAAAAACAGCAACATTAGAAATTCCATTTTCAGACTTAGTAGCGATTAAATTTGCCGATTTATAGCCAGTACATGAATTAATTAAATTCAAGCGTTCAATTTTTTCCATTTGAGAAATATGGTCTCTAGTAAGGTGTTTCATTGAGGATAGTTTTTGCAAAGATAATTTGTTTGATAATTATACAAATAAATAAATAGTAAATTACAGTAATAGAAATGGCATGCATCTATTTTTAGTATAAATTTTATAATTATTGCGTTATATTTGTTGGTATAACTTATTCATAATGAAAAAAATTAAAAAGATAGTTCTTGTTTTTGGATCCATTTTACTAATTATAGCACTTGCATTGTTAGCGTATCGTCATTATTTAACTCCAAAATATGAAGGCAAAATCCCATTAAAAAATATCCAAAATGAAACAACAGTTTATTATGATGAGTATGGAGTTCCACACATTTATGCCAACACTCAACGAGATGCTATGACTGCACTGGGTTATGTTCACGCCCAAGACCGATTATGGCAAATGGAACTAATTAGGCGAATTGCACCTGGAAGACTGTCCGAAATATTTGGCTCCAAATTACTTAAAACAGATATGTTTTTTGCCGGAATTGGCATAGAGGAAGCATCCGAAAAAGCACTTTTGACTATCGATAAAAATGCAGAAAGTTACCAATTGGCTTCAGCATATTTAGAAGGAATAAACCAATATGTCGAGGATGGAATAACTCCAATAGAGTTTCAATTATTAGGATTAAAAAAGGAAAAATTTACAATTAAGGATATTTATAATGTGTTTGGTTATATGGCTTTTAGTTTTGCGATGGCTCAAAAAACAGATCCATTACTTACGGACATTCGCCAAAAATATGGAGAATCCTATCTGAAAGATTTTGGACTTGATGGGTCTCTTGGAACAACACAATTAAAAAGTTATACTGGAAAAGCCAAAGAGTATAGCACAATTTCAAAAGTAGTAGCATCACTTTTAAATCAATCTCCAGTTCCTGCATTCATCGGTAGCAACAGTTGGGTTATTGCTCCTCAAAAAACAAAAAACGGTAAAGTAATTTTTGCCAACGATCCTCATATTGCTTTTTCACAACCCGGCACTTGGTTTGAAGCACATATTGTAACACCTGATTATGAAATTTATGGATATTATCTGGCGGGTACTCCTTTTCCATTGTTAGGTCATAATCGAAAATATGCCTATGGATTGACCATGTTTGAAAATGATGATATTGATTTGTATAAAGAACAAAATAAGCTTGGTGATGCCAACCAATACAAAACCCCAAATGGATATGCTAAGTATCAAGTAAGAGAAAAAAGTATTAAAGTAAAAGATAGTGCTAGCGTGGCCTTAAAAGTAAAAGTGAGTCGGCATGGGCCAATAATGAATTCAATTCTGGAAGGCTTAAATCAACAAGAACCAATCGCAATGTCATGGCTGTATACGCAACAACCAATACATATTTTAGAAGCGACCTATTATTTATGTCATGCTAAAAACGTAACTGATTTTAATAGTCATATTTCATTAATTTCCGCCCCAGGGTTAAATATTATGTATGGTGACGCCAAAGGGAATGTATCTTGGACAGCAGCAGGAAAATTATACAAGCACCATCCAAGCGTAAATCCCAATTTTATTCTTGATGGCGCTTCAGGAAATGATGATATTAAAGAGTTTTTAGATTTTTCTAAAAATCCTCAAGCTTTAAATCCTTCTTGGAATTTTGTTTATTCAGCTAATAATCAGCCTGAAGCCATTGATGGGTTTTTATATCCAGGTTATTATTTGCCAGAAGATAGAGCAAAACGAATTGCTAGTTTGCTTTCGCCAAAAAATGATTGGACAAAGGAGGATGTTAGTAAAATGATCGTTGATAATACTTCAGCTACAGCACCAAATAATGTAAAAAACAGTATTGGAATTATTGACAGTAATGTATTGAATCAAAATGAAAAAAAGGCATTGCAAATAGTAAAATCATGGCAAGGAACAAATGATTTGAAGGATGTTGCCCCAACTATTTTTACTAAATTTATTTACATTTATTTAAAAAATACGTTTAAAGATGAATTGGGTGAAGAGAATTTCAAACTATTTTTAACCACTCACGTAATGAAACAAACCATTGCGAACCAAATCGCAAATGAGAACTCTCCTTGGTGGGATGATTGCACTTCCAATAAAATAAAAGAGTCTAGAAAGGATATTATTTTAAAATCATTCAAAGAAACGGTGGTTGCTTTAGAAAAACAATTAGGAAAATCAGTTGATACATGGACATGGAACCGAGTCCACACGGTAGAATACCAACACCCATTAGGCAAGGTAGCTGCATTAAAATCTATATTTAATGTAGGGCCCTTTGCAACAAGTAGTACTAATGAAGTAATCAATAACCAATTATTTACCTATACCGAAAATGGAGAATATTCCGTTCAAGGAGGCCCTTCAACTCGCCGAATCGTTGATTTTTCAGACGTAGAAAATAGTTGGAGTATTTTGCCAACTGGACAATCAGGAAATCCCTTTAGTAAGCATTATAAAGATCAAACAGCATTATATACCTCGGGGAAGTTTAGGAAAATGAAAATGAATAAACAAGAAATTATACGAACGAGTACTCGACTGATTTTTATCCCTAAGCAATAATAATTGAAATTAAAACTTTTCTTTTATTAAGCAATTAAGCGTAATTTTTGCCTAACTTTTAATTAAAAAATGCAAACTCCAAAAAAAATTGCAGTTGTAGGCTCTGGGTTGGTGGGTTCTTTGTTAGCCATTTATCTCAAAAAAGAAGGACATACAGTTCATGTTTTTGACCGAAGTACGGACATAAGGAAAATTCAATTTTCAGGAAGATCTATCAATTTGGCAATGTCAAGTCGCGGATGGAAAGCGTTAGATGGAGCAGGGATTGGAGATGAAGTTCGAGAGATAGCAATTCCGATGGACAAACGCGCCATACATTTAATCGACAAACTGAATTGTCAATATTATGGCAAACAGGGAGAAAGCATCTATTCAATATCTCGTGGATTACTTAATCGGAAAATGATTGAACTTGCCGAAGAATCTGGAGTAATTTTTTATTTTGAACAAAAAGTTTGGGACATTTCCTTGTCAGAGGCAACATTACAGGTGGGCGAAACCGAGAGAGGTTTTTGGAACGAATTGGATTATGATATCGTTTTTGGAGCTGATGGTGCTTTTTCTAGAATTCGCCATAAAATGCAACGTCAGAGCATGTTCAATTACTCCCAAGAATTTTTAAATACAGGATATAAAGAATTAAACATCCCGGCTAATCCAGATGGAACTCATAAATTAGATAAAAATTCGTTGCACATTTGGCCAAGAGGCGATTATATGTTAATCGCACTCCCTAATTTAGATGGTAGTTTCACCGGGACTCTTTTTATGCCTTTTGAAGGTGAAAATTCTTTTGGGTCTCTAAAAACAAAGGAAGATGTTTCTGTCTTTTTTGAAAAAAACTTACCCGATACCATTGAAGTAATACCCGATTTAATTGAAGATTTTTTCAAAAATCCAACCAGTACTTTAGTTACTATGAAATGTTTTCCTTGGACGTATGAAGATAAAGTTGCCCTGATTGGCGATGCATGCCACGCGATAGTCCCTTTTTATGGGCAAGGCATGAATGCTGGTTTTGAAGACATATCCGTTTTAAGTGAATTGATGAATCACTATGGCGACGATTGGAAAACGATTTTTATGGAATATGAAAAATCTCGAAAACCAAACGCAGATGCAATTGCAGCGCTATCGTATCAAAATTTTATGGAAATGAGCTCAAAAACGGCAAACGAAAGTTTTTTGTTACAGAAGAAAATCGAAAAGCATTTCTCTGATAAGTACCCCGATAAATGGATTCCATTATACAGTCTAGTGTCATTTAGCAATCGGCCTTATTCGGAAGCATTAGCCATTGGTAATCGCCAAAATGAAATCATGGAAAAAATCATGATGCTTCCTGATATTGAAAAAATGTGGGACAGTCAATTAGTAGAAAATGCTATTTTAGAATCGTTACTTTAAGTTAGTCTTCTTCGCGATGGGCTTTTAAAATATCAAAAGCAGGTTGGCAAATGGAAATATATTCACAAGGCTCCTCAAATGGATTAGAATACCGCACCCGAGTGTTTCGTTCAATTTTTATGGACTGACCAGCGTTTAAAAGGACTATTTCATCCTCAATTTCAAACTGTTTTTTTCCAGTAATTACATAAACATATTCATCAAATTCTGGAGTTTGAAAGGGTTCTCCCCAATACGGAGGAGCAATCATATGAGCCATAGAAATAGCTGCGTTTTTTGTACTAGCAAGTCCATGATGTTCTTCAATAATTTTTCCATCCAATGTGGGTACAATAAATGGAGCATTTTGAATAATAAATTTTTTCATCGTTTTTTACCTCAAAGATATAGATTATAGCTTTTCAATTTCATGCTTAATGTAAATTGCATAGGAATCAATTAAAATTAATCGTCCTATTTTTTATACTAATTTTTGTACTTGAGCGTTATCTAAAGTAGTTGAAATAAGAAACTCCTAAGCGCTGTTTTCAATCGATTGAACGAAAATAAAATTTAATAATAATTTAATTTAAAAAATGTTTTTTTATTTGAACTAAAAAATTAAATTTGCCCTTACTCAAGTTTATTACAACTTATTAAAACTAATAAATTATTAAAACTATTTAAAATTAAAAAAAAATGGCAAACGTTAAAAAAGAAAGTGGTTCAAAAGTAGGAGGTATGATCTCAGGAATCATCATTGTAGCATGTGTATTCGTAGGTTATCTTGTTTGGTCTCTTGTAATGGGAGACGCATCTAACTTTGAAGGGGGAGATCCTGAAAAAGGACATCCATTGAATACTTTAGGAATGGTTTACAAAGGTGGATTTATTGTGCCAATCTTGTTAGGAATGTTATTAATGGTTATTGTATTTTCTTTTGAGCGTTTTGCTGTAATCGCTAAAGCAGCAGGTAAAGGAAACTTAGATGCTTTTATGAAAAGTGTTCAAGCAAGTGTTAAAGAAGGAAAAATTGAAGATGCAATTGCAACTTGTGACAAACAACAAGGGTCTGTTGCCAATGCAATTAAATCTGCTTTATTGAAATATCAAGATGTTAAAAAAGAAGGATTCAATAGCGAAGATGCTGCAGAAACAATTCACAAAGAAATTGAAGAAGCTACGTCATTAGAAATGCCAATGTTAGAGAAAAACATGACGATTATTTCTTCATTAGTATCTTTAGGAACTTTAGGAGGATTATTAGGAACAGTATCTGGGATGATTAAAGCGTTTGGTGCTTTAGCTTCTGCTGGAACTCCAGACCAAGCTGCTCTTGCAACAGGTATTTCTGAAGCATTAATTAATACTGCTACTGGTATCTCTACTTCAGTATTAGCAATTATCGCTTACAACTTCTTTACTTCTAAAATTGACGATTTGACTTACTCTATTGATGAGGCAGGTACAACAATTGTAAATACATACAGAAAATTCAGAGGGAGTTTGAAACAATAATTTTTGATTTTTTAATCAAATAATATACAAAACAATGGCAAAAATAAAAATGAAAAAAAAATCAACATCTACCGATATGACGGCGATGTGTGATGTTGCTTTCCTTTTGCTTACCTTCTTTATTTTGACCGCTACGGCTAAAGTTCCTGAGGCGCTTCCAGTGGATACTCCGGCGTCTACAGTGCAAACTAAATTACCTGAAACGGATTTAGCTACTTTAACTATCGGTAAAGGAAAGGTGTTTTTTGACCTAAAAGGAAGAGAAGTTCGTAAAAGAGCTTTAGAACTTATGGGGCAAAAATATGGCGTGACTTTTACGCAAGATGAAATGGATAAATTTGCTTTAATGGAAGGTTTTGGAGTGCCAATCGGAAGTCTAAAACAAATTATCGCCATGAAAAGTGCCGATAGAAGCAAAGCGGATCAACCAGGTGTTCCTAAAGATTCATTAGACAATCAATTGAAGGAGTGGATTTATAACTCCCGAATAGCAAATATTGAAGAAAATGATAAGGAATTGCAAATTGCTATTAAAGGAGATGCCAAAGAAGAATATCCAGCAATCAAAAAAGTAATGGATATTTTACAAGACCAAAAAATCAATAGCTTTAGTTTAGTTACGGGTTTAAGAGGAAAAGATTTTTAATTAAAAAAGACACACTATAATGGCTGAATTAAATACCGACGGTGGTGGTGATAAAGGGGGTAAAGTAAGAAGTAAAAAACAGAATGCCAAAGTCGATTTGACCGCGATGGTAGATTTGGCTTTCTTGCTAATCACTTTCTTTATGTTAACTACTACCTTGTCAAAACCACAATCGATGAGCTTGGGGTTGCCAGATAAAGAGGATGATCCTACTAAAAATAAAAATGTTAAAGTAGATGAAAATCGAACAATGACTATTTTGTTAGGAGATAACGATAAATTGGTTCGTTATGTAGGGTTTTTAGCTACTCCAGTTGCTGGTGGAGCTCCAAAAGATTTTGCATACGGAAAAGACGGAATTCGTAAAGAATTGTTATCTAGAAAAAAAGCGGTTTTAGAGTACACAGGAAAGAAAGACAAAGGAATGATTGTGATTATTAAACCAAGCAAAAAATCTAATTATAGAAATTTGATAGACGTATTGGATGAAATGGCAATTACTGATGTACCTACTTACTCTATTGATAGCGATTTTTCTCCAGAAGAAACAAAATTGTTAGAAGGCAAATAAGAGCAATCTTAGAACCCAATAACCTAATAATTAAGAAAAATGAAACGCCCACAATAATCGTCTTTTACATTCAAAAATATGATTATGGCGTTCCGTCTTCCGTTAAAAATAAATAAAATATACAGATGAAATTAGATATATTAAAAGATCAATGGCTGGAAATCGTATTCGAAGGGCGTAATAAAATTTATGGTGCTTACGAGTTAAGAAAATCAAACCCAAAGACTACCGTTAGAGCATTAATCATAGGATCTTTGCTTTTTATCTTTGCTATAAGTGCTCCGTTGCTTATTAGTATGTTGCCTGACGCTTCGGAAGATAATAGTCTAGACAAAAAAATTGTAACGATTAAGTTGCCTCCAAAAGAGAAACCAAAGGAAAATATTCCACCTCCACCGCCACCGCCACCTAAAGTAGATCAAGTAAAATTTGTGAAACCGGTTGTTGCAAAAGCTGAGGAAGTAACTGAGGAGCCACCAAAAATTGTTGAAATTAAAGATAAAAAATTAGGAGCTGAAGACATTAAGGGTGATCCAGACGCAGAACTAACTGTAGAGCCAGTTGGGAACGGTCCAGCCGATATTGTAGACGACAACAACATTTATAGTACCGCTGGTATTGAAGTGAAACCTGATTTTCCAGGTGGAATTGAAAAATTCTACAAATTTGTAGGAAATAACTACAGAACGCCTGAAGAAGAAGGATTGAAAGGTAAAGTTTATGTAACATTTGTAGTTGAAAAAGACGGTTCTTTAACTGATATTAAAGTAGTTAGAGACATAGGTTACGGTACCGGGACTGAAGCAGTTCGTGTATTAAAAAAATGCCCGAAGTGGAATCCAGGTGAACAAAATGGTAAAAAAGTTAGGGTACAATATTCTCTTCCTATAACTATTCAATCGGCAGAATAATTTTGAATAATTCAACAAACAACAAGGAGAAAAAATCGCTTAAAGAGCGGTTTTTTCTCGTTATTGGAATGGTCATTTTTTTGACTTATTTTTTAATGGGGGTATTAATTGTGTTTTGGAAAAATTTTCCTATCACTTTGAAAACAAATTATAGAATTGCACTTGGTGTTCTTCTAATCGTTTATTCTTTTATTAGGTGCTACAGAATTTTTAAAGACAATAAAGACTAAATCATGAAAAAGCTCGTTAAAATTATCGTGTTTGTGTGTGTGCTAAGTGTTGCAATATTATTTTCTTGTAAACAATCAGAAAATAAAGAAACCATACTGAAAGGAACTACTACTATTTTAGTAGATGAAACATTAAAACCAATAATTGAAGATCAAATTGCAGTTTTTGAGAGCAAATATAATGCAAAAATTAATATTGATGCCAAGTCAGAAACAGAGACACTACTTGCTTTATTAAAAGATACGGCAAGTATAGCAGTCTTGTCAAGAACACTAGATCAGGACGAGTTGAGGATTTTTGAAAATAAAAAAATTAAACCTAGGATAACTAAATTTGCAACTGATGCTATTGCTTTTATTGCTAATAATAAAAGTAAGGATACCTTAATCGACCTTGAAGAAGTCGTTCTTTTCATGAAAGGAAAAAGCAAAAAATTTAAGGGGTTAGTTTTTGATAATTTAAATTCGAGTACGGTTCGCTATATGAACAAATTAGCAGGAATTGACCAAATTCCAGCCACGGGTGTTTTTTCATTTAAAACTAACGAAGAGGTAATTAAATTTGTTGCAGAAAACGAAGGAATGATTGGAGTAGTTGGGTTAAATTGGTTATACCAACCCACACCAAGCAATAGTAACTATGTTAAAAAAGTTATAGTATTGAACGTTAAAGGTATTGGAAAAAGCAGTTATTTTGCACCCACACAAAACAATATGGCCGAGGGGAGTTATCCTTTGGCACGTGATTTGTACATAGTGAATTGTCAGGGTTATTCAGGTTTAGGAATGGGATTCGCTTCATTCATAGCGGGTGATATTGGGCAAAGAATAATATTGAAATCAGGATTGCTTCCAGTGAGTGTTCCAACTAGAAATATTATCATTAGAAAAGAGATTGAAAAAAAAGATACTAAATAAACAACAAAATGAATAAATTTAAAATTTTTAGCATTGCTTTACTAACTTCAGTAACGCTAAGTTATGGTCAGGATATTGAACAAGCTAAAAAAGCCATTGACGCCGAACAATTCGAAAAAGCTAAAACAATTCTTAAATCAGTATTGCAGATTAAGCCAACCAATGGAAACGCAGATTTTCTGTTAGGTACTGTTTATCTTGCACAAAACGCAATCGATTCTGCCAAAATTTATTTTGATAAAGGGTTGCTAAAAGCAGAGGATGCTAAACTAAATTACATAGGTTTAGGTCAAATAGAATTAGAGAACAATAACTTACTTGGAGCACAAAATAATTTTGCATTGGCAATAAAAGAGGCAAAAAAGAAAGATATTGAACCATATATTTTTATTGCTAAAGCATACATGAATGCTGAAAAACCAGATTATTCTACCGCTTTAATTACCTTAAATAAAGCGAAGACAATTAGCCCGTTGGATGCAAAATTGCAAATGACTTTAGGAGATGCTTATTATGGCTTGAAAAACCAGAATGATGCCTACGTTGCCTATCGAAATGCATTTCAAACAGATCCGTCTTTAATTCGTGCAAAAATGCAATTAGGCGTTTTGTTGAAAGGAGCTAGAGCATTTTCTGAAGCAGTAAAAGCATACGATAATGTAGTTTCAACCAATCCAGAATACGGACCAGTCTATCGTGAACTTGCAGAAACTTATTATTTTTGGGCCAATAGTGAGTTGAAAAATTACAAAGTTTACATACAGAAAGCATTAGAGTATTACGAAAAATACATGAATTTAACGGACTATTCATTAGCTTCACGTATGCGTCATGCCGACTTTTTAATTCTTGCAAAAGACTACAAAGCTCTAGA
>JBIHZQ010000149.1:0-2951 GCA_044231345.1 Flavobacterium sp.
CGTTTAGCGTTGCATTAATGTTGGACGAGATGTTGAATTGGGATCGAATATGGTCCCTTTGAAACGCAGGCCTTGCATTGGCGAAAGCTTTTTCATAATCGATATAATAATTCCAGTCTGTAATATTAATTGGAGCCGTCCATCGCGCAATTTGTTCATTCATTTCGGGTTGAATAACCGATTTCATTTGGTCAATTTTAGAAATAATCCGAGTCGATAAAAAATTGGTATTCAACAAGTCGGCAAATCGATTAATGAAATCAATTTTGAAGGAGTTATTTTCAAGCAATCGTCTTAAAAACAAAGTAGACCATTCAGGATTAGGCCAGTCGGGGCCATTTAATGCCGTAGCATCAGCCAGAGAATTGTGGTTGTTGTTTTGATAAACTATATTGAATGAAGAATCCATATCGTGAATCGCCCAGCGCCACCTTCCATCATGGCCATAGGGAGCGTTAGGAGCGTAGGCGGCAGTTTTTTTTCGCCAATATATAATGTTATTTCCAGGCCAATCTGCATTTTGCGCAAAAATATTGGTAGTAAAATAATCAATAAAATTCTCAGGGTCTAATCGGGTTTTTATATAAGAATAATTGGCATCACTCACGAGGCTATTATTTTGTAAATACGTTCTTAGGTTGTCATAGTCATTATTATCTCCTTCTTCCACATCGTCTGAATCTCCTTCGTTTTCAATAATGTCTATTTCGTTTTCAGCAATGGAATAGACGCGATTGAAATAATGTTCGTCATATTTTTCACGAATACCAAGGATGCCCCAATATTCTCCATTAAGAATGGTAATGATGGGTTGATAAGCTTCGGTTTCCATTCGTAATGTTTTTACCAACTCATGATTTAGTGCATCTCGAAACATTGTATGATAAAAATCACCACTAGAACTTTTTAAAGAAACACGACTAAAAGAGTTATAATTTTCATCTGAGAAAAAAGGATATTCCATTTTATTTGAACCATAATCTGAACGAGCATAAAGATTTAGAGATTTGCTAGGATAAATTCGTGAGTAACTGCCACGAATTCTAATTCCAATAGCTTGATTGAGCACTTCAGTGCCATTTACAAAATAATTTAGGTGTGCTTTTCTCTCGCTCTCAATTCCAGAGCGTCTAAAATTACCAATTTCATAATCAGCAATTTGATTTGGATTTGCAATGCGCCAATCGTCAAAATCTTTTCCTGCTACATATATTCCATTGGTATAATCAAACAATTTATTTTCGTCTAAACTTAAAGACAATACCGGGATTGTAAAACGATTAGTTCCTTGTGGAGAAACAAAATAGTTTTTCACGACCACTTGACTCGGCAATGCGCCTGACTGAATCACTTTTGCCTTTACAACAGTCCCTTTATAAATTAGACTTGAAGGTAAATAGGGCGGTAAATAGTCATAGGTAGAAGAAATCATCGAAATTTTATTTGGTTCTACAGTCCGGTCAATAATTGGAATTGGCGAAGTATATTGAAGCGTTTGAAAACTCTTTTGGAGTAAGGGCCCTGTTGCTTGTCCAGGCAATTCAGGATATTGGTTTTTATAGAAATAAGTTGTTCCAGACAGATTGTTTACGTCGGGTTCTGAGCCATCAAGGGTGAATAATATTGTTGAGTTGGCATCGGTTGAAGTAATTGAAAGCTGAAATCCAGTAGTAAAAAACCCGCTATTTTCGGAAAAAACAGGTGGATTTAAAAACGAAGAAAATCCAGCCTGTGCATTTACAGCTTCTGGAGTACTAGTTTGAAAAAAAACAAAACTCCCTGTTGCGTTGGGAAAACGACCATAAGAAATATTTTCAGGGATTGCGGTTGCAGGAACACTGTCAACGATATTGTAATTCGAATTACTCAAAATAAGTGGTTCCCCCGAAGCACTAATTTTGAAATTAGTATGTAACGGACTGCCTGCCACAGCTCTATTTTTGTCAGAAGCCCAAACCAATAAGTAGCCTCCAGGGGCTATAGTAACTTCTGGAAACAGCCATTTATCCAAAACCTCCGAATCATCTGTAAGCGCATATCCTAAAAGATTTATAGGAACGCTACTTGGATTGTGTAATTCTATCCAATCCTGATTACTTCCGTCCTCGTCAGTTATTGAGACCAAGTTGGAACTCATCAGTTCATTAATAACCATCGTTTGTGAAAAAACAATAGTTGATAAACTACTCATAAAAATAATCAGTGTTAATAAGTTAAATTTTTTCATTTCCATCTTGCTTTTAATTAATAATTAGTTACAAGTTAGGTCAATAAAAAAATAAAATTTAATTATTCCGATAGGTAATTGATATAAGCGTTAATCGCCAATTTTTAAGAATTAGACCCTATAATTTCTTACAAAAAATTTATTTATATTAAACAAAAAAAGAGTGAGCTACCTCACTCTTTTTCTTAGTTTAATTGGTGTTTTTACTGTTTTATTATTTTTTTAGTACAGCTATTTTGTTTACTGTTAAGCCGAAGTAAGTAAACTCCTTTTGCAAGTGTACTGAAATCAATTTGATTGTTCTTAGCCGTACCCGTATCTATTTTTTTTCCATCAATCGAATAAACGGCGTAGGTTATTTCTTCATTAAATCCTACTATTGTGACTAGCCCATCAAAAGGATTAGGGATTACATTAACAAGGTTTTGATTAAAAGTTTCGGAGGCCAAACTAATAGCAACTCCATCCACTGCAATGTTGTTAAACGTTACCCTATTTCCAGAATCAGCGGTTAGATTAGTTCCAATAAAACGCAAACGGATTTTAAAATCAGGGTTGTTGTTCACGGCAAGAATGTTTTCAAAGTCAACAGTAAACAATTGATAGGCGCTAGCTAGAGAATAATTCGTAGTGGTTAAACCTTCCGAAGTCCATAGGGGAGTTCCAGAATTAGTGGCATAATCAACGGCAATTCCTGTTACCCCGGTAAGTTCGTTTAGGGCGG
>JBIHZQ010000016.1:0-28220 GCA_044231345.1 Flavobacterium sp.
AATACTAGCACAACCCGTAGAATTCGAAATAGCTTCAGCATAATAAATACCTGCCGCTGATGGATTAAAATTTTCAGAGTTGACTAATAATAAATTTCCTCCAGTGGGTGCATCATACCAATTAATTGTGGTATTTGCTGGTGCAGTAACAAATAATTGAGTTCCGCTTGTTATTTCGCATAATGTTTGATCACCACTGCTAACGGGTACGGGTACTGCTGGATAAACTCCGAAAGTGAAAATATCAGAAATAGTAGAGCAATAATCATTGTTTAAATTCGCAATATCTTGTGCTACTTTTACTCTGTAATACGTCATTGTATTTATTGCTGAATTATTATAAGTGGCTCCGTTTTGGCCAGTAATTGAAGTCCAAGTTATGTTATCACTACTTTGTTGCCATTGATAGGCCTGAGCAGTAGTAGCACTTGTAGTAGCTTGTAATGAGAGGTTAAATGGCAGTTCGTTTTGGCATGCATAATAAGAACTTGCTGCAGATGGAGCTATGGTTACTGCAGTGGAAGCACCGCAAGAACGAAATACAATATCATCAATAGCTAAGTCATTTCCGCATCCCCCAACTCCATTATTTTTCATTTTTAAAACAACGGATGTTTGTGCGGGTCCAGTAGTAAAAACTAAGCCATATTGAGTCCATATTGGTGTGGGAGTTCCGTTAATATTATTGGTATTACCTGACTGTAAAAGAGTTGTTTCTGTTGCGTCCCAAATTTCAAATCGGACATTAACCGGTACTTCTGGTGCAAGAAGACATACGTTTGACGTTGGTTTATAAACATTCATTAACCATGCCGAAAATTCAAACGTAGTATTCACACAAAGACCGGTTACCGTTCTTTTATAAAACTCTCCCGCTGTAACTTCATTTGCATTAACTATTAACATTTTACCATTAAATCCATTGGGTTGATTATCCGGTGTGTGATCTAAAGAAAGGTGCCAACTGGAAATTAGATTAGCATTACTATATATCGTATATTTACCGTCATTTGGAAAACCTCCTATATATGTATATGTAGTTGTCCCTGCAGGCAATTGGGGTCCGTATCCCGCACCACTCCCAAAATTTTCGTTTAAGATTGGAGCGCCTTTACTTCCTGTACAAAATCCCAATTGTCCAAAAATTGGAGTATAATATGCAAAAAGTAATACTAGTAATAATGCTTTTTTCAATTTGATGTATATGCTAATAGATTAATAATAATAGATTGTGGTCTATTTATGTAATTTCTAAAACAAAAGAAATACTTTTTTTGTTGAACAGTCAAATATAGAATAAATGAACAATTTTATATGCTGAAATTTGTATAAAAAAACTATACACTAATTAATAGTAATCAATTACAGATTGATTGCTATTAATTTAATATTTTTATTTTCAATAATTTACACTTTTATTAATGATAAATTATAAAGTATAGTTTTGGAACTTTAATAAACTTAAAAAAAAGCTGCCAAGTAGAAGTATTTAGCAGCTTATAGTATTAAATTAATTTATCCCAATTTACTATCTAGGTTTTCTTTAATTGCTGCTAAGAAACCTTCTGTAGTCAAGTAATCCGAAGAAGTTAATCCCTCAGGTTTTACTAACATCGCTAAATCTTTTGTCATTTTTCCGCTTTCTACGGTATTAATACATACTTGTTCTAATGTACTACAGAAATCTATTAATGCTTGATTGTTATCTAATTTACCTCGGTGTTCCAAACCTCTTGTCCAAGCAAAAATACTTGCAATTGGATTAGTAGAAGTCGCTTTACCTTGTTGGTGTTGACGATAATGACGAGTAACTGTTCCGTGAGCTGCTTCTGCTTCTACGGTTTTTCCGTCTGGAGTTACCAATACAGAAGTCATTAATCCTAACGAACCAAATCCTTGAGCTACAGTATCCGACTGCACATCGCCATCATAATTTTTACAAGCCCATACAAATCCACCATTCCATTTCATACATGATGCAACCATATCATCAATTAAACGGTGCTCATAAATGATTCCGTTTTTCTCAAACTCAGCTTTGTAATGTTCTTGGTAAACTTCTTCAAAGATATCTTTAAATCGACCATCATACGCCTTCAAAATTGTGTTTTTGGTAGACAAATATAGCGGCCATTTTTTGGTCAAAGCCATTTGAAATGAAGAGTGTGCAAATCCATAAATACTTTCATCAGTATTGTACATTGACATCGCAACACCATCTCCTTGAAAATTGTACACTTCCCAAGATTGGGTTTCTCCTGCTTCATTTGTAAAACTCATGGTTAGAGTTCCTTTCCCTTTTATAACAGTATCAGTTGCTTTGTATTGATCCCCAAATGCATGACGCCCAATTACAATTGGTTTAGTCCATCCTTGTACATATCTTGGCACATTACTCATAATGATTGGTTCTCTAAATACAGTTCCCCCTACAATATTTCGGATGGTACCATTTGGAGATTTCCACATTTTTGACAAATTAAACTCTTTTACGCGTTCCTCGTCTGGGGTAATGGTAGCGCATTTAATTCCAACATTGTATTTTTTGATCGCTTCGGCTGAATCAATAGTGATTTGGTCTTTTGTTGCCTCACGACTTTCAATTCCTAAATCGTAGTATTTAATATCTAATTCTAAATAAGGTAAGATTAATTGTTCTTTAATAAAAGACCAAATAATTCGTGTCATTTCATCACCATCCAATTCTACAACTGGATTGGCTACTTTAATTTTTGCCATTTATGTTTGATTTAATTTTATAAATTTGAGTTGGTAAATATAATAATTCCTTTTCAATTGTATTTATCGAATCTTGCTATAACGATTGAATTATGAAATTCGTAAAATTTGTGTAAAAAATAAATAAATTGATAATCGGAGGCTTGTTTAATTATCAAAAAAAAATCTCTGCAGCTGCAGAGATTTCTTAATATTATTCAATAATCGACTATCGTCTTTTATCTTTAATTTTTGCTTTTTTACCAGTAAGTTCTCTAAAGTAGAAAATTCTAGCTCTACGAACAGCACCTTTTTTGTTGATTTCAACTTTCTGTAACGCAGGTAAATTCACAGGGAATATACGCTCAACTCCTACAGAACCTGACATCTTACGGATAGTGAAAGTTTCTGTATTTCCAGAACCTCTTCTTTGAATTACTACTCCTTTAAAAAACTGAGTTCTTGTTTTTTCTCCCTCTTTAATTTCGTAGTAAACGGTGATGGTATCTCCAGCTCCAAATTCAGGGAAATCTTTTCTTGTTACGAATTCGTCTTTTACGAATTTCATTAAATCTGCCATGATAATTATTTTAATTATGGTTTTAAATTTGAGCAACATTCACGGATTTCGCCAGAGGTTGGTCAAAGTGGGTGCAAAAGTAAATAATTATTTTGAATAATAAATTAAAAATTATGAATTATTTGACTTGCGAAACTTCATAGTTTAAATTTAAATTCAACATTTTAATTAACCGCTACTCCTCAAGTAAATCCGGTCTTCTATTCTTAGTGTGTTCATACGCCATGTCTTCCCGCCATTTGTCAATTTTAGCAAAATTTCCACTCGTTAAAACTTCTGGAACTTTCCATCCCTTATAATCTGCGGGGCGTGTATATATTGGTCCCGATAATAATCCGTCTTGAAAACTATCCGTCAAAGCCGACGTTTCATCACTCAAAACCCCTGGAATTAACCGAATTAAAGCATCTGATACTACCAAAGCTCCTAATTCACCGCCCGACAAAACATAATCCCCAATAGAAATTTCCTTAGTAATAAAATGATCGCGAACCCTTTGATCGACTCCTTTATAATGTCCACAAAGAATAATGATGTTTTTATACATCGACATGGTATTGGCCATTTTTTGGTTCAACGTCTCCCCATCAGGCGACATATATATGATTTCGTCATAACTTCTCTCACTTTTCAAATGAGTGATGCACGCATCTATTGGCTGCACCGTCATCACCATTCCAGCACCACCGCCAAACGGATAATCATCAACCGACTTCTGCTTGTTGGTCGTATAATCTCTCAAATTATGAAAATGAACCTCCACCAAACCTTTGTCAATGGCACGTTTCATAATCGATGCCTCAAACGGACTCCGCAATAATTCAGGTAAAATGGTAATAATATCTATTCGCATCCCACAAAGGTAATTATTTTTTTTAGAAGCTATTTCCCGCTATCCACTTCAATCTTTTCTTTTTTAAAGAAAAAAAGAAAAGGATTTCCGTTACTATCGGGGCTATTTCACAAGGTTTTTGCAAACTATTTCTTTCGTGCTTTTAACGAGTAAACCATCGGAATTTTATTGCCCAATTTTTTAATTCTAAATTGATTAGGCTCCAACTCTTCCATGCCACTAAAACAGTTGTAAGGCGAATAATCGTGTTCGTTGAAACAAAGTAGTTCTAAATCATTTTTTAGTAATGAATTTAAAATCTCCGAAATAGGGTGATTCCAACTGATAGTTTTTCCTGAAAGTGAGGCTTCTTTTTCGGCATAAGTGCCCGTTTCTTCTTCGATAATTGGTTCAGTATTGAAATAGCTGTAAAAGATTTCATCAAAATCAGTATCGTACATCCATACAACTGGGTGAAAATCAGCCATTATTAATTCGCCATTTGGCTTTAAAAAATGAGAAATAACCTTTGCCCATTTATTTATATCAGGCAACCAACCAATGGTTCCATAACTCGTAAAAACACAATCAAATTTTTCTTTTATAACCATCGGAGCATCATAAACGTCGCAACAAACAAATGTGGTTTCTAAGCCTAATTTTGCCGCAAATTCCTTAGCTCGATCAATCGCTTTTTCTGAAAAATCAACTCCAGTTACTGTAGCTCCCATTCTTGAAAGACTCATCGAATCTTGTCCAAAATGACATTGTAAATGTAAAATTCGCTTTCCTTTTAGGTCTCCCAGTAAGTCTAATTCAAAAGTATTTAGGGTTTGTTTTCCTTGCAAAAAACCAGCATTGTCATAAAAATCAGAAGCAATATGTGTCTCTGTTTTGTTATTCCATGTTTGCTTATTGATACTTATATAATCGGGTAGTTTTTTCATTTTAAAACTTTATATTAATCATCAAATGTACTATTTTGCAAATAGTATTTAATAGATTTTATTCGTAATTTTGCACCACAATTATAAAACACAATAGAATGGAAAACGGAATATACGCTAAATTCAATACCTCAAATGGAGTTATTGTAGTAAAATTAACTCATGATTTAACGCCCGGAACGGTAGGAAATTTTGTAGGATTAGCTGAAGGAAATCTAGAGAATAAAGTAAAACCACAGGGAAATAAATACTACGACGGATTAAAATTTCACCGAGTGATTCCTGATTTTATGATCCAAGGAGGTTGTCCTCAAGGAACAGGAACCGGCGGTCCTGGATACAGCTTTGACGATGAGTTTCATCCTTCACTAAAACACAACCGTCCTGGAGTTTTGTCTATGGCAAATTCTGGACCTGCAAGTAATGGGTCGCAATTTTTTATTACACACATTCCAACCGATTGGCTTGATAATAAGCATACTGTTTTTGGTCATGTAGTGGAAGGACAAGAAGTGGTCGACGCGGTTGAGCAAGGAGCTGTTTTAGAAACATTAGAAATTATTAGAGTAGGGGAAGAGGCAGAACAATGGAATGCTATTGAAGCTTTTCGCACATTTGAAGGATCTCGTGCAAAAAGAGAAGCAGCTGAACGCGAAGCTGCTGAGGCAAAAATGGAACAATTAGCCGCTGGATTTGAAAAAACCGAAAGTGGTTTACGTTATAAAATGATTCAAAAAGGTTCTGGTAAAAAAGCTGAAAACGGAAAAACAGTTTCGGTACATTATACTGGTCAATTAGAAGACGGTAAAGTTTTTGACAGTTCATATCCAAGAAAAAAACCAATCGAATTTCCATTAGGACGAGGGAATGTTATTGAAGGTTGGGACGAAGGAATTGCCTTATTACAAGTGGGTGACAAAGCCCGTTTTGTAATTCCATCGCATTTAGGTTATGGAAGTCGAGGAGCAGGAGGAGCGATTCCGCCAAATGCCACACTGATATTTGATGTAGAATTAATGGACGTGAAATAAAGTCTAAATAAAAAATCCCAAATTTTTCAATTTGGGATTTTTTTTGGATATAAATGACTAATTAAATATCATCAAAATCAATATCAGTAAACGAACTAGTTGAAGGTGTTTCTTTCTCTAATTCTACATTTTCAGTAGGGTATTCCTTTTTGAAGTCTTTTTGGTGTCTTTCTGAAATTACTTCTTCCCCTTTGTGGTTTAAAACGTAGGAAGTCATATCATTTAAAATTTCTGAAAACGCAGTAAAATCTTCTTTGTAAAGATAGATTTTGTGTTTTTTAAAATGAAAGGAACCATCTTCTTCAGTAAATTTTTTACTCTCGGTAATGGTTATATAATAGTCATCTGCTTTTGTTGCTCTTACATCAAAAAAATAAGTTCTTCTTCCGGCTCTTAAAACCTTAGAAAATATTTCTTCTTTTTCTAACATATCATTTTCTCTCATGCTCATCGTAATTCTTTATTTGAGTTATTAATATTTCAAAAATCATAAAAAATATATTACAAAACAATATTTAATCCAATTCTTTTTCAGAAAGTTGTTTATAATATAATTCAGAATAATAACCTTCTTGCTTTACTAATTGATTATGAGTGCCTTGTTGAATTATTTTCCCGTCTTCAAGTACTATAATAGCATCAGCATTTTTGGCTGAAGAAACTCGGTGGCTTACAATAATTGTGGTTTTGTCTTTGCAGTAATTCAATAAATTACTTAAAATTGCTTCTTCTGTTTCAGTGTCTACCGCAGAAAGACAATCGTCTAGTAGTATTATTTTCGGATTTTTTAATAGCGCTCGAGCAATAGATACTCGTTGTTTTTGTCCTCCAGAAAGCGTGATTCCTCTTTCGCCTAAAACCGTTTGATACCCTCTAGTAAATCCATCAATGGACTCGTGAACTACCGCCATTTTTGCTACTTCAATTACTTCTTCAAGGCTGGCATTTGCATTACCAAATTTTATGTTGTTTTCTATGGTATCCGAGAAAAGAAAGGCGTCTTGAGGAACAATTCCAATGCTGTTTCGTAAATCGAAAAGGTTGACTCTTTTACAATCTTCGCCGTCTATCAAAATTTCACCCTCTGTTACGTCGTATAATCTACTAATTAATGACAAAATACTTGATTTACCGCAACCCGTCTTCCCTAAAATAGCTAATGTCTCTCCTTTTTTTACCGTAAATGAAACATTATGAAGCGCCTCAATATTTGTATCTTCATAGGTAAAACTTACATTTTTAAATGCAATTTCCCCTTTTATAGTTGTTGTAGTTTCCGAATTATTTTTTATCTCAGGCTCAATTTTTAGGAATTCATTGATTCTTTTTTGGGAAGCTTCTGCTTCTTGAACCATTGATGAAACCCAGCCAAGAGATGCTACTGGCCAAGTTAACATGTTTACATAAAGAATGAACTCGGCGATTGTTCCAATACTTTGGATGCTACCTTCAATATACATCATTCCACCAAAATAAATTACCACCAGATTACTGACCCCAATGAGCGCTAACATTAATGGGCCAAATAATGATTGAACTTTTGCTAAATGCATACTTTTTTCTTTACTCTCTTTTGATAATTGAGAAAGGTTTTCTTCTTGTTGTTGTTCTAACGAGTAGGCTTTTATTACGCGGATTCCAGAAAAAATCTCTTGTGTGAAACTAGAAATTTTTGACAAATATTGTTGAAAAACAGTACTTCTTTTATTGATTTGAGAACTTAATTTAAAGATAATATACGATAATAGGGGTAAGGGCAATAACGTGTAAAAAGTTAATTTTGGCGAGACTGAATACATGAAAATAATGACAACTGTAAATCTGATAAAGGTATTGATTGTATACATTACGGCGGGTCCTACATACATTCTAACTTTGCCTACGTCTTCACTAATTCGATTCATTAAATCTCCAGTCCGATTTTGCTTATAAAAACTCTGAGAAAGGCGTTCGTACTGATTAAAAATTTCGTTTTTCAAATCAAACTCAATGTGACGAGACATCACTATTAAAGTTTGACGCATCAAAAATGTTAAAAATCCTGCGATTAATGTGGTGGCGATAACAAGTAAAATATTATTGATTAACTCATTTTGAATGCTAACAATTGAGGTCGAATTATTTTTGGCATGCACCTCAATGGCAGTGAAAGATTTGCTAATTAATTTTGGGGTAAACAATGAAAATAATTGCGCTACAATAGTTATGAAAATCCCGAGTAAAAACTGAAATTTATATTTTATGAAATATTTATTTAAATAGCTTAGTTCTTTCATTTGTTGGAGTAAAATCGCAAAATTTTATATTTAATGGTAATTATTTAATAAAAAAGTAAATAATAATTGGTTTGATAAATAAGCGCAATTATTAATAATTCTTTAATTTTATTTAAAATAAGTCAAAAATTTTGAATTTAATATTAAATTTGTATGTGATTTTTGATAAAATCGTAATAATAACTAATTGTATATTTCTATGACCACAGAATTTGTTTTAGCAAAAGACTTACATAAAGTAGACCCAGTTTTTGGACAAGTTTCATTTGATAATCATGAACAAATTGTTTTTTGCCATGACAAAGATACAGGTTTAAAAGCAATTATTGGAATACATAATACAATTTTGGGACCAGCTTTAGGGGGAACTAGAATGTGGAACTATGCAAACGAATGGGAAGCACTTAATGATGTTTTGAGGCTTTCAAGAGGAATGACTTATAAAGCAGCGATCACAGGATTAAATCTTGGTGGAGGTAAAGCGGTCATTATTGGGGATTCTAAAATTGATAAAACACCTGAAATGATTTCGAAATTTGGTGAATATGTTAATTCGCTTAGCGGAAGATACATTACCGCAGAAGATGTTGGAACTACCACAGAAGACATGGATTTAATTCGTGAAAAAACTACTTTTGTTACTGGAATTTCAGAAAGCAAAGGTGGTTCTGGAAATCCATCTCCTGTTACAGCCTATGGGGTATATATGGGAATGAAAGCGGCTGCAAAATATCAATTTGGAACAGATAATCTAGCAGGAAAAAAAGTATTAGTTCAAGGAATTGGTCATGTTGGAGAAACATTAGTTAGCTATTTAAGCAATGAAGGCGCATTAGTTCAAATTGCAGACATCAATCAAATTAGGTTAGAAGAAATAGCAGTAAAATATAATGCAAAAATAGTTACTGGGGTTGATCTATATGCGGCCGATGTTGACATTTATGCTCCATGTGCTTTAGGAGCAACGATTAATGATGATACAATTAATAAACTAAAAGCAAAAGTAATTGCCGGTGCTGCAAATAATCAATTAGCAAACGATACGATTCATGGGCAAATGTTACGCGAACGTGGAATTGCTTATGCTCCTGATTTTTTAATCAATGCGGGGGGAATCATAAACGTATACGGAGAAATTGTCGGATATGATAAAGCAGAAGCAATGCGAAGAACTGAAAACATCTATAACACAACATTGGAAATTTTTAACTTTGCAGATCAGAATAATTGCACCACTCAGCAGGCAGCCATGACCATCGCTCAAAACAGAATTGACTTAGTAAAAAAAGAAAAAAAACAATAAATACGTATTCTAATTATTATTATTTCTATTTTTGCCCTGCGAAATTAATATCGCGTAATTTAAAGTTCTTATACAGTGTTAAACAGAAGACATATCCGTGTAAAAGTGATGCAAACCATTTATGCAATGCATCAAAATGGTTCAGATAATATTGAAAAACAAGAGAAATTCTTGAAGTATAGCATTGATGCTATCTTGGATTTATATCTAATTATGGTTTCTGCACTAATTGAAATTAGAAATATAGAGCAGCTTTTTATTGAGAAATCAAGTAAAAAACATTTAGCTACCCCAGAAGAGCAAAATCCAAATAAAAAATTCATAGAAAACGCTGTTTTATCCTCGCTGTCTGATAATAATTCAATTAGCACCGCACTAGCCGATAGAAAAATTGACAATTGGAGTTTGAATGACGATTATATTTTGTTGCTCTTAAACGAAATAAAACAAAGCGAGTACTACGCAAATTATATGAGTAGTAGTAATCGTTCATTTGCGGAAGATCAAGAATTTATTATTGAAATTTTTTCAGAAATAATTGCGCCTAATGATAAACTCTACGACTATTTAGAAGATCACAGACTAACTTGGATAGATGACATTCCATTAGTAAACACACAAATCATTAAACAATTACGGTTTTTAAAGTCGGCGACCGATTCAAGTTTTAAAGTGCCTATACTCTTTAAGGACGAAGAAGATAAAGAATATGTTACTGATTTGTTTCGTAAAACTGTTTTAAATGAAGTTGAGTTGGCTTCCTATTTTATTGACAAAACTCCCAATTGGGATACCGATCGAATTGCAGAAATGGACACGATTATTTTAAAAATGGCCATTTGTGAATTTCTAAAATTTCCATCCATCCCAGTAAAAGTCACCATTAATGAATACCTGGAGTTAGCAAAAGAATATTCTACACCAAAAAGTAGTGTTTTTATCAATGGTATATTAGATAATTTAATTAAAGAGCTCGAATTTTCCTCTAAACTCCAAAAAATAGGTAGAGGATTATTGTAATTAATAGTAAATTTGTAATTATGAAAAAAAGAATAATTATTTTTTTAGTCGCCCCTTTTGCCTTATTGGTTTCTTGTAAAAAAGAAAATGCAACGAAAAATTTCCCGATAGAAGTTTCGGACAAAGCAACTATTTCTGTTCCAGAAGCGCCAAAGGATTCTGTTCCTGCGGATGGAAAATATCCAGTAATAAGTTTTGATAAAATGGAACACGATTTTGGAAAAATAAAAGAGGATCAAATCGTTAGCTATACTTTTAGATTTGAAAATACAGGAGAAGCAGATTTAGTGATTTCTAGGGCAGTAGGATCTTGTGGCTGTACCGTTCCAGAATTTCCAAAAGAGCCAATCCCTCCTGGTGGGAAAGGGAAAATTAAGGTTTCATTCAACCCGAAAGGAAAAAAAGGAGACCAAGCAAAATCAGTAGCTGTACTTTGTAATAGTAAAGAAAAGATGGAAAAAGTAATGATTAAAGCAACAATAGAAAACTAAGTAATAACCTCAAAAACAATATAATTATGCAACAAATTCAATCATTTTTACCATTTATTTTAATGTTTGTAGTGATTTATTTTTTTATGATAAGACCACAACAAAAAAGAGCCAAACAAGAAAAACAATTTGAAAGCGACCTTAAAATAGGCGACAAAATTGTAACAAAGAGTGGAATACATGGAAAAATAGCCGAATTAGCCGAAACTACAATTATTATTGAAACAATGGCTGGAAAACTAAAAATGGAGCGTTCTGCTATTTCAATGGAAATGAGTGCGAACTTAAACAAAAAGTAAGTTCTATACATTCATTATAATAGAAAATTTGTCCAACACAAAGATCAATTCAATTGATAATGTTGGACAAATTTTTTTTATTCTTTTTTATCCAAGGCGGTTAATTCGGCTATTTTTACGATTACTTGCACCGCTTTTTGCATACTTTCGACAGGAACATATTCGTATTTACCATGAAAATTATGTCCTCCAGCGAAAATATTTGGACAAGGAAGTCCCATATACGACAATTGTGAACCATCTGTTCCGCCTCGAATCGGCTTTATTATTGGTTCAATTCCAAGTTCTTTCATGGCTTTTTCTGCAATATCGACAATGTGCATTACAGGCATTACCTTTTCTTTCATATTATAATATTGATCTTTAACTTCTGCTATACAAATGTCTTCTCCAAACTGTGAGGCATATTGAGCGTTAATTTTAGCGACAATTTTATGGATTAACTCTTTTCTCCCATTGAATTTTTCTAAATCATGGTCTCTTATGATCAATTCTAGTTTAGTCTCTTCAATACTTCCGCTCAAGTGATGAACGTGAAAAAAACCTTCGTAATTTATGGTTTCCTCGGGTGTTTCTCCTTTCGGTAATTCATTAATAAAGGAATTAGCAATAAGCATAGAATTAATCATCTTTCCTTTTGCATAACCAGGATGTACACTTTTTCCTTTGAATGTAATTTTCGCTCCCGCGGCATTAAAGTTCTCATATTCTAATTCTCCAATTTGACTACCATCCATGGTGTAAGCCCATTTGGCACCAAATTTTTGAACATCAAATTTATGAGCGCCTCGGCCAATTTCTTCGTCTGGCGTGAAGCCAACTCTAATTTTTCCATGTTTATAACTTGGGTTTTTTATTAAAAACTCCATGGCCGTCATGATTTCAGTTATTCCTGCTTTATCATCTGCTCCCAAAAGAGTGGTTCCGTCAGTTGTGATTAGGGTTTGGCCTTTATACAATAACAAATCTTTGAAATAACTTGGTGATAAAACGATATTAAGCGATTCGTTTAGTAGGATGTCCCCTCCGTCGTAATTTCTTATGATTTGGGGCTTTACATTAGCTCCAGTAAAATCTGGCGTGGTGTCAAAATGAGAAACAAAACCTATTGTAGGAACAGAGTGGCTTACGTTACTTGGCAAGGTAGCCATAATGTAAGCATTTTCATCAATTGTTACTTCTTCCATTCCCATCTCCTTCAATTCGTTTACCAATAAATTGGCTAATACCCATTGTTTTTCGGTACTGGGTGTAGAATTAGAATTAGGATCTGACTCAGTGTCAATAGTAACATAGCTAATGAAACGATCAATTATTGCTTGCATAGTAGGTGTTTTTTTAAAACACAAAGATACATTTTTTTGCTATTGTTAGAAGACGGATTAGCGATAGATTGGTTTCACACTTCCGTTATAAAATACTTTTACTTTAGCGATGACTTGATTTTGACTTAAGTAACTTTCTGCGTTTTCGATGCACTTCAGTTTACTATAATCCAATGTTTTGTCTTCTAATATTTTATGTTCTAGTTTTTTTTTTGCTTCGGCAGGTCCAAATAGGTACCACTCGTCTGTGTCTTTTATCAGGTCGATTATTTCTTTTAAGTAAAGGTTTAAAGAATGTTTTTTTCTCTCATCAAATTTACTTTCGTTTTGATTGTGGTGGGTACCTGAAAAAGTTCCTTTGCTTCCCTCTTTTTGATGGTAAACATTATTTTCTATGTTAGATCGTATTTCAGTGGTTTTAATTAAATCCCCATTGAGCGTTACAATTACCGCTTTTGTACTATCAATCCATATTCCTGTTTGTCGTTTCATGATGTAATATTTAAGTTTAATTGATTTATATTAATATACTGAAATTTAATTTATTATGCTTTTAATTTTATGTATTAAGAAATGTTCCGACTTGTTTTTTCTAGCAAATGAATTTGCAATTTCTTCTAGGGTGTAAATCAAGATTGAGTTCTTGCTTTTTGTAAATAAACTGGGGTGTATTCTCTTGAATTGTCCTAATTCAAAAAGCACATCTTCTTCCTTCTCATTGTTTTTTAACATCCAGTCGAATACAATTTCAATTTGGTATGCGGCATCGTCACCAAACTCATTTGTAGAATCTTCTAATGGAATCCATAACTTTCTCAGTAGGATTTTGAGGGTATTTATTTCTTCTTTTCTAACAGTAGTGTCTATGGAGGCGACGCAATAAAATAATTTCCCTAACAATTGATAGTATTGAGTCAGGGCAGTTCGCGTTGGTTTCATAAGCGCTAAATTTGAATTAATCGAAAAGTAAATATACAAAATAATAAATTATTATTAATTGAAAATCAATTATATAAATACTTTTATTTAAATTTATTATTTATACATATGTATTTGCCAAATTCTAAAATTATTAGGAATAATGTCGCTCCAAAAAGAGAAAGTAATAAGTGATAAGTTCCTGGAAAATCAAAATGAAATAGCCTTTGCAGGTAGGGAATACTAATGGAGCATAGTAGCATTAGTAAGGCTACAGATAATAGAATTATAAGGCTTCTATTTTTTTCTTTTAGAATTTCAAAGACGCTTTTGGTTTTAGACAAGCTATTAAGTACAAGAAAAATATTTCCGATAATTAATGCGCTAAAAACAATGGTTCTAATTTCGTTTTCAGTAGGTCCCGAGTTAATAGTTACCATATTAACAAGGAGAACCATACCAAAAAGTACTATTCCTTTCATCACACTGTATGCTATTTTTTTGATTCCAAAAAAGGGTTTATCCGGGTTTCTTGGTGGACGTTTCATAATATTCTTTTCTTCTTCTTCCGCTTCGAAAGCAATAGAGCAGACGGGATCAATAATTAGTTCTAAGAATACAATATGGAGCGGCATAAGCAGTAATGGAACGTTTGAATAAAATGCGGGCACTAATGTAAGTCCTATAATTGGTATGTGAATGGCAATTATGTATGACATCGCTTTTTGTAAATTATCAAATATTCTTCTTCCTGAACGAATTGCTCCAACAATTGAGGCAAAATTATCATCAAGGAGTACTAGTGAAGAGGCTTCACGCGCTACATCGGTTCCTTTATTACCCATCGCAATCCCAATGTTAGCGGCTTTCAATGCGGGGGCATCATTTACTCCATCACCGGTCATGGCAACCACTTCATTATTTAATTTTAAAGCTTGAACTATCTGGAGTTTTTGTTCTGGTTGAATGCGTGCAAAAACGGAAGTGTCTTTTATTCTCAGACGTAATTCTGATTCATTGAGTGTTTTTAATTGTTCTCCTGTGATTATATTAGCTGTATTTAAGCCAATTTTCTTGGCAATACTTTTTGCTGTTGCAGGAAAATCACCAGTTATCAAAATTACTTTTATTCCCGCTTCTTTGCATTCGGTTATTGCGTTTGGAACCTCTATTCGAATTGGATCTTCGAGACCAATAAATCCTAAAAAGTTAAATTCAAATCCGCTTTGTGTTTTAGGTAATTGATGATGGGCGACTTCGGCATGAGCAACGCCAATTATTCGAAGTCCATGTTCTGCCATTTGATGAGCAATAGTTAAATGATTTTTAGCTTGTTCGTCAGTCATTTTGCATAAGGAAACAATTACTTCTGGAGCACCTTTCGCCGAAACAGTTAATTGTTCGTCATTAGATAAATTAGCCGCATTAGAAGTCACTCTAGTTATGGCTAATAAACTGTTAGACAATGGATATTCTTTTATTAATTGATGTTTTACTTCTGGTATTTTTTTCATGAATTGATGGGTGTTTCCTATCGCAGTTTCCATAGGGTCTATCGTTTTTTCTTGGGAGGCTCGATGGGCAGTTGAAACTAAATGACTTATTTGCTCTTGCTTTTCATGAAAAATAGGTTGGTGAATTACTTCATATCCATCGTATAATGCGGTAACCTCCATTTTGTTTTGGGTAATAGTTCCGGTTTTATCACTGCATAAAACGGTGGCAGCTCCCAAGGTTTCAATGGCAGATGGTTTTCTGGTGAGTACATTGTTTCGCGTTAATTTCCAGGCTCCTAGTGCTAAAAAAACAGTTAGTACTACTGGAAATTCTTCTGGTAAAATTGCCATCGCTGCGGCTAATCCATTTAGCAATGATTGTAAAAAATTCGTATTGTTTAAATAATAAGCCAAAACCACACCAATGCTAATCACAATTCCAATGATGAATAAATTCCGAATCAAAGTCTTCATCTCTTTTTGCAATCGGGTTTCATCCTCCTCAATGGATTGTAGCGACGAACCTATTTTTCCAAATTTAGTTAGGTTTCCCGTTTCCACGACTTTGGCAAATCCTTTCCCTTGGACGACTAGTGTCCCGCTAAAAACAGTGCTAATTTCCGAGGGTTTCACTGATACAGGATTTTTGCTAACAGCAACTGATTCTCCAGTAAGTAGTGATTCATCTACTAATAGATTTGTGGTTGAAATTATTTGGGCGTCTGCAGCAATTCTGTCGCCTTCATTGAGCACTAAAACATCACCAATAACTACTTCTCTTCCTGGAATCCTGTACTCCATTCCCTCACGAATGACTAAAGCCCTTGGAGAGGATAATTTACGGAGGGCTTCTAATGCTTTTTCGGTTTTTTGATATTGGTAAAAAGTGATAAAAATGATTATAAAAATAGAAGATAGCAAAATAGCACCTTCACGATAGTCGCCAAGAATAATGTATACGATTCCACAACATATCAAAAGTAAAAACATCGGTTCTCTGATAATTTCAATTCCAATTTTCCACATTGTTTTTCGTTTGGAAACTGAAATTTCATTGTATCCATTCGCAACTAAACGATTTTGAGCTTCTGTTTTTGATAATCCTTCGGTAAAAAATGGGTCCATTAGTGGTGTATTAAGTCATTATCAAATTGTTGTTTGGTTCCATTTGATCCATGGTCAATCGC
Organism: Flavobacterium sp.; assembly: GCA_044231345.1. Classification (GTDB taxonomy): domain Bacteria; phylum Bacteroidota; class Bacteroidia; order Flavobacteriales; family Flavobacteriaceae; genus Flavobacterium. Next base: position 16,424 of record JBIHZQ010000016.1, read on the forward strand.
GCTAAAACATAACTGATAGTAGATTCAGCTCCTTGATTTAAATTGACATAATTTTCTTCTAGTCCATCATAGCATCCTCCTGTGCAGGGATTATAGATAATTTGGTTCAAGTGGTTGTTTCCCAAAAACCAACTGAAGGAAATTTCCATTTTATTTTGATAATCTTCCTCTTGAAAAACAGCGTTGAATTTGCTCAAAGCTAATATCGTATACGCAACATCAATGGGTTGTTCGCCCCCGTTTTTCACTCCTTCAATTTCAGATTTTAGGAGGGAGTGTTCTCGGTGTAGCCAACTTTTGTTTGAAATTACTCGAATACTCTTTGCGTCAAAGGTCAGAGAAATTAAAAAGTCAAATGAAATTTTAGCAATGTCTCTAAATACCGTATCGTCGGTAGCTAACCAAGCACAAAGCAAGGCTTCGGATAAAATACTATTGGCATAAGTGAGATAACTTTCAAACCAATTCCACTCGTCGTCTGCTTCATGCCGATACATTTGAACCAACCGATTGGCGAATTCTTTAATTATGTTTAAATTTTGCAGAGAGGGATTTTGACTATTTCTGTAGTATAGCCCTTTGATAATAAAGGCCATAGCTCGTGTTGAATGAATATTATTAATATTTACAAGTACTTTTTTTAGGGCGTTTTCTGCTTCTAACACCCAATCTTCAGGAAGAATTCGGGCTAGAGAGACAAAATATCCAAGTGCCCAAATTGCTCTCCCATTGGCATCAGCCAAATTAGTCGAACCATTTTGTTTGGTAAACTTTTTCTCTTCATCGACATAATTCTGAAAATAACCCTCTGTAAGTAGGCAATGGGTAATGAAATCTAAGTAAATTTTTATATACACTAAATCACTCTTGTCCTTAGATATTTCAAAATGGTGGCACATCGCAATCATTGCTCTGGCATTGTCATCTAACGTATAACCAGAGTCGATATCAGGTTGATTCATTTTTGAAAATTGAATGATACCAAAATCAGTGGTTAATTTCTTTAAGTGATTCAAATTTATTTCTGGAAGGTTATAACGCAAGGGAATTGGTTTTTTGCTTACGTAATTAAATAATAATGCATGGGCCACCGCTGTATTTTCCCATGCGGTAGAAGCCATTTTATGCAAACCATTAGAACTGATATTCTTGCGTAATTGGTCATCGTTCAATAATTGAAGTACGGATGTTGCAAGTTGTGCTGAATTTTCAAAATCGATAATAAGTCCGCCTATGTTTTTTACAATTTCATTGGCATGGGGGATAGGGGTAGATATGATTGGGCATCCACAACTTATTGCATATGAAAAAGTGCCACTAACGGCTTGATTTGGGTCTTTTGAGGTAAACAAATAAATGTCTGAAAGTTGTAAATAATCCAGTAATATTGGTAGTGGGAGGAATTCATTGATGAAGCGAACGTTATCCTCGATTTCTAACTCCGTAACTAGGTTTTCTAAAAAGGTGCGATACGTTTCTCCATCTTGTTTTACGACGGATGGGTGAGTTTTTCCTAAAATCAAGAAAAGTATTTCAGGCTCTTTTGCCACAATTTCAGGCAACGCATAAAGAGTGGTTTCAATACTTTTACCCGTACCCAATAATCCAAAGGTTGCAATTATTTTTCGCCCTTCAAGATCGTATTTTTCTTTTAGTAGCGCAGTATCAGAATGGGTTACTAAGTGGGTTCCGTGTGCGATAACTGTTATAATATCTGGATCAATTTCATATTCTTCAATCAATATTTTTTTAGAGGATTGAGTCATAACGATTAGGCTATTTGCGGCATGAGCAATTTGTAGCACTCTATTTTTTAGAAGCTCGTTAGGATGTGGTAAAACAGTGTGAAATACTATTGCAATTGGTTTGTTTATGTTTTGAAGAAATTCTAAAAACAAAATTTCATTATTTTTGAATAACCCAAATTCGTGTTGAATTAGCACCAACTCAATAGTAGAATGGGTATTTATATCATAGGTTAACCTAACGTAAGATTCGTATTCATCAGTGTTTAGGCGATAATTAATTTCATCTTCATAGTCGTGCCTTTCATTGTCAGATTCAATTGGGCAGATTTGAATTGAGAAAGAGTGATTGAATTTTTTCTCTAATGCTTTAACTAAATCTTGCGAATAGGTTGCTATTCCGCATTCTCTTGGTGGGTAGGTCGTTATGCAAATGATTTCGGGAATACTTGTTTGAGAGTGAATTTCCTTCACTAATTCAGGCCGATCTAATGTAATTGACAGCATATTTTGATTGATTTCCATAGTGTTTCTCATTTTAAATGCGGTGTTGTATTAATTCGTTTACTAATTCATTAAGAGGGAGTGACGCACAAGAAATTTCTTCGTCATCGTCACCATAATAGATGTATAAAATGTCATCAAAAAGTGCTGTTCCTGTTGGGAAACAGACTCTATTTTCATTAAGCTCTGCACTTGTTTTCCAAATTTTTTCAGGTTTGAACAATACATGCTCTAGTCTTGAAATTTCTTTTTTGGGATTATCAATATCCAATAGGGCAGCACAAGCAGAATAGATATAACCTTGAATGCTGTCTTGTACCCCATGGTAAATTAATAACCAACCTGCACTCGTCTCGATTGGGGGACACCCTCCTCCGATGTAGCTTATTTCGTGTTCGTATTTTGGTTTCAGAACGATGTGTTCTTCTAAATGGAGCAAGTAGTTTTGCCAAAAATCATAAGTAAGGTCTTGAATGGTATCCACAGAAACAATTTGAATATCGGGACGAATTCGATGTAAAAAGTAGAATTTATTGTTAATCTTTCTAGGAAAAAACAGCAAATTTTTGTCCCATAAATAAGTGTTTTTTCCTTCTTTTCGATTGACCCGTTCATTGATATTGTATCGATAATATTTCTCGTTTATGGTTTTGTTGGCTGCCGTAATTTTGAAAAAATCGTCGTAACTAATTTGAGGTGTGATTAATCCAAATTTTTCAAAATGCAGATAATCTTTGGCAACAGCTAATGCGCCTAATGCATTTATTCCGTCATAAGCTGTATAAGTCAGATAAACTAGATCATCAATTTTTACTATTCTTGGGTCTTCAACTCCTATGGATTCATATTCAAATTGGGGGACTATCAATGGAATTTGAAGCCGTTCTTCAATCATCAAAGGACCTTTTAGTCTGCAATATCCAATGGTCGACTCGTTTGCTTCGTTGATGGCTCGGTAATATAAATGCACGAAGTCTCCATCTCGGAGAACCGCTGGATTTAGAACGCCTTTGTTTTCAAAGGATAAGTTTGTTTTTTTTAATAAAACCCCTTCTTTTTTTATTGATACCATTTTTCCACTTATAACAAGTAAATTAATTAGGTTAATTATTCCTTTTGAAAACATTAGATATTTTCAAACGAAAAAGCATGATTGTGGGGATAATTTAATATTCACGATTACGAATTGGCCAGTAGGGAGCGCAATTTGAAATTTTAATCAAATACTGCTATTGCAATCTCCACCTTACTAATTTTGCAGTAGGTTAGGATGATTATTAGTTGATTATAAATCTGATTTCAATACCTTTAACGAATAATTTAAGTATTTAATAATCTATAAATCAATAGGTTGCAATTTAAAACAATTTGTTTTATAATGGAAAAATTAACGGTGTAGTATGTACTCCATTTTTGGCATTTTATCGAAGAATCATCATTTTAGCAAAAAAATTGAAAGCAAAACAGTATGCTAATTGAATGGATAATTCTATTTTTGCATGCAAACGACACTCCAACTATGTACAAACAATTAATTCGACCCCTGCTATTTTTATTTGATCCAGAACAGGTGCACTACTTTACGTTTTCGCTCATTCGTATTTTGTCAAAAATCCCGGGAGTTCCTATCATTTTTAAGTCAATTTATGGATTCAATGACCCGAGACTTAATCGTGAAGTATTTGGATTGACGTTCAATAATCCAGTGGGTCTGGCTGCGGGTTTTGATAAAGATGCCGTTTTATATAATGAACTTTCTAATTTTGGATTTGGATTTATTGAAATAGGTACATTAACCCCAAAACCGCAAGACGGAAATCCAAAAGTCCGCTTATTTAGACTTAAAGAAGACAGCGCAATTATCAACCGAATGGGATTTAATAATGGTGGAGTCCATGATGCTGTGAAGCGTTTAAAACAAAATAAAGGGGTATTAATAGGCGGTAACATTGGGAAAAACAAAGTTACTCCTAATGAACAAGCTACTTCCGATTATGAAATTTGTTTTGATGTGTTGTATGAGTACGTAGATTATTTTGTGGTCAATGTAAGTTCTCCAAACACACCCAATCTTAGAGAATTACAGGAAAAAGAACCCTTGACACAATTATTGCAAACCTTACAAAATAAGAATTTGGCAAAACCAAAACAAAAGCCAATTTTACTAAAAATTGCTCCAGATTTAACCAACGAACAACTCTCAGATATTATAGAAATTGTATCTACAACAAAAATTGCAGGTGTAATTGCCACAAATACCACTATTTCTCGTGAGGGATTGCAATCCGAAAATCAAAGTGAAATGGGTGGATTATCGGGCAAACCACTAGCAAAACGTTCCACAGAAGTAATACGTTATTTGGCAGAAAAAAGTAATCATGCTTTTCCAATTATCGGAGTGGGTGGAATCCATTCTGCTGAAGATGCCTTAGAAAAATTAGAAGCAGGAGCATCATTAATTCAACTTTATACTGGTTTCATTTATGAAGGTCCTGCATTAATCAAAAAAATTAACAAAGCCATTCTAAAAAAATCGGTGTAACTTTAGGACTTAATAAATCAAAGAAATTGAGCCAATCAATCAAAATTATCGAATGCCCACGCGATGCCATGCAAGGCATAAAAACGTTCATTCCAACAGCACAAAAGGTACGTTACCTTCAATCGCTGTTGCGTGTAGGTTTTGACACGATTGATTTTGGTAGCTTCGTTTCGCCCAAAGCAATTCCGCAAATGCAGGACACCGCTGAGGTATTGGCACAATTAGATTTATCGCAAACCCAAAGTAAATTATTGGCCATAATTGCCAATACGCAAGGCGCTATTTCAGCTTCCCAACACAAGGAAATTAGTTATTTAGGATTCCCATTTTCAATCTCTGAGAATTTCCAAATGCGAAATACCCATAAAACCATCGCCGAATCTTTTATCACCCTTCAGGAGATTCTAGAAATTGCCGACAAAAGCAATAAAGAAGTAGTAGCTTATTTGTCAATGGGTTTCGGAAATCCGTATGGCGATCCTTGGAACGAGACAATAGTAGGGGAGTGGACAGAAAAATTATCAGGAATGGGCATCAAAATCTTATCGCTTTCGGATACCGTTGGAAGTTCAACACCCGAAGTCATTCGCAACTTGTTTTCTACTTTAATTCCGAAATATCCCGAAATCGAGTTTGGGGCCCATTTGCATACCACAGCCGACAAATGGTTTGAAAAAATCGATGCTGCTTACCAATCTGGTTGCCGTCGATTTGATGGTGCCATTCAAGGTTTTGGTGGATGCCCAATGGCAAAAGATGAACTCACAGGAAACATGCCTACAGAGAAATTGCTTTCTTATTTTACGGCTGAAAAAGCAACCACCCAGATAAACCCAATGAGTTTTGAAAGTGCCTACAACGAAGCCTCAAAACTGTTTGGGGAGTTTCATTAATTGATTGATGAACGTTCATTTTTAAAACCCACCATCCAAAAACAATTTGCCACTTCTAATAATATTTACTATCTTTGCGCGCAATTCAACTACAAATTGCAATGATCGCACACAGCACAAAAATTATCGGAGAAGGTTTAACTTACGACGATGTACTTTTAGTTCCAAATTACTCTAACGTACTACCTCGCGAGGTCAGTATTCAGTCTAAATTCTCAAGAAATATTACACTCAATGTCCCAATTGTTTCTGCAGCAATGGACACCGTTACCGAAAGCGCTATGGCAATTGCAATGGCTCAAGAGGGCGGAATTGGAGTACTTCATAAAAACATGACTATCGAGCAACAAGCCGCTAAAGTTAGAAAAGTAAAACGCGCTGAGTCTGGAATGATAATCGATCCAGTGACGCTCCCATTATCTTCAACGGTTGCCGATGCAAAAAATGCAATGAAAGAATTTGGCATTGGTGGAATCCCAATTGTCGATGAAAATAAAATCCTCAAAGGAATTGTAACCAACCGTGATTTGCGTTTTGAAAAAAACAATGCACGACCAATTATAGAAGTAATGACTTCTGAAAATTTGGTTACCGTTGCCGAAGGAACTTCCCTAGAACAAGCCGAAGTGGTTTTACAAGGTAATAAAATCGAAAAATTACCCGTAGTCAACACCAATAATAAATTGGTTGGCCTTATCACGTTCAGAGACATTACTAAATTAACCCAAAAACCCATCGCCAACAAAGACGTTTTTGGACGTTTGCGCGTTGCAGCAGCCATTGGTGTTACAGGCGATGCCGTAGATAGAGCAGCCGCTTTAGTACAAGCAGGGGTTGACGCCATTATTATTGATACCGCTCACGGACATACGCAAGGAGTTGTGAACGTATTGAAAGAAGTAAAAGCTAAATTCCCTCAAATAGATGTAATCGTTGGAAATATTGCAACACCAGAAGCCGCAAAATACTTGGTTGAAAATGGTGCCGATGGTGTAAAAGTCGGAATCGGACCAGGTTCTATTTGTACCACTCGTATCGTTGCAGGTGTTGGTTTCCCTCAGTTTTCTGCCGTTCTTGAAGTGGCAGCAGCCATCAAAGGGAGTGGAGTTCCCGTAATTGCTGATGGTGGAATCCGTTACACAGGCGATATTCCAAAAGCAATTGCAGCTGGTGCTGATTGTGTGATGTTAGGGTCATTATTAGCAGGTACAAAAGAATCACCTGGAGAAACCATCATTTTTGAAGGTCGGAAATTTAAATCGTATCGCGGAATGGGTTCTGTTGAGGCCATGCAAGAAGGTTCAAAAGACCGCTATTTCCAAGATGTTGAAGACGATGTGAAGAAATTAGTTCCCGAAGGAATTGTTGGGCGCGTACCCTATAAAGGCGAATTGAACGAAAGCATGCAACAATTCATTGGCGGACTTCGTGCAGGAATGGGCTATTGCGGTTCAAAAGACATTCCAACATTGCAAGACACAGGGCGTTTTGTTCGAATTACCGCTAGCGGAATCAACGAAAGTCACCCACACAATGTGACCATCACTAAGGAAGCTCCCAATTATTCAAGATAATATCAGGTCGAAAGTATTATAACATAAAGCAAAACCCATTTAGATTTAGGTCCAAATGGGTTTTTTTATTTAGAAGCACTCACTTCTGATTTTTCAAGAAACTCCCTCCCGTCATTCGCTGTATCTCTTGCGGCGAACCCCGCCACCAGAGGATGCCGCTGCTATCGGGGCTAAGAAATTACATTTAAATTTTCATAATTACGTTTTTCAATCTGAATTTATTTCACATTCTAATTTATTTACTAGTATTAAAGTTAATCTGTTATTGCAACCGTAATTGGGTTAGTATGTAATTTCGAGGCACGAAGCAATCTCATTATGCAATCCACTTTAGTTATATTTTTTAAACTGCTTTTAATTTTTTGTAATCACTGAAGAGACGCTCGTACTGGGGAAGTGCAAGGAGTTTGTATATTTATTTGATTTATTCCAAATCTATCCAATCAATTAACAGTTCGAAGTCTTCTTCTTGGCTGTTGGCAATTAAAAAACTCAATTGTTCGATGTTTTCAAAATTGAAATTCGGAATATTCAATTTACGTCCCCGAAACTGAGGGTAAAATTCATTGATTGCTAACTTAAGGATTTGCCATTCTCCCGAAGTGGAAAACGGATGCACGTAGGACTCAGACTGCGAAGTGTTTCCCTTTAAACGTAATTCGTAGTGCTTACCATCTCCTTTAACACGTATAACAACAAACTTTTTTTCATCGGCTAGTTTTATATTTGTGTTCATTTGTATAGAGGCAAATCCTCCGTTGTTTGCCAATGAAACGTGACCTAAAAATTGTCCATGTCCAGCATCAGAAATCTTCAAGGAAGAGTTGGATCTTCCACCCATAACATCATCGTTGACAATACGCCATTCCTTGATGTTCGTTTGATTTGAGAAAGTGTAAATCTTTTCCATAGTTGATTTAGTGAATAAACTGATTGTAACTAAAAGTAAGATGTATTTCATCATTTTTATTATTTAACCCTAAAAGCTTCGATTTGCAAACCGTGCAATTATTAATTAATTTGTTTACATTCAATACTTAATAAGACTGATGTAAAACTATGTTTTTTAGAAAGATAATTTTTTTTTGGCACGGATTGCAAATCCATACCATCGGTCGACGTCAGAGCTCGTGGCGACTTATAGAATTCTTTTTTTCCATAACCGACCAAGCGAAGTTAGGAAAAAGAAACGAACAATTTACCGAAAACCAGCCAAGAGTTTTAGCAAGTGTTACCTGCTGGCTTTCTTTCATTCGTTAAGTTTTCGTTTTGGTGCATTTTAAAAATTAGTCTTTATAGTAATCTTCAGGTGTTGTCTTTCTGAAATAGACTTTTTTGCCTTCCATATCTTCAAAATATTCTTGTATTTTATTCGATTGTCTTTTGAATGTTCCGTCTGCATAAACTGCGTGTCCGAAACCACAATCAGTCTGGTTGTCAATTGTATTTATCGTTAGACCATTTTTTGTAAAATTAAATGTCCATTTACATCCATTTTCGTTGTAGTCATATTTAGTGTAAAAAGTCCCGCTGTCATTCTTCATCTTTACTCGTCCATATAACGAACCCATATTGTATGAAGGTGCTCCACGATTTAAGTCAATATAAAAAAGAATGGTGCTGTCTGTCTCGGCATAGATGAAAATTGCTCCAATTCTACCTTTTTCAATGTCGTTGCCATAACTATAAAATCCAGAAAATTTAGATGTTTTCAACTTGCTTGTTTTGGAAGCTTTTGACTGTCCAAAACAAGTAAATGATATCAATAAAAGTCCAAATATAAATATCTGTTTCATAGTTGCTGTGTGGTTTTTCAAGCTTGCAGGTAACGTTCCGCGGCTTTGCGTTCGGGCGGGATTTTACCAATAAACTTGATACGAAGAACCGAACTCAAATATACGCAAAATGCGTCAAACGAAGCACTAAACCCCGCCTGACGCAAAACCGCTGTTAGCGGTAGTACATTTTTGTCTGTCAGTTTGTTTTTAGAACTGTTGCATTAAGTTCAAGTATTCTACACTTTTTTTCAATTGATATAATGGTAGTTTTTCCATTAATTCTTTGGCTTTGTCTTCGTCAATGCCTTTGAAAATTAAAACTGCTCCATTTTTTGTTTCTCGTAAAAATAAATGTTCTAAAAATCCTTCTGCTTTCCATTGTTCGACAACTTCCTTTTCTTTTATCAATATTTCTTGAAAATTACTTGGGATATTTTCCATGTCTAATGTTAAAATTGCTTGTATTCTATTTTGTTCCATTTTATTTGTATTTGATTGTGAATAAATTTTGTTTGAAAGAAAAAACATTACGAATAGTAATGAGATTTGAAAATATTTTTTGACCATAATATTAAATATTATTGCTCTAAAAATGCATAGTCAATGTAACCTTTATCCTGTCCGCCATACATTGTGGCTCTGTCGGGTTGATTTAGTTCTGCATTGATTTCAAAGCGTTTTGGTAAGTCAGGATTAGCTAAAAATAATGTGCCAAAAGAAATAAGTTTCGCAATACCTTTTTCTAATTCTGCTTCTCCTGTTTCTTGTGTGTAACCACAATTTGCAATAACAGTATGTTGCGATAGTTTGCCAAATGTTTCAACAGAATTTATAGGATAGTGAGGGAATTTGTCGGCAGGAAATGGGACATTCATTATGTGAATATAGGCCAATGGCATTTTGTTTAGTTCATTTATAAGTAGTGTAAATTGTTCTACTGGATTTTGGTGTGTAATTGTGTTGTAAGTGCTTGTTGGTGATATTCGGATAGCCACTTTGGCGTTACCAATTGCATTAACCATTTCTTGCATTATTTCTAAAACAAAACGATTGCTATTTTCGTTTGTTCCTCCATATTCGTCAGTTCGTTGATTTGCACTTTCCGCTAAAAACTGATTTGGCAAATAGCCAAATGCTGAATGAAGTTCCACTCCGTCAAAACCTGCTTCCATAGCATTTATTGCGGCTTGTTTATATTCATGAACAATGTTTTTTACTTCTTCTGTGCTTAATGCTCTTGGCGTTTCATAATCTTTCATTCCTTCCATTGTGAAATGCTGTTGTCCTTCAATTGCAAATGCTGAAGCAGAAACAGGTTGCTCGCCATTTTTTACAAGCGAATGTCCAACTCGTCCTGTATGCCAAAGTTGAGCATAAATTACACCTCCTTTTTCGTGAACAGCTTGTGTAACTTTTTTCCAAGCGGTAATTTGTTCTTGAGTGTAAATGCCTGGTGTAAGTGGGCTTCCAATGGCTTGTTTAGAAATATTGATTGCTTCGCTAATGATTAAACCAGCACTTACTCGTTGTGTGTAGTATAATTTTGTAGAGTCGCCTACAATTCCATTAAAATTGGCACGACTTCGTGTCATTGGTGCCATAACCATACTATTTTTAAGTGTGTTATTCCCCACTTTTATTGCTTCTAATAATTTCATCTTTTATTTTTTTTAAAATTAAGTTGCAAACCTACCTCCATTACTTTACTTTTGCAAGTAGTTACACTAATGTACAGTAGTAACCCAAAGTAAAGTAATGAATGAAATCAATTGGTTATGAAAAATAAAAAAATAATAATTTCTGAAAAAACTTGTTCTTTAAGAGAAGTACTTGATATTATTGGTGGAAAATGGGCAATGCCAATAATTTATATTTTGTCAAAAGGCAAAATGCGTTTTAAAGAACTAGAAAGAACTGTTGAAGGAATTAATACGAGAATGTTAGTCAAGGAATTAAAAAATATGGAAACTAATGGAATTGTTACAAGAGAAGTCTTTGCAACTGTTCCTCCAACTGTTGAATATACTTTAACAAGCAAAGGTGAAAAATTATTACCAAGCATTGTTTCTTTACATAATTGGGGTCAAGAATTTACTGTCTGATTTTCTATCGTGTCGGTTTCGTTGTATTACCGCTAACGTTTTGCCGCTTCTCGTCAGTTGCGAACTTCGGAACTAATTATTTTCTGTTAAAGATAAAAAATTTTGCGAAACGTGAACGTGAACTTACCACAAAATTCGCAATTGCGAGAAACGGCTGTTATGCGTGGTTATTTCTTTATTTCGTCAAATTCTCCTTTCAAAAGATTTAATAATTCAACAAACGAATTCAACTCGTCTACTTCTGGATAATGTTCAATATACGTTTCAGGATTTGAATAAGAAACTGCGTTTAGTTTATTTCCATTGCGAATTTTTACTTCATAATATTGACCATCCATAACTGTTAGTTTCTGCCAATTTAATTCGTATTCTCCACGTTCAACTGTTATTTCACCTTTCTTTTTGAGTTTATATTTTATTTCATCCCAGTCAGCTAAGTTTTCAATATCAGTGTTTAATATTTTTAACCATAATAAGTTAAAGTCAGTTTTTACAGAAACTTGGATTTTTTCAAAGCGACTTTTTTCATTTTCATTTCTTGCTCTGTAACATTTAAAAAAATCAACATTCCAACTTTTGTCTTTTGTCTGATAGATTCTAAAAAGTTCAGAATAATTAGTAATTGCTGCAAACTTATATATTCTGATTTCTTTCTCATT
>JBIHZQ010000078.1:0-9803 GCA_044231345.1 Flavobacterium sp.
ATATTTATAGACAATTACGAAACGCAGAACCGCCTGATGAAGAAACGGCTCGTGGAATTATAGATAAATTATTCTTTTCAGACCAAAGATATAATTTAGGTGAAGTTGGTCGTTACAGAATGAATAAAAAACTAGGTTTAGATATCCCAATGGAAAAGCAAGTCTTGACCAAAGAAGATATCATTACCATCGTGAAATATTTGATTGAATTAATCAACTCAAAAGCGGAGATTGATGATATCGATCACTTGTCAAACCGTCGTGTTAGAACAGTTGGTGAACAACTTTCACAACAATTTGGTGTTGGTTTAGCACGTATGGCAAGAACCATCAGAGAAAGAATGAACGTTAGAGATAACGAAGTTTTTACACCAATCGATTTGATTAATGCCAAAACATTGTCGTCTGTAATTAACTCTTTCTTTGGTACAAATCAATTATCTCAATTCATGGATCAAACCAATCCATTGGCTGAAATAACACACAAAAGACGTTTGTCAGCACTAGGACCAGGAGGACTTTCTAGAGAAAGAGCTGGGTTTGAAGTGCGCGACGTTCACTATACGCATTACGGACGTTTATGTCCAATTGAAACTCCTGAAGGTCCAAATATTGGTTTGATATCTTCATTAGGTGTTTATGCCAAAGTTAACGGAATGGGTTTCATTGAAACTCCTTACCGTAAAGTAAACAATGGTAAAGTAGATTTAGTTTCTGAACCAATCTATTTAAGCGCAGAAGAAGAAGAAGGAAAAATGATTGCTCAGGCTAACATTCAGATGGATGCTGCCGGAAAAATTACTGCTGACAAAGTAATCGCTCGTCAAGAAGGCGATTTCCCTGTTGTAGACCCTGGAATGGTTCACTACACTGATGTAGCTCCTAATCAAATTACATCTATATCCGCTTCCCTAATTCCATTCTTGGAACACGATGATGCGAATAGAGCTTTGATGGGATCTAACATGATGCGTCAAGCAGTACCTTTGTTGAGACCAGAAGCGCCAATCGTTGGAACAGGATTAGAAAGACAAGTAGCTTCAGATTCTAGAGTCCTTATCAATGCTGAAGGACATGGAACAGTGGAGTATGTTGATGCAAATATCATTACCATTAAATATGATCGTACAGAAGAAGAACGTATGGTTAGCTTTGATTCTGATGAAAAAACATACAATCTTATTAAATTTAGAAAAACCAACCAGAGCACGAGTATTAATCTAAAACCAATAGTAAGAAAAGGTGATAGAGTAATTCCTGGACAAGTTTTATCTGAGGGATATGCCACTCAAAATGGTGAATTAGCTTTAGGTAGAAACCTTAAAGTTGCTTTTATGCCCTGGAAAGGATATAATTTTGAGGATGCAATTGTAATCTCAGAAAAAGTGGTGCGTGATGATATTTTTACCTCAATTCACGTTGATGATTATTCATTAGAAGTAAGAGATACAAAATTAGGTAATGAAGAATTAACTAATGATATCCCTAACGTTTCTGAAGAAGCAACTAAAGATTTGGATGAAAATGGAATGATTAGAATTGGCGCCGAAGTAAAACCTGGCGATATTCTAATTGGAAAAATTACACCAAAAGGAGAATCAGATCCTACACCAGAAGAAAAATTGTTACGTGCAATCTTCGGTGATAAAGCAGGTGATGTAAAAGACGCGTCACTGAAAGCTTCTCCTTCTTTACATGGAGTCGTTTTAGATAAAAAATTGTTCGCAAGAGCAGTGAAAGACAAACGAAAAAGAACTCAAGATAAAGATGCTTTAGGGGCATTGGAAATGGAGTTTGAAGTAAAATTCGTTGAGTTAAAAGACAAATTAGTAGACAAACTTTTCAACATTGTTAATGGTAAAACTTCACAAGGTGTAATGAATGATTTGGGTGAAGAAGTACTTCCAAAAGGAAAGAAATATACTCAAAAAATGCTTTTCGCAGTAGAAGATTTCGCACACTTAAGCAAAGGTCAATGGGTTGCAGATGATGCAACTAACAAAATGGTAAACGAATTAATACATAATTATAAAATTAAATTAAACGATTTACAAGGTGCCTTAAGAAGAGAAAAATTCACCATTACAGTTGGAGATGAATTGCCAGCAGGAATTTTGAAGTTAGCTAAAGTTTACATCGCTAAAAAACGTAAGTTAAAAGTGGGTGATAAAATGGCTGGACGTCACGGTAATAAAGGTATTGTTGCTCGTATTGTTCGTCACGAAGACATGCCTTTCTTAGAAGACGGAACCCCTGTAGACATCGTGTTGAATCCACTTGGAGTACCTTCACGTATGAATATTGGTCAAATTTATGAGACCGTTTTAGGATGGGCTGGACAGAATTTAGGTAGAAAATTTGCTACCCCAATTTTTGACGGTGCTTCCCTAGATCAAATTAATGAATTGACAGATGAGGCAGGAATTCCAAGATTTGGACATACCTATCTATATGATGGTGGTACTGGAGAACGTTTTCATCAAGCAGCTACTGTAGGTGTAATTTACATGCTAAAATTAGGTCACATGGTTGATGATAAAATGCATGCTCGTTCTATCGGACCTTACTCTTTAATCACGCAACAACCGTTAGGTGGTAAAGCACAATTTGGTGGACAGCGTTTTGGAGAAATGGAGGTTTGGGCATTAGAAGCTTATGGAGCATCAAGCACATTAAGAGAAATCTTGACCGTTAAATCCGATGACGTTATTGGTAGAGCTAAAACTTACGAAGCAATCGTTAAAGGAGAGACTATGCCAGAGCCAGGTTTACCTGAATCATTCAATGTATTAATGCATGAATTGAAAGGTCTTGGATTAGACATTCGTTTGGAAGAATAATATAGTTGATGGTTGGCGGTTGATGGTTATCTGGACAAAATTCCAAAACTATCAACCAACAACTAACAACCAACAACTTAAAATTTTATGACTATGATGAATAATAGAAATAATAATAAAGATAAAAACCCAATTAAAAGGTTTAATAAAATTTCAATAGGTCTAGCTTCACCTGAATCTATCTTGGCTGAGTCAAGAGGTGAGGTATTGAAGCCTGAAACTATTAATTATAGAACTCACAAACCAGAGCGTGATGGTCTTTTCTGCGAAAGAATATTTGGACCTGTAAAGGATTTTGAATGTGCCTGTGGAAAATACAAAAGAATCCGTTATAAAGGAATTGTTTGTGACCGTTGTGGTGTAGAAGTTACAGAAAAAAAAGTACGAAGAGATAGAGTTGGTCACATCAATTTAGTTGTGCCAATTGCTCATATTTGGTATTTCCGTTCTTTACCTAACAAGATTGGATATATTCTTGGATTACCTTCTAAGAAATTAGACATGATTATTTATTATGAAAGATACGTAGTAATTCAAGCAGGTATTGCCAAAAATGCAGAAGGAGAATCAGTACAACGTTTAGACTTTTTGACAGAAGAAGAGTATTTAAATATTTTAGAAACACTTCCTGCTGATAATCAATATTTAGATGATTTTGATCCTAATAAATTTGTTGCTAAAATGGGAGCAGAATGTATTATGGATTTATTAGCTCGCATCGATTTAGATGCGTTATCTTATGATTTGCGTCATAGCGCTAACAATGAAACATCTAAACAAAGAAAAACAGAAGCGTTAAAAAGATTACAAGTAGTTGAATCATTTCGGGAGTCTAACTTGAACCGTGAAAATCGTCCTGAGTGGATGATTATGAAAGTAGTTCCAGTTATTCCACCAGAATTACGTCCGCTTGTTCCACTTGACGGAGGTCGTTTTGCAACTTCGGATTTAAATGATTTGTACCGTCGTGTTATTATACGTAACAACCGTTTGAAAAGATTAATGGAAATTAAAGCTCCAGAAGTTATCTTAAGAAATGAAAAACGTATGTTACAAGAATCAGTAGATTCACTTTTCGATAATACTCGTAAAGCCTCTGCTGTTAAAACGGAATCGAATAGACCATTAAAATCACTTTCGGACTCTTTAAAAGGGAAACAAGGTCGTTTCCGTCAAAATTTATTAGGAAAACGTGTGGATTACTCGGCTCGTTCGGTAATTGTTGTGGGTCCTGAATTAAAATTGTTTGAATGCGGTATCCCAAAAGATATGGCATCTGAACTATACAAACCTTTTGTTATCCGTAAATTGATAGAACGAGGAATTGTAAAAACAGTAAAATCTGCAAAGAAAATAATTGATAAAAAAGAACCTGTTGTTTGGGATATCCTAGAGAACGTAATTAAGGGACATCCAATCTTACTGAATCGTGCTCCAACATTGCACAGATTAGGTATTCAAGCATTCCAACCAAAATTAATTGAAGGAAAAGCAATTCAACTACACCCTTTAGTTTGTACGGCATTTAATGCCGATTTTGATGGGGATCAGATGGCAGTTCATTTACCTTTAGGGCCGGAAGCAATATTAGAAGCACAATTATTACTTCTAGCTTCTCATAATATTTTGAATCCAGCTAACGGAGCTCCAATTACCGTTCCTTCTCAAGACATGGTTTTGGGTCTTTATTATATGACCAAAGAACGCATATCGACCCCAGAACATATAATTTTAGGTCAAGGTCTAACTTTTTATTCTGCTGAAGAAGTGAACATCGCTTTTAATGAAGGAAAATTAGAGTTGAATGCTTCTGTTAAAATTAGAGCTAAAGATTTTAATGAAAATGGAGAATTAGTCTATAAAATAATTAACACTACTGCTGGACGTGTATTATTTAATGAAGTAGTTCCTGAAGCGGCTGGTTATATCAATGATGTATTAACTAAGAAAAATCTTAGAGATATTATTGGGCATGTTTTAAGCGTTACCAACGTACCTACTACAGCAGCTTTCTTAGATAATATGAAAGACATGGGTTATAAATTTGCCTTTAGAGGTGGTTTGTCATTCAGTTTAGGTGATATTAAAATTCCTGAACAAAAAACTGCTTTAATTGCTGATGCAAGAGAGCAAGTAGAGGGAATTTCTGTTAACTATAACATGGGATTAATAACCAATAACGAACGTTATAATCAAGTTATTGATGTTTGGACCTCTGCTAATGCACAACTTACCGAGTTGGCTATGAAAAACATTAGAGAAGACCAACAAGGATTTAACTCGGTATACATGATGCTTGATTCTGGTGCAAGGGGTTCAAAAGAACAAATTCGTCAGTTAACAGGTATGCGTGGTTTGATGGCTAAGCCGAAAAAATCTACTGCCGGTGGTGGTGAAATTATTGAAAATCCAATTCTTTCTAACTTTAAAGAAGGTCTTTCGATTTTAGAGTATTTTATCTCAACACACGGTGCGCGTAAAGGACTTGCCGATACAGCATTAAAAACAGCAGATGCTGGATATTTAACAAGAAGATTACATGACGTTTCTCAAGATGTTATTGTAAATATTGAAGACTGCGGTACTTTAAGAGGGGTAGAGGTTTCTGCACTTAAAAAGAACGAAGAGATTGTAGAAACTTTAGGGGAAAGGATTTTAGGACGTGTTGCATTGCAGGATGTAATTAATCCATTAACTTCTGAAGTATTGGTTCAATCAGGTCAACAAATTACAGAGGCAATAATGAAGGCGATTGAAGCATCTCCAATTGAAGGAGTTGAAGTTCGTTCACCATTAACTTGTGAAGCTACTAAAGGAATATGTGCTAAATGTTATGGAAGAAATTTAGCAACTGGTAAAATGACCCAACGAGGTGAAGCAGTAGGAGTAATTGCTGCTCAATCCATCGGTGAGCCAGGAACTCAGTTGACATTGCGTACTTTCCACGTTGGAGGAGTTGCAGGAGGTATTTCTGAAGAATCAAATATTCTTGCTAAATTCAATGGACGTTTAGAAATTGAAGATTTAAAAACAGTTAAAGGAGAAGACAGCGAAGGACAAGCAGTTGATATTGTAATTTCTCGTTCTACTGAATTGAAATTAGTGGATGTTAAAACTGGAATTCTTTTAAGTACTCATAACATTCCTTATGGTTCAAGTATTTTTGTTAAAGACGGTCAAACAGTTACTAAAGGAGATGTGATTTGTAAATGGGATCCATATAATGGAGTAATTATTTCTGAGTTTACTGGAAAAATTGCCTATGAAGATTTAGAACAAGGACAATCGTTCCAAGTTGAAATCGATGAGCAAACAGGATTCCAAGAAAAAGTTATCTCTGAAGGTAGAAATAAAAAATTGATTCCAACTTTATTAATTTATGGTAAAGACAATGAATTAATACGTTCTTACAACTTGCCAGTTGGAGCCCACTTGATGGTTGAAAATGGAGAGAAAATTAAAGCAGGTAAAATTTTAGTAAAAATACCAAGACGCTCTTCAAAAGCTGGGGATATCACAGGAGGTTTACCAAGAATTACGGAGTTGTTAGAAGCACGTAATCCTTCTAATCCAGCGGTGGTATCAGAAATTGATGGTGTTGTTTCTTTTGGTAAAATCAAAAGAGGAAATCGTGAAATAGTTATTGAGTCTAAATTTGGAGAAGTTAAGAAGTATTTGGTGAAATTATCAAGTCAAATCTTAGTTCAAGAAAATGACTTCGTAAGAGCAGGAGTTCCTTTGTCTGATGGCGCAATCACTCCAGATGATATTTTGAGAATTCAAGGACCAGCAGCTGTTCAACAGTATTTGGTTAATGAAATTCAAGAAGTATATCGTTTGCAAGGGGTAAAAATTAATGACAAACATTTTGAAGTTGTTATTCGTCAAATGATGCGTAAAGTAAGAGTGCAAGATCCAGGTGATACATTATTCCTAGAAGACCAATTAATTCATACTAAAGATTTTATCGTTGAAAATGATAAATTATATGGCATGAAAGTGGTTGAGGATGCAGGAGATTCTGAAAACTTGAAAGCAGGACAAATAGTTTCTCCTCGTGAAATGCGTGATGAAAATTCATTGTTGAAACGAAATGATAAAAACTTAGTAGTGGCTCGTGATGTAGTTACAGCTACAGCAACTCCAGTTTTACAAGGTATAACTAGAGCGTCATTGCAAACAAAATCATTTATTTCTGCCGCGTCTTTCCAAGAAACTACAAAAGTACTAAACGAAGCTGCAGTAGCAGGTAAAGTGGATTACTTAGAAGGCTTGAAAGAAAATGTAATTGTAGGTCATAGAATTCCAGCTGGAACAGGTATGAGAGAATACGATAACACTATAGTGGGATCAAAAGAAGATTACTATGAAATGATGGCTAGTAAAGAAGAATACAATTATTAATTTAAAATAGAAAAATTTAATTATTGAAAGACAACAAATGTTTTTTTATATTAAATCTTTTATTTTTTTAATACATTAATTATGAGCGAACAACAAGGACAGATAAATATCGAATTGGATGAGACAATAGCGGAAGGAATTTATTCCAACCTAGCAATTATCAATCACTCAGCGTCAGAATTTGTTTTAGATTTTGTATGTATTATGCCTGGAACGCCAAAAGCAAAAGTAAAATCTCGTATCGTATTAACTCCACAACATGCCAAACGTTTAGTTAAAGCATTAGCAGAAAATGTACATCGCTTTGAAGTTGCTCATGGTGAAATAAAAGATACGGAGCAGCCACCAATTCCATTGAATTTTGGACCAGCAGGACAAGCTTAATCATAACATAAGCATACTATAATTTTTTAAATGTCTCAGGAAACTGAGGCATTTTTTTGTTTTATATATTTTCATTTTAGCGATAATTATGTTAAATAATTAATAATAGTGAAAATTTATTATTAAAATAAAATTGTATTATAAAAATATATATATTTGTTAATTAATTTAACTTTTAAAGTCCCTACTATGAGTTACAACTACTTTTTTATTCAAAATTTACTTAGTAAAATAACTAAGACCCATAATCAAAAAACAGAATTAAACAAAGCTAATAATTCTATAATTACTTTTTTAGCTGTTTTTTTTATAACTATTTTTAGTATTACCAACATTCAGGCGCAAATTGCCGTTTCGGTTGATAATCCAACAAATACTACCCCAAACTTAGCGGTTAGTTATCCATCACTTGCTCTGGCCTTAACTGATTTAAATGCTGTTACAGCTATGACAGGTCCTGTGACATTTACACTAGCTTCGGGAAGTGAAATTGCCCCACCAACAGGATTAACTATTGGTAGTGCAACTTTAAATCCAGTGTTAAGTGCAACGAATACAGTTACGCTGCTCGCTTCGGGAGTGGTGACTTTAAATGCAGGAGTAGGGACTGTAATTCCAACAAGTGCGACTCCTGATGGTATTTTAAAAATTACCGGAGCTGACTGGATTACTATAGATGGACTTACTTTTACAGATGGTAATACCACAAATCCAACAACAATGGAATTTGGACTAGGTCTTTTTAAACTGAGTGTAACTGATGGTGCCTCTAACAATACAATCAAGAATTGTATTTTTAATATGCAAAGAATTAATAATGCTTCTGGAACGAGCCCGATGGTGGAAGGTTCAGTTAGCATTTTAATGATAAATTCATTAGCAACGGCTGCTACTACTGCACTCGTTCCAACTTCCGCATCTGGGAGTAATTCGAACAATAAATTTTATAGCAATACAATAAATGGTGGGAATTATGGAATGGGGTTAATTGGTTATGCTGCTCCAACTCCTTTCACTTTAGCGGATACGAATAATGATATTGGAGGAACCTCTTCTGCAACGGGTAACTCAATTTTAAATTTTGGAGGGGGTGCATCAGCCACAAATCCTGCAGCTGGAGTTAGAACACTGGCTCAGTATGGTTTAAATGTCTCTTATAACACGGTAAATAATAATAATGGTTCAGGGGTTAATCATGTGAGTACTTTACGAGGTATTTATTTGAATACTGCTGTAAGTGCTTCTGCTAATATCACTTACAATTCGGTTACCCTGGCAAGTGGAGGGACTACTTCACAAATGGATTGTATTACAAATGTTTCAGGAAGTACAGCTGCATCAAATACAATAAATATTAATAATAATATTCTTTCAATTGGATATCCTACTGCAACTACTGGAGTTATAAATGGAATTATTAATTCTGGTTCCGCTGCTACAGTAAATATTAATTCAAATACAATTTCCCAAACCACAGGAGTAGCTCTTGCTGGAACTGGGACTTGGCTTATGATTGAAGGAGGTTCTCCAGGAGGAATTCTTAATACTAATAATAATACGATACAAAATTTTGTAAGAACGGGAGCAAGTGGAACATTTAGAGCTTTAAAGGCAACAACTCCAGTTGGTTTATGGACATGTACGGGTAATGTTATTGACAACATAAGTTTTTCTACAGTTGCTTCAACTGGAAGTATCGATGGTATTTATGATTTAACAGGTGCAACGCTTACAAATATTTCCAGTAATATAATTAAAAACCTATCTACACCTCTGACGGGAACTATTCAAGGAATTAGAGTTAATACGGCATCAGGCACGCATACTTGTACCAATAATCAAATCTATAATTTTAGTACTACTGCAGGTGGAGCTGGAGGAGCTACCTTCGCTGGGATTAGTTACGCTGTTGGAAATACTACCATTAGCGGAAATACAATTTATTCTTTAAATAGTACAGGAACCACAGGAGGAACTGGAGGATCAGTTACAGGTATTATTCAATCTGGTGGTACTTCAAATAATATTTTCAAGAATAAAATTTATAATTTATCCTCAAATAGTACCAATCCTGTTGTTGCGGGAATTACTGTTTCTGGTGGAACCACGAACAATGTTTATAATAACCTAATTAGTGATTTGAGAACACCTGCGGCTAGTGCAGCAAATCCATTG
>JBIHZQ010000017.1:0-27989 GCA_044231345.1 Flavobacterium sp.
TTTATTATTATCCAAGTCAAGAGCCTTTATTGCATGGAGTTATTTTCCCATTATTTATTTATGGCGCGGTATTTTTATTATGGATTATTTGGGTAAATAAATTTTCGCTTTATGCCAAAAAATAACAACAATTTAGTTCAAAGAATCGTTTTAGGATTCTTTTTTGTCGGTTTATTAATTGCAATCAGAGGGTTTGAGAATCAATTGTTTTACGATCCCTTTTTATTATATTACAAATCAGATTATACTTTTCAGCCATTTCCAAAAGTAGCGTACTTAAAGTTGTTTTTTGGACTATTTATGCGCTACACATTAAATTCGATTTTATCATTAGCCATTATTTACCAACTATTTAGAGAGATAGATTTTATAAAGTTTGCAGGTGTTTTATACTTTAGTTTCTTTGTTGTTTTGATTATCGCTTTATACTTTACCTTGACTTTGGAAGGAGACACTACTGCTTTTTTGTTTTTCTATATCCGCAGATTCCTCATTCAGCCGTTGTTTTTATTACTATTTGTTCCAGCTTTTTTCTATCAAAATCGAATTAAATAATATTTTTTTTGTATCTTTATTTTAGCCTGTAGCTTGTAAATCAAATAGATATGAAAATAATTAAACACTCTGGAGCAGTGGTTGATTTTAATCCAGGGAAGCTAAAAACATCATTATTGAAATCTGGAGCAAGTCAAGAGGCTGTTGAAAAAATTTTACAACAAATTGAAGCCGAAATTTTCGAGGGAATCACCACTAAAAAAATCTATAAGTTAGCCTTTGGACTTCTGAAAAAATCCGCAAATGCACATGCCGCTAGGTATAATTTACGAAATGCAATTCAGATGCTCGGCCCAGCAGGTTTTTTCTTTGAAAAATATGTTGCCCGACTTTTTGCTGCGGAGCATTTTGAAACTAAAATAAACACGAAACTTCAGGGAAAATGCATAGCGCACGAAATCGATATTTTACTAAAAAAAGACAATAAGATTTCGATGGTCGAATGTAAATTTCATGCAGGTAGAGAAGCAGTCTCCGATGTGAAAATACCCATGTACATACTTTCTAGGTACAATGATTTGAATAAAATAAGTCATTCCATTTATTCAAAGAACGACTTTGTGACTTCGTGCTGGATTGTTACCAATAACCGGTTTACTTCAGATGCAATTGATTTTGTTACGTGTTCTAAGTTACACGCATTAAGTTGGAATTATCCAAAAAATAATAACTTAAAAACTAAAAATGATCTGGAATGTCTTTATCCAATAACAAGTTTAACGACGCTTTCAATTGCTGAAAAAGATAAGTTATTAGTACTAGATGTTATTTTGGTAAAAGAAATCATCAATAATTCATATCCGTTAGATAAAATAGGACTGACGCCTAACAGAATTAAAAACGTTTTGAAAGAAGCCTCAGAATTGTGCAAATGTATTTAATAATTTTTTAGGTATAACCGTAATATTATTTCAAATGAAAGTGACATTTATAGGGGCAGCGGGAGCCGTAACGGGTTCAAAAACTTTAATCGAAAGCAAAGGAATACAACTCTTAATTGACTGCGGACAATACCAAGGAATTAAATCAATTCAAGAATTAAATTGGGAAGAACTTCCTATTCTGCCTTCAAAAATTGATTTTGTATTGCTTACCCATGGTCACTTAGACCACTGTGGATGGCTACCAAGACTAGTAAGTCAGGGGTTTAAAGGGAAAATTTATTGTACAAGTCCTACCCGAGATATCGCAAAATTAATCCTACTTGATAGTGCAAAAATTCAAGATAGCGAATCCCATTATGGCAGTAAAGAACCTCTTTATACGGTCAAGCATGCTCAAAATGTATTTCCGTTTTTTAGAATAATTAAGCGAAATGAAACAATCGCTTTGGATGCTGAAATTGAAGCTACCTTTTTTAATGCCGGACATATTCTAGGTGCTTGTAGTATTGAACTCAGAATTGAAAATAAATGCCTAGTTTTTTCGGGGGATCTTGGTCGTGATTCAGATTTATTGTTGTATCCTCCAAAAAAACCAACCCATGCAGATTTTGTTTTTTTGGAAAGTACTTATGGTGATCGATCGCATCCCTCAACCGATGCCAAACTTGAATTAGAGGTAGACATAGAAAATACAATTCAAAAAAATGGAACAGTAATTATTCCCAGCTTTGCCATTGAGCGAGCACAAACCATCATGTTTTTACTTTGGCAGCTCAGAAATGAAAATCGAATCCCACCAGTTCCTCTTGTGGTAGATACTCCAATGGGAATCAGCGCACTTGAAATTTTTTCCTTTTATAAAACGTGGCACAAATTACCCGTTAGGGTTTGCATAGCTTTGACCAAAATGTTTCGAATGGTAACTGATTTTCAGGAATCAATGGAAGTTATTGGTAACGACCAACCTAAAGTAATTATCGCAGCCAGCGGTATGGTTTCTGGCGGAAGAGTATTAAACTACTTGGAACACTACATTGAAAAACCTGAAACATCCATAATAATTGTTGGTTACCAAGCAGAAGGCACTCTGGGCAGAAAATTGCTTGAAGGAGCTAAAGAAGTTACTATTTATGGCACTACTTATTCAGTGAATGCGAAAATACTTGAAGTTACAGGATTGTCAGCACATGCCGATCAAAGTGAGTTGCTGAATTGGTTCTCTGATTTAGAACATCCCCCTAAAAAAGTATATTTACTACATGGGGAAGATCAAAGTAGAAAGGTATTAAAACAAAAAATAATTGATCGGTTGAAATGCGATTGCCATATTCCAAATAAATGGGAACAAATTGAAATTTAAATTCATTCTTTGATGTTGAGTTGTATAAAATTCACTAATTTTGACTCATGAAATTAGAGAAATACATTAGTTTACTTATTGCTTTTGTTATTTTGGTATCCAATATCGATCTTGCAATTAACCTGCATTACTGTATGGATGAGGTTGCCTCTGTTTCTGTAAAGCCATTTTTTGCCTCTGAAAGTGAAATTGATAGTTGTTGTGATGTTCAGGATGAACCGCCAACTTGTTGTAATGATCGCCTGGTGAAATTGGAAAAAAAATCTCCTGAATACTTTCAAAATGCTCCCGATTTTCATTTTGAAGCTGTAAAACAAATTTCAACTTTCATTTATTTCAAGGAAACCAATTGGGTCGTTTCTAACTCATCGAACCCATTGGATTATTATTGCGATACTAATCCACCTCCTTTATTTAAACTCTATAATCAAATGCTTTTTTACGCATAACTAATTTAATTGCTCTGAAATAATTCGGCTTGACCGACACGTTTTAACAAAATTAAATTAACTATGAAAAAATTAAAATTAGTACTTATTTTAGTGCTAGTGATTGATTTTGTTTCCTATTCTCAGGATACATTACAGGAAATAAAAGTACAATCAACACGAAAAAGTATTCAAAAATCGCTTACTGCAACCGCCAATACAACACTCTTAACGAGTAAAGAATTGCTTAAAGCTGCTTGCTGTAATCTCGCAGAAAGTTTTGAAACCAATCCATCAATTGACGTCCATTTTTCTGATGCCTTAACGGGTACTAAACAAATCAAAATGCTAGGATTAACGAGTCCTTATTTGTTAATTACAGAAGAAAACATACCCTCTGTTCGCGGAGCATCTCAGGCCTACGGATTGTCATTTACTCCAGGAACTTGGATAGAAAGTATCCAAATTTCAAAAGGAGCAGGATCGGTGGTTAATGGTTTTGAAAGCTTTACAGGCCAAATTAATACCGAATTAATAAAGCCAATAAATGACGTTCCGTTTTTTTTAAATGCCTATGGCTCTTCTGATGCTAGATTTGAAGTCAACACGCATTTCAACAAGAAAATCACTGATAATTGGGCAACTAGTTTATTCATTCATGGAAACTCTAGGATTTCAAAAATGGACCAGAATAAGGATGGATTTCTGGATAATCCATTAGCAAAACAAATCAATATATTAAACAGATGGCACTATTCTAATGCGAAAAATGGTTGGATAAGTTTTATAAATTTTCGTTACATGAAAGATGAGAAACAAACTGGAGAGCTAGATTTTAATCCAGATATTGATAAAGGTACAACTACTCATTGGGGTTCTGAGATTGCTACAGAGCGATATGAAATTTCATCTAAAATAGGATATGTTTTCCCAGAAATGCCTTTTCAAAGTTTTGGGTTTCAAAATTCAATTACGAGTCACAGTCAAGATTCCTATTTTGGATTGAGGAACTATTACATCAAGCAAAAAAGTTTTTATTCAAACGCGATTTTTAATTCCATAATTAACAATACGAGGCATAAATTCACTACAGGTTTGAATCTTACATTAGATCTATATGATGAATTTTTAGAGTCACTAGATTACAGTAGAAAAGATAGTTCTGTTGGGGCATTTTTTGAATATACGTACGATACAAATGATAATTTCAGTATTGTTTTTGGCGGCAGAATTGACCAACACAATCGACTAGGGCTTTTTGTTACCCCGCGGTTACATATGAAATACAATCCATGGGAAAAAGGAGTGCTACGGTTTTCTGCTGGAAGAGGGAAACGGGGAGCGTCAGTAATTGCTGAAAATCAATCACTATTGGCCAGTTCAAGACAATTTATTTTTGCAGAAACAGGTGGAAAAATGTATGGATTAACTCCTGAAATAGCTTGGAATTATGGATTTGGTTTGATGCAAGGATTTTTATTATTTGGTAAAAAAGCCGAAATCTCGTTTGATTTTTATCGAACAGTTTTTACTAATCAGGTAGTGGTAGATTTGTATTCATTGCCCATAGCTTCGTCAACAACTCAAGTGCTTTTTTATAATTTAGAAGGAAAATCGTTTGCCAATAGTATGCAGCTAGAATTTAATATTGAGTTAATCAAACATTTAAATTTGCGAACTGCTTTTAAACAATATGAAATTCAAACGGATTATTTGATGGGCAGGAAACAACGCCCATTACAACCAAAATCAAGATTTTTTGCTAATCTCGAGTTTCAAACTCATCTCACAGAACAAGGTAAAAATTGGAGATTTGATTGTACTTACAATTGGACCGGAAAACAGCCATTGCCTTCTACGTCTAATAATCCAATAGCGGATCAATTACCCGATTTTTCAAAATCATTCTCAATTTTAAATACACAAATTACTCGTGTATTTTCAAGTGTTTTTGAGATCTATGTTGGAGGAGAAAACATGGGTAATTACCAACAAGAAAATGCGATTATTGGAAGTACTAATCCCTTTGGCACTTCCTTTGATACATCCATTAATTATGCTCCAGTTTTTGGACAAATGTTTTATGCAGGATTGCGATATAAAATTAAATAAAAGAAATTATGAAAAAATTAAGTTTTCTAGTTATTGTGTTAATTTCCTTTTCTAGCTACAGCCAAGAAAAGAAAAACAAAAATGCCAAATACAGTTTTGATGTTAATGGGGTGTGTGAAATGTGTAAGAAAAGAATTGAGAAAGCAGCATTTAGCGTTTCTGGAGTAAAATCAGCTACTTGGAATATAGAGAATCATTTATTGCAAGTCATTATTAACGAAGAAAAAACAGCTGTAAATGCCGTGAAAAAAGCAATTGCGACGGTAGGTCATGATACAGATTCTATAAAATCTACGGAAGAAGATTTTAAAAAATTACACGGTTGTTGCGTTTATGAACGAAAATAGCTTCGAAGTATTTTTAGCGAAATACGGAACAAAATTCAGTTAATTATTCCCTAAAAGACTTAAATTAATTGTGGTTTCTATAAATAATACTTACTTTCACCACCTTAATTCTACAAAGTAAAATACCACCAATGAATCATTTTGACTGGAAAAATTTAATCGACCCGCTTTTTTATATTCATTTTGATATCAATGGAATAAAAATGGGTCTTTTTATTGTTTTGTTTATCGTTTTTGCGGAAACAGGTCTTTTTGCAGGATTTTTTCTTCCAGGAGATAGTTTGCTTTTTCTAGCGGGGATTTATAATCGTGAATTAATAGAAAACGTACTTTTTATTGGTAGTGATTTTATAAATGTAACTATTTTATCATCTATGGTAGCACTTGCTGGAATAGGAGGAAATATTGTTGGGTATTGGTTTGGCTCAAAGAGTGGTTACTATTTATACAATAAGCAAGACAGTTTTTGGTTTAAGAAAAAATATTTAATTCAATCGAAAGACTTCTTTGAAAAACATGGTGGGAGAGCAATTATTTTTGCTCGTTTTCTCCCAATTTTTAGAACATTTGCTCCTATAGTTGCAGGTATTGTATCTATGGATAAAAAGAAGTTTATGTTCTATAATATCATTAGTTCCTTTATTTGGTCTTTCACATTAATTTTTGCAGGACACTATTTATATGGATATTTACTTAATAATTTTGATATTGATTTAAAAGAGCATATAGAATTAATTGTGATTGGGTTGGTGGTAATAACCTTATCTCCGGTATTGATAAAATTATCCAGAAAGTCTGTAAAAGTTTCATAAAAAAAATCCGAAGTTTAAACTTCGGATTTTTTATAGAAATGGATTAACATTACATCATTCCTGGCATTCCTCCACCCATTGGGTTTCCGCCAGAAGTTTCTTCTTTGATTTCTACCAATGCGCATTCTGTTGTCAAAATCATTCCTGCAACTGAAGCAGCATTTTCAAGTGCCACACGCGTTACTTTTTTAGGATCAATGATTCCTGCTTTTAACATATCCACGTATTGATCAGTTTTTGCGTTATAGCCAAAATCTCCTTTTCCTTCTGCAACTTTTGCCACTACAACCGAACCTTCAAGTCCTGCATTTTCAACAATTGTTCTTAATGGCGATTCAATGGCACGAGAAATAATCTGAATACCAGTAGCTTCATCTGGATTGTCCGCTTTTAATTTACTTAAAGAAGATTTTGCTCTCAATAAAGCAACGCCTCCTCCGGCAACAATTCCTTCTTCAACCGCTGCTCTAGTAGCATGTAGCGCATCGTCAACTCGGTCTTTTTTCTCTTTCATTTCCACTTCAGATGCGGCACCAACATATAGTACGGCGACACCACCGGCTAATTTAGCCAAACGTTCTTGCAATTTTTCTTTGTCATAATCAGAGGTAGTAGTTTCCATTTGTCCCTTGATTTGATTAACCCTATTTTTTATGATATCAGCATCTCCAGCTCCACTCACAATGGTCGTGTTGTCCTTGTCAATGGTAACTCTTTTTGCAGTACCCAACATTTCAATGGTCGTGTTTTCTAGCGTGTAACCTCGTTCTTCCGAAATTACGGTGCCACCAGTTAAAATTGCAATATCTTCCAACATGGCTTTTCTTCGGTCACCAAAACCAGGTGCTTTTACCGCTGCAATTTTCAATGCACCTCTTAATTTATTGACTACTAATGTCGACAATGCTTCCCCGTCAACATCCTCTGCAATAATCAATAAAGGCTTGCCTGATTGAGCTACGGGTTCTAAAACGGGTAATAATTCTTTCAAAGAAGAAACTTTTTTATCATACAATAGTATGTAAGGACTTTCTAATTCAGCTTCCATTTTTTCTGGATTGGTAACAAAATAGGGAGATAAATAACCTCTGTCAAATTGCATTCCCTCTACAACATCCACATACGTGTCCGTTCCTTTTGCTTCTTCTACTGTAATAACTCCTTCTTTTCCTACTTTTGCAAATGCATTAGCAATTAACTCTCCAATTACTTCGTCATTATTCGCCGAGATAGAAGCTATTTGTTTGATTTTCTCTGAATCACTCCCAACTACTTTTGCTTGTTTTGAAAGGTCTGCAACAATGGCCTCAACGGCTTTGTCTATTCCTCTTTTCAAGTCCATCGGATTTGCTCCGGCAGCCACATTTTTAAGGCCTTCTTTTACTATGGCTTGAGCTAAAACAGTAGCAGTTGTAGTTCCGTCTCCTGCTAAATCATTTGTTTTAGAGGCTACTTCTTTCACCATTTGAGCACCCATATTTTCCAAAGGGTCTTTTAATTCTATTTCTTTAGCAACGGTTACACCATCTTTGGTTACATTTGGTCCGCCAAAAGATTTGCCAATAATTACATTTCTACCTTTAGGTCCTAAAGTAACTTTAACTGCATTTGCTAATGCGTCCACACCGCGTTTTAAACCGTCACGTGCTTCAATATCAAATTTAATGTCTTTTGCCATTTTAATTATTATTATTAGGAGGAACGAAGGAATTTCATCCTCTTATTAGATTAATATTTTTATTTTTTATACTCCCCTTCGCAGGGGTTGGGAAGGTTTTAAATGATTGCCAGAATATCGTCCTCACGCATGATTAAATAATCCTTTCCATCCAATTTTAATTCTGTCCCAGCATATTTTCCATAAAGTACAGTATCGCCTAACTGAACGGTCATTGTGTGGTCTTTAGAGCCATTTCCAACGGCAACTACAGTGCCTTTTTGAGGTTTCTCTTTTGCGGTGTCTGGAATAAAAATCCCTGAAGCCGTTTTGGTTTCAGCGGCAACAGGCTCAATAAGTACTCGGTCTGCGAGTGGTTTAATGTTTAATGCCATAATAGATTTTTGTATTAAATTAGTAATTAATTTCGTGCAAAGTTAATTTCAGAAATTATGCCAATAAAAAAATACTGACATTTTTTCTTAAAAAAAATGCCAGCTTTGTCAGGCTGGCATTTAATGTATTTTTGATAATGATTATTTTGTCGCTGGTGCTGCAGGAGCTGGTTCTGCAGGTGTTGCTGCTGGTTTTGCGGTTGTAGGCATTTCTGTTTTCGGAGCAGTTGTGGCAGGAGTCGTATCTATAATTTTTGAATCAGATTCGCTCAATACTCCAGTAAAACTTAAACTAGACAACAGTATTAATACAATTAAAATAGTCGCTAATGTCCAAGTGCTTTTATCTAAAAAGTCAGTTGTTTTTTGAACACCACCCATTAATTGTGATCCCCCCATTGAAGAGGATAATCCGCCACCTTTAGGGTTTTGAACCATAATTACTACTATTAAAAGGAAACAAACGATAGTTATTAAAACTAAAAAAATTGAAAATGTGCTCATTGTTATTTATTATTTTGTTGTAAAATCTTTATATCTAAAATTCGGTCTGCAAATAAACTACTTTTTTCTGGATATTTCAAAATTAATATTTCATATGCCTGAATTGCTTTTTGATATTTTCTTTGTTCCAAATACACTTTAGCTAATGTTTCTGTCATTAAATAAGAGGAATCCTTTGCAAAATCAACTGGTATTATTTGAACAGGTAATTCCTGTTTTAGCGGCGGAATTTTCGGATTTGCTTCAATAAACTTATCAATTAATTCGGACTTTTTCTTTTTATTCAATTCAATTTCTGATTCATTGCGATCAATAGGTTGTATTTTTGATAGTTGCAACCATTCTTGAAATGAGTGTTTTTCTTCTGCCGAAAACCCAATAGGCTTCCCAATGGCTAATTTTTCTGTAGCTCGAATAATATTCGCTTCGTTAGGAGTTGTGATGTCCTCTTTTAAAGCAGGGGTTGCTTCTTTGATAGAGGTTAATAGCGATTGTTCTAATGTATTGGTTTCAAATTGTTGAATTTTTTTCTCCGAAATGACTTCGCTTTCTAGAACTTCAATTTCTTTGATTTCAGCTAATCGAGTTTGATAAACACTTGTATCAATGGTTTTGAAGGAATTTGAAGTGATGAAGTCAAAAAGAACACTTCTGTCGGTTGTATGAGCCGCAGTAACTTTTAAATCATAATTATATCGGAAACTATCTTGATTGTAAAAACCTTTCAAACGCAATGCCCTTGCACTTTGAAAATAAGGAAATTCTGCTACAATTTTCTCCAACGAAAGCGTCTGAATATCATTGATGGCATTCGGATTATTGAGTAGCGATAAGTATTCAGTCGAATTCATAGTGTATTATTCGTTGGATAATTTTAAGCATTTGTCGTTTGACAACTCATTTTATAGGTTACCATTTAGCTAACGATTCATTAAAAATATCCTGAGTGATTCTTTCATAAATTTCGTCTAATGCAGCTGTTAGTTTTGAGCCAATAAGCTGATCTGCTCCATTATAATCATAATAGAAAGTAAATCTTTTTTCAAAATCATCAGCTTCTTTATTTTTATTCGTAAATCGAACATTTATGGTAATTGTCAATCGGTTTTGAGATGCCTGCTGGTCTGCGGTAGCGGTCATTGGCTCAATACGGTAGTCGGTAATCTCACCTTCATAAACTAAATCACCTCCAGAACTAATTAAATTCAAATTGGTTTGATTTTGAATTAAGTTTTGTAGTCGTTGAGTGAAAATTCTTTCTATACCAGGTTCTATCAACGTTGCATTGTTTTGAAAAAAGTTGACCTGAAATGTTTTAGCATCAATTTTTCCAGTTCCTGTAAAATTATAAACAGAGCAACTATTTAAAAAAAATAGAATAAATAAGCTTATGACGATTGAAAAGTATTTCATTTTTAGTTTTAAAATTCAAAGATATTCAAAAATAGTTGACATTTTATAATTGTTGATTATTCAATTTTTCACAGGTCAAATTGTTTTATTTTTCGATATAATGTTCGTTCAGAAATTCCAAGTTCATCAGCAGCAGCTTTTCTTTTGCCTTTATTTTTTTCTAAAGATTTTTTTATCATTTCGATTTCTTTTTGTTCTAACCGTAAAATCTCTTCCTCTTCAACAGTTTCAGCAAATAAGTATTCGTCTTCATTTTCTTCAAATTCTGCTTCTTCTTCAGGATTTGCGATTAGTGCGGTTTGACTCGTTTCTTCAAAATTAAATTCACTTCGATTTTCTTTTTGACCGTATAATTTTTTTATCAATTGCTGGTTGGTTTCTTGAACTTTTGAATTCCCATTTTGTAGTAATTCTAACGTGAGTTTTTTTAGGTCATTCAAGTCGCTTTTCATATCAAATAGCACCTTGTACAATATTTCACGCTCGGTACTAAAATCACTTTCGCTTTTTTTGTCTTTAATTACTGAAGGTAAGTTACTTCCACTGACAGGCAAATACGATTGTAAGGTAATCAATGAGATTTCTCGATTTGTTTCCAAAACAGAAATTTGTTCTGCCACATTGCGCAATTGACGAATGTTTCCACTCCATCTAAAATTAGTTAAGCTCTGAATGGCCTTTTCTTCTAATTTTATAGGAGGCATTTTGTATTTGTGACCAAAGTCAGATGCAAATTTTCTAAATAATAAGTGAACGTCATCTTTACGATCTCGTAAAGGAGGTAGCGTAATATCTACGGTACTCAATCGATAGTACAAGTCTTCTCGGAATTTACCTTTTTCAATGGCATCAAATAAATTGACATTGGTAGCAGCCACAATTCTCACATTTGTTTTTTGAACTTGTGAAGAGCCAACCTTTATGAATTCTCCATTTTCTAACACTCGGAGTAATCTTACTTGAGTGGTCAAAGGCAATTCGCCTACTTCATCCAAGAATATAGTTCCGCCATTGGCAACTTCAAAATACCCTTCCCGAGTTCCTGTAGCACCAGTAAAAGATCCTTTTTCATGCCCAAATAATTCACTGTCAATCGTCCCCTCTGGAATGGCTCCACAATTTACCGCAATGTATTTTCCATGTTTTCTATGGGACAATGAATGGATTATTTTCGGAATACTTTCTTTTCCAACCCCGCTTTCCCCAGCAACTAATACCGAAATGTCAGTAGGGGCTACCTGTATTGCTTTTTCAATGGCACGATTAAGTTTTGGGTCATTCCCAATAATTTCAAATCGTTGCTTTATTGATTGTACTGTTTCCATAATATTAAATTAGGTACGAACTCCTCTCTTTTTTAACCGTAGATTTACGAATTTATATTAAATACTATTAATTCATTTCACTCAATCCAACAGCTTTTCCTATAAGAGTTCCACTGGTGCATTTGGTGATTTTCACCATTACAAAATCTCCAATTTTGTATGTTTCTTTTGGAAAAACAACAGTAATACTTTGCGAATTTCTTCCTGAAAATTCTTCCTTTGATTTTTTCGAAACTTTTTCCACTAAAACTTCTACCGTTTGTCCAATAAATTCTTCGCTTCTAAACCAGGCGTGTTTTTGTTGTAAATCAACAATTTCTTGTAAACGTCTTGCCTTTATTTCTTCAGAAACATCATCTTTCATTTTTCGACCAGCAAGAGTACCGGGTCTTTCTGAGTAAGAATACATATAACCAAAATTGTATTTTACATAGTCCATCAAACTCAAAGTATCTTGATGATCTGCTTCTGATTCCGAAGGAAAACCTGCAATCATGTCTTGTGATATGCTACACGTCGGAATAATTACTCTTATTTTATCAATTAATTTCATGTATTCCTCTCGGGTATGTAACCGATTCATTTCCTTCAATATTCTGTTACTACCAGACTGAACAGGTAAATGAATGTGTTTGCAAATATTGGCATACTTCGAAATAATATGCAATACACTCTCGTGCATGTCTTGAGGATTAGAGGTCGAAAAACGAATGCGCATTTTTGGAAAACGAACCGCCACCGTTTCGAGTAATTGATCAAAACCTAGAGCAGTCGCTTTTTGAATTGAAGAAGCATTGGTATAGTCTTTTTTTAAACCGCCCCCGTACCATAAATAGCTGTCCACGTTTTGACCTAACAATGTTATTTCTTTGAATCCATGGTCCCATAAATTCTGAATTTCGTTGAGAATACTTTGGGGTTCTCGGCTACGTTCTCGACCACGAGTAAAGGGAACTACACAAAAAGTACACATATTATCGCATCCTCTTGTAATTGAAACTAAAGCAGTAATTCCATTGCTCATTAATCGAACAGGCGAAATATCTCCATAAGTTTCATCTTTTGATAAAATTACATTTATGGCATCTCGACCTTCCTCAACCTCACTCAATAAATGAGGTAAATCTTTATAGGCATCTGGACCTACCACCAAATCTACTATTTTTTCTTCTTCTAAAAACTTGTCTTTCAATCGTTCAGCCATACAGCCCAATACTCCCACTTTCATCTTGGGATTGGTGCGTTTTACCGCATTATATTTTTCAAGGCGTTTGCGAATAGTTTGCTCTGCCTTGTCTCGAATGGAGCAAGTGTTTACTAAAACTAAATCAGCTTCTTCCAGAACAGTAGTTGTATTGTATCCATTATCGGATAATATAGAAGCTACTATTTCGCTATCAGAAAAATTCATCGCACATCCATAACTTTCAATAAAAAGTTTTTTATCGTTATGGGGTTTATTCGCAATTACGAGGCTTTCGCCTTGTTTGGTTTCGTCAATTATTTTTTCCATAGATTTCCTTAAAGGAAGTTTAAGTATGAGGGCAAAGATAAGGATATTTCAATATATATGACAAGATGGCAGTGATAGTTTTAACATTGTTTTAAGTGATTTTTTTTGTTGGATGTTTTTTCGTAACCTACATTGAGGGTGCTTTTGGCAATTATTAATTTACCATTGTAAAGATGCAACAAAACACAATTCGACATCAGGTAGTTAATCGATGAAATGTACATTTAAAATTTAAAAAATGTAAAATTTAAAAAAATCATATACTTTTGCCGACACAAACAATTTTTGAAATGGCAAAAAACTTAGTAATCGTAGAATCTCCTGCAAAGGCAAAAACAATTGAAAAATTTTTAGGTAGCGATTATCAGGTCGAGTCGAGTTATGGTCACATTGCCGACTTGCCTTCAAAAGAAATTGGCGTTGATGTTGCCAATGGTTTTAAACCAAAATATGAAGTTTCTGCCGACAAAAAAGCATTAGTGAGCAAATTAAAAACGTTGGCAAAAAACGCAGATATGGTTTGGCTTGCATCGGATGAGGACCGAGAAGGAGAAGCAATTTCGTGGCACTTAGCCGAAGAATTAAAATTAGACAAAAACAAAACTAAACGAATTGTTTTTCATGAAATTACCAAATCAGCGATATTAAAAGCTATTGAAAATCCTCGTGAAATAGACTATAATTTAGTAAATGCTCAACAAGCCCGTCGAGTATTGGATCGGTTGGTTGGGTATGAATTATCACCTGTTTTATGGAGAAAAATTAAAGGCGGACTTTCAGCTGGGCGTGTTCAATCAGTATCAGTGAGGTTAATTGTAGAACGCGAACGTGAAATACAAAATTTTAAACCCATAGCTTCCTATTCAATTGTAGCAGAGTTTATAAATGAATCAGGAAAAGTATTTAAGGCTAAATTGCCAAAAAATTTCTCTACCAAAAAAGAAGCAGAAGATTTTTTAGCAAAAAATACAGATTCTGTTTTTTCCGTTTCTGAATTGGAAACCAAACCTACTAAGAAATCACCTACAGGTCCTTTTACAACTTCAACGTTGCAACAAGAGGCCGCTAGAAAACTCTATTTACCCGTAGGAATAACGATGCAATTAGCACAACGTTTGTATGAAGCGGGGTTAATTACTTACATGAGAACAGACAGTGTAAATCTGTCCAAGGAGGCAATGGAAGCGGCTCAAGCAGAAATTATAAAATCTTACGGAGCTGAATTTTCAAAACCGAGAACTTTTGCTAATAAAAGCAAAGGAGCGCAAGAAGCTCATGAGGCAATTCGACCTACAGACATGTCGCGACATAGCGTAAACATTGATAGAGATCAAGCAAGATTATACGATTTAATTTGGAAAAGAACCTTAGCTTCGCAAATGAGTGATGCCCAATTAGAACGTACAAATGTTAAAATTAAAGCCAATAACCATAGCGAACTTTTTACCGCAACTGGCGAGGTACTTCTTTTTGAAGGATTTTTGAAAGTTTATTTAGAAGGACACGATGATGATGACGATGAACAAGAAGGGATGTTGCCTGCACTAAGAGCAAATGAAAAATTAGTAAATCACTATATTACTGCAACAGAAAGGTATTCAAGACCAGCCGCACGTTATACAGAAGCCTCTTTGGTGAAAAAATTAGAAGAATTAGGAATTGGTCGTCCTTCTACTTATGCACCCACAATTTCAACAATTATTAATAGAAATTATGTTGAAAAAGGAAATTTAGAAGGGCAAGAGCGAAATTATACTCAATTAACGCTTCGTTCTGGAAAAATAGAAGAAAAATTACTTAAAGAAAATACAGGTTCTGATAAAGGAAAATTAGTGCCGACAGATATTGGAACAATTGTAACGGATTTTTTAGTAAAAAATTTCGAAACCATTTTAGATTATAATTTTACGGCAAAGGTTGAACAAGATTTTGACGAAATTGCCGAAGGAAATGTAAATTGGGCCAAGATGATGCAAGAGTTTTACGATAAATTTCATCCTAATGTTAAAGAAGTAGAGGCAAATGCAGAGCGAGAAAGTGGAGAACGAATTTTAGGAAAAGATCCAAAAACGGGGAAGCCTGTAAGTGTCAGACTAGGAAAGTTTGGGCCGATGGCTCAAATTGGAGATGCTGATGATGAGGAGAAGAAATTTGCTAGTTTGAGAGCAGAGCAAAATATTGGAAACATTTCGTTAGATGAAGCTTTAAATCTGTTTTTACTGCCAAAAAATTTAGGAACCTACAAAGGAGAGGAAGTAGAGGTGAGCAATGGCCGATTTGGACCATATATACGATACGGTAGCGCTTTTATTTCACTGCCACGAGCCGAAGATCCCTTAGATGTAACCTTTGAAAGGGCTGAGGAGCTAATTGAAGAAAAAGCAAAGGCTGACGCACCAATAGCTACCTATAAAAATGAAGGAGTTCAAAAAGGAACTGGCCGTTTTGGTCCGTTTATAAAATGGAATGGCTTATTTATTAATGTTAGTAAAAAATATAATTTTGATCAGTTAACTCAGTCCGATGTTATAGAATTAATTGAAGATAAATTACAAAAAAATATCGAAAAAGTTTTGCATAATTGGGAAGAGGAAGGGATTTTAGTTGAAAAAGCGAGATGGGGTCGTTCGGTTATTACCAAAGGAAAAATAAAAATAGAATTGAGTAAAGATATTGATGCTTCAAAATTAACGTTACCTCAAGTTCTTGAAATGATTCAGAAAAAAACCCCTGCCAAAAAAGCTACTGCTAAAAAAGCTCCCGCTAAAAAAGCAGCTTCGAAAAAAAAATAGCCTATGGAAATTGATTTTTTAGCCCCTTTAGAAAATGACATTTTAGATTTTGCAAAAGACCTTTCTTCCCAACATCTAGGTAGTAAAATAGTATTTCATACGGCTACAAGTTTTCCTGATTTAGACAAAATTGACCTAGCAATTATTGGGGTATTGGAAAATAGAGGGGATTGTAATTCAAAAAAAGAGGTTGATTTAATACCCATAAGAAGAGAGTTGTATTCTTTATTTCCAGGTAATTGGGTAGCTTCAATAGCTGATCTAGGAAATGTTAATGAAGGAAATGAAACAACGGATACTTATTTTGCTTTAAAATCATTAGTCGCCTCATTGATTAAGAAAAAAATAATTCCGATTATTATCGGAGGTTCTCAAGATTTAACCTACCCAATGTATCGGTCATACGACAAATTGGAACAAATGGTAAACTTAGTTTCTGTTGATAAACAATTTGATTTTGGTAAAGAAAAAGATCCGATTTCTTCTAATTCCTATTTAACTCAAATCATATTAGAAGAGCCAAATAATTTGTTCAATTATTGTAATATTGGCTATCAGACCTATTATAATTCTCAAGAAGAAATTGATTTAATCGAAAAATTATA
This sequence comes from Flavobacterium sp., assembly GCA_044231345.1. GTDB lineage: Bacteria > Bacteroidota > Bacteroidia > Flavobacteriales > Flavobacteriaceae > Flavobacterium. The sequence continues at coordinate 16,703 of JBIHZQ010000017.1, forward strand.
TTTTGACGCTTATCGATTAGGAGAAGTTTCTAATTCAATTTCAATTGCTGAACCAGTATTCAGAGATGCTGATTTAGTAAGTATAGACATGACCGTAGTTAAGTCCTCTGATTCCGCTAATTTTTCATATTTTTCTCCAAATGGTTTTAACGGGAAAGAAATTTGTGCCTTGTCAAGGTATGCAGGAATAAGCGATAAAGTCACTTCATTAGGTATTTTTAATCATGGGAGCACTTCTGGAGAATCCATTTTACTAGCCCAAATTATTTGGTATTTTATTGAAGGATATCACTGTCGTTCAAATGAATTTCCCTTTGGGAATAGAGACCATTATATTAAATATATCGTACCGATTGAGGAAGAAGAGTTAATATTTTATAAAAGCAATAAAACCGAGCGTTGGTGGATTGAAGTTCCATTAAATTTAAAAGGCAACAATAAAAGTATAATTAACTCGTTATTACCATGTTCACATGAGGAATATCTTGCGGCATGCAATCAAGAAACTCCCGAACGATGGTGGAAAGCACAACGAAAACACCAAATTTAATAAAGACTATTATTTAAAACGGTTTTCTTTATTTAGTATAATCTATTTTTATAGTAAGTTTTTTTTAAAAAAAATTGGTTTTTTGAAAAATAATAAATAGGTTTACGCCCTCAAATAAGATTACACACATAACCCAGATTTATATGAAGAAGTTCATTGCATTTTCCGTTTTTTTAACGTTGTTAATAAGTTGCGGACGTTCAAGCGATAAAGGTGAATTGGTAGGAGTGAAAGGAAAAAAATGGCATCCAGAGAAACCTTTTGGAATGACACTAGTTCCCGGAGGAGCATACATCATGGGTAAGTCAGACGATGATTTAGCAAATGTTCAAGATGCGCCTACTAAAACAGTAACCGTTCGTTCTTTCTACATGGATGAAACAGAAATTACCAATAGTGAGTACCGTCAATTTGTAGAGTGGGTAAAAGATTCTACTATCCGTGTACGCTTAGCGATTTTAGCAGAAGAGGTTGGGCAAAAACCAGGTTCTGGTGGAGGAGGAAGAAGTGCTGGAAGTATAGGAGATTTCGCTTTCAACGATGCCGATCCAGCTAAAATGACGGCATATGATAAATACATGTACGAAAATTATTACAGTGTTGGGACTGAAGATGATCCTTACGCAGGAAGAAAATTAAATAAGAAAGTAAAATTAATTAAGCAAACATCAAAGTATCCTGATGAATACTATACTGAAGTTATGGATACTATGTATATCCCTGCTGCTGAAGCTTATAATGGTTTGAGAACAGTAGATGTTAATAAATTAAAATTTAGATATTCTTGGATGGACATTCAGGCTGCAGCAAAAGCTAAATCTGGAAAAAGAAAAGAATTTATCAAAACCGAACAACAAAAAATATACCCAGATACTACGGTTTGGATTAAAGATTTTGCATACTCTTACAACGAACCAATGCACAATGATTACTTCTGGCATCAAGCTTATGGAGATTACCCTGTTGTTGGGGTGAGCTGGAAACAAGCTAAAGCCTTTTGTGCATGGAGAACCTTAAACAAAAACACCTATGTTAAACAACAAAAAGGTAGAGATCAAGTTAATTCTTTCCGACTTCCAACCGAAGCTGAATGGGAATATTCTGCACGTGGTGGATTAGAGTCTGGAACCTATCCTTGGGGTGGGCCTTATGCAAAAAATGATAGAGGATGTTTCTTGGCCAACTTTAAACCAAACAGAGGTGATTATGCTGCTGATAATGCTTTATACACCGTAGAGGCAAAATCGTATGAACCTAACGGGTATAACTTATATAATATGGCTGGAAACGTGGCTGAATGGACAGACTCATCTTACGATGCTGCGGCTTATGAATACGTTTCAACAATGAATCCAAATGTTCAAGATGGAACCAACCAAAGAAAAGTGATACGTGGAGGGTCTTGGAAAGACGTTTCATATTACCTTCAAGTAGGAACACGTAATTTTGAATATGCAGATTCAGCAAGAAGTTATATAGGATTCAGAACTGTACAAGATTATATGGGAGTTCAAACTACAGTAAACGCAAAAGGTAAAGCAAGAAAACGATAACAAACCAAAACTAAACTTAAACTAAACTAAAACTAAATTTTTTTTATTATGGCATTATTAAGCAAAAAAGCGATGAATTTCGCATACGGAATGGGAGCAGCAGTTGTAATTATTGGAGCACTATTCAAAATTACACACATGGAAATAGGACCAATTACAGGAAACTTAATGTTAACTATCGGACTTTTGGTTGAAGCTGCGATTTTTGCTTTGTCTGCCTTTGAACCAGTTGATGATGAATTAGATTGGTCACTTGTCTATCCTGAATTAGCAGGTGGAGCGGCTAAAGCTAAAGACGGGAAAAAAGAAGATGCTAAAGAAGCTCAAGGACAATTGTCTCAAAAATTAGACGCAATGTTGAAAGAAGCTAAAATTGATGGTGAATTAATGGCTAGCTTAGGAAGTAGTATTAAAAATTTCGAAGCAGCAGCTAAAGGAATAGCTCCAACAGTTGATTCAATTGCATCGAATAGAAAATACAGTGAAGAATTAACTCTTGCTGCAGCTCAAATGGAATCATTAAATGGATTGTACAAAATGCAATTAGAGAGTGCTTCTAGAAACGCTCAAGTTAATGAAGAAGTTGTTGAAAATAACTTAAAATTAAAAGAACAAATGCAATCTCTTACCTCAAACTTGTCTTCTTTGAATTCAGTTTATGGAGGTATGCTTTCTGCAATGAGTAATAAAGGATAATTAGTTTTAAACTAAATTTATTAACAAAATAAACTAATTAGAAAAAATGGCAGGAGGAAAATTAACCCCTAGACAGAAGATGATTAACCTGATGTACTTGGTTTTCATCGCGATGTTGGCATTAAACATGTCAAAAGAAGTATTATCAGCATTTGGAATATTAAATAAAAAATTAGTTGAATCTAATAGTTTAACTACCGCTCGTAATGACGACGCTTTCCAACAATTAGCTCAAAAAGCATCTGAACAGTCAGGGATTTATGGAGATAAAAAAGTAAAAGTTGAGAAAATTAGAGCTCTTTGTAAAGATTTTTATGGTTACGTAGAAAATCTAAAATCATCTTCTTCAAAAGGTTTTGATTTAAATGAAGAGGGTGTTTTTGAAAAAATGGATAAAGGAGATTATTTTGACAATCTATTTTTTAATGGAGACAAGGTTTCTAAAGAGGGAAAAGAATTCATCAGTAGAATGCAAAACTTTCCTTTAGAAGTTAAAAAAATTGGAGGTAGTGCTATTGCTCAGGATGAGATGAACAAAATCATCAATAGATTTTCAATAGCAGAGATAAAATCAAAAAAAGCAGGTGCAACCTTACCTTGGATTGATTATAACTATAAAGGTTTCCCATTGATTGCTTCAATCACTAAGTTATCTCAATTGCAAGCGGATATTAAAACTACAGAAAGTGATATTATTGCTGGTATGTTTCAAACGAGTTTGATTTCTGCAGCATCGTTAACAAAATACATTCCAATTGTTGTTCCTGAAAAGTCTGCATTCTTCCAAGGAGAGGCAGTTAAGGGAAAAGTAATACTTGGAAAGTTTGATCCAGATTTAATTGCAAAATCAGTTATTGTAAATGGAGTTTCTGTTAAAGCAGAAGCGGGTCAAGCGAATTTCTCTTTTGGAGCGGGTTCGGTTGGAGAACATGATATTACTGGTAGCTTCAATTTTGATGAAGGAGGAAAAACAGTTAGTTTACCTATCATTGGAAACTACGTAGTTGTGCCAAAGCCAAACTCAGCAAATATTTCTGCAGATAAAATGAACGTGGTATACCGTGGATTACCAAATCCAATGACCATCTCTTTTGCTGGAATTTCAGATGATAAAGTTAAAGCTTCTGCACCTGGATTAACTAAGGGTTCAAAACCAGGTCAATATAACTTAAGCCCGCAATCGGGTACTGAAGTAATAGTTAGTGTTACCGCTACATTACCTGATGGTAAACCAGTTTCAGATAAAAAAGCGTTTAGAATCAAAAATATTCCTGGTCCTATCGGTGCAATAGCTGGTGAGATGGGTGTGGTTAAAGGAGCTAAATCTCGTTTAGAGGTGTCTCAAATTACTGCGAAATTACCTGATTTCTTGTATGACCTTACGTTTCAAGTAACTCAATTTACATTTAAAGTTACTGGTTCTCCTGCGGTTGTAGTTAATGGAGACCGTGTAAACGCACAGTGTAAAGCTGCGTTATCTAGAGCAGGTAGAGGAGATCAAGTAACGATTTCTGATATTAAAACTAAAATTGTTGGCGTTACCGCTAATATTGTAACTGGTAAAACAGCTCCAGTTATTTACGAAATACAATAATAAATTAAGTTAATCGTTTCTAACTTAATTAACCTAGAATATAATAAGATGAATTGGAGAAATTTTTTATTGGTTATTGTTTTTGTAGCAGGAAGTGGTACTTCTTTTGCACAATCAAATTTGCTTAACGCAAAAACCCCATCCGAAATTGGCAAAAAAAGTCCTGCTCAATTAATTTCTGATAAAGATAAACCATTGCCTTATGGTTATGTCCATGATAGAGATATATTGATGGGTAAAACAACTTGGGAACTTATTGATTTAGACGAAAGAATTAACTTTCCTCTTTATTACCCTATTGATACTGCTAATATCGGAAAAGAAAGAAGGTCTTTATTCGATGTTTTGATTAATGGAATTAAAGCGGGTAAAATTACAGAAGTATATTCTGATAGCTATTTTAATACCAAGAAAACGCTAAAAGAGATGGAATCTTCTTTTACCTATACAGATACGATTCAAGGGGGTCTTGATGAAATCAATAATTATTTTGATGATTATAAAACAGGTAAAAAAGTTTTAGACAAACAGTACATTAACACTAAAGTTTTAACTGCTCAAGATATCAACTCTTATAAAATAAAAGGATTCTGGTATTTTGACAATCGTTTGAGCGAACTCAAATATCGTTTGCTTGGGATATGTCCTGTTTCACCAGAAGCTAAAGAAATCGGGAATGAAACACAAGATTTAATCGAATTGTTTTGGGTTTATTTTCCTTCTGTTCGTGATATTCTTCATGATGCTAAAGCATTTAATAATAGAAATTCTGCTATGCCTATAGATTTTGATCATTTATTGAATTCAAGAAGATTCAGTGGGGTTGTTTATCAAGAGGAAAATGTTCAAGGAGATAGAGCTATTGCTGATTATATGAAAGAAAATTCTCAAAAACAGTTGTTAGAATCAGAACGTATTAAAGATAAAATACGAGATTTTGAACATGATATGTGGAACTACTAACGACTAGTTAATCCTATTTATAATAAACTCTTACTGTAAAGTAAGAGTTTTTTTAGTTTAGATATGATTACTTTTACACTCATCCAATAAACGAACACTTATGCATGATTATATCATTGTAGGCGCTGGACTAGCAGGAATTTCATTCGCAGAAACCGCAATCAACAATAATAAGTCGGTCGTTGTTTTTGAAAATGAATCTCAAAATTCTTCCCGAATTGCCGCAGGATTATACAATCCTGTAATTTTGAAACGATTTAGTGAAGTAGCTCATGCTAAAGAACAGTTAGAACTCGGAGCTTTTTTTTATCAGAATATGGAGAAAAAAGTTGGAATTAATCTGGATACTAAATTACCTATACTTAGAAAATTTTTTTCCATTGAAGAACAAAACAATTGGTTTGCTGCAGCTGATAAAATTAAGTTAGCTCCATTTTTATCCTTAGACATTCTATATAAGAATTATGAATTTATCAAAGCCCCTTTTGGTTATGGCGTCGTGTTGCAAACTGGCTACGTAGCGACGGGTACTTTGTTAGAAGTGTATCATGATTATTTGAATAAAAATCATTTATTGATTAGAGAAACGTTTGATTATTCATTACTACATCAGTTTGACGATCATGTTTCCTATAAAAATATTCGAGCACGACATCTTGTTTTTGCAGAGGGTTTTGGCATCCACGCTAATCCTTTTTTTAATTATTTACCATTGGACGGTACAAAAGGAGAATTAATCCTTATTAAAGCGCCAGAGTTGAATTTAGCGGAAATCATTAATACCAGTGTGTTTATTTTGCCTTTAGGAAATGATTTGTACAAAGTAGGAGCTACTTATAACTGGAAAGACAAAACCAACATTCCCACTCCTGAAGGAAAAAGTGAGTTGGTCGACCGACTGCGTGAAATCATAACATGTGATTTTGAAGTCATTTTGCACGAAGCTGGAATTCGTCCAACTGTTCGCGATAGAAGACCATTAGTTGGCACTCATTTCCAAAACCAACGTTTCCATATTCTAAATGGATTAGGAACTCGAGGGGTAATGATTGGACCTTGGGTAGCTAAAGAATTGTTTGACCATATTGAACACCAAATTCCTCTAAGCAAAGAAAATAATATTCAAAGATTTAAAGAATGATTTATTCCTTAAAATCGGGATCGTAGGTTACAAACATATTGATGTAAATATTTCTTGACCCTCTCAATATAAAAGGATATAGCAATAGTATTGATGTGATTATGGTTATAAAAGAGTGCTTTAAATTCATTTTTAAAAACACAAATGACACTATAAATGCGGCTATTCCTGCAGCTACATTTAAGCCATAACTTACGTACATTGCTCCGTAAAAAAATGACGGTTCAATTTGGTATTTCAACCCACAGTGACTGCATTTTTCATGCATTTTTAAAACTTTAGTTAAGTGAAGTGGGTTAGCATCAACATACATGGACTCATTTTGACATTTAGGACAAGTTCCTGTTAAAATACTATTTAATTTGGATCCTTTTTTTAACATTTGCATAATTTTTAACAAAGGTACAATTTTGTGCTTTTTAATAATGTAACAATAGTCACAATATATGCTTAATATCCACAATTTGTCTGTTTCTTTTGGAGGAACTTATTTGTTTGAAGAAGTTACTTTTCGATTGGGGGCAGGAGATCGAGTAGGTCTAGTCGGGAAGAATGGAGCTGGAAAATCCACAATGCTAAAAATATTGGCTCGTGATTTTTCACCAGATTCTGGGGTAATATCACAAGAGAAAGAAGTTCGAATGGGTTTTCTTCGTCAGGATATTGACTTCGAGCAAGGGAGAACCGTTTTAGAAGAAGCCTACCAAGCATTTACTGAAATTAAACTAGTGGAGAAGAAGTTAGAGGAAACCAATCATCAATTAGTGACTCGAACGGATTATGAAAGCGACGAATACAGTCAAATCATAGAAGATTTATCCGACTATACGCATCGATTTGAATTACTTGGAGGATATAATTATGTTGGTGATACTGAAAAAATTTTATTGGGTTTAGGTTTTAAAAGAGAAGTCTTCAATAATCAGACGGAAACTTTTTCGGGGGGATGGCGAATGCGTATTGAATTGGCAAAATTATTATTGCAATCCAATGACGTATTGTTGTTAGACGAACCTACGAATCACTTGGACATAGAAAGTATTATTTGGTTGGAAGGGTTTTTACGCAATTTTCCTGGTGTGGTTGTAATTGTTTCACACGATAAAATGTTTTTAGATAATGTAACCAATCGGACCATAGAAATCTCCTTAGGTAAGGCCTATGATTTTAATAAACCGTATTCTCAATATCTAGAATTACGTCATGAAATTCGAGAAAAGCAATTGGCCACCCAAAAAAATCAAGCGAAGAAAATTGAGGAAACAGAAAAGTTAATTGAGAAATTTAGAGCCAAAGCATCAAAAGCTTCCATGGCTCAATCCCTTATCAAAAAATTGGATAAAGTAGAACGAATTGAAGTAGATGAGGATGATAATTCTGTCATGAACATCTCTTTTCCTGTTTCCAAAGTTCCGGGTAAAGTCGTAATAGAAGCAGAGAATGTCACTAAAAGCTACGGAGATAATACAATACTGAAAGACATTTCATTGTTAGTAGAGCGTGGAAGCAAAATTGCTTTTGTAGGACAAAATGGTCAGGGGAAATCAACTTTTATTAAAGCAATTGTTAATGAATTTGAATATCAGGGTGTTATTAAATTGGGACATAATGTGCAAGTCGGTTATTTTGCTCAAAATCAAGCCGAATATTTGGACGGAGAAATAACATTATTACAAACCATGGAAGATGCCGCTACCGATTCTAATCGCTCAAAAGTGCGAGACATGTTGGGTTCTTTTTTGTTTCGTGGCGATGACGTTGAAAAAAAGGTAAAAGTGCTCTCAGGAGGCGAAAGAAATCGATTGGCTTTGTGCAAATTATTGCTACAACCCATTAATGTTTTGGTAATGGATGAGCCTACGAACCATTTAGATATAAAATCTAAAAACGTTCTGAAAGCGGCACTTCAAAAGTATGAGGGAACCTTATTGTTAGTTTCTCATGATAGAGATTTTTTACAAGGAATGTCGACCATGGTTTATGAATTTAAAGATCAAAAAATCAAAGAATATCTCGGAGATGTGAATTTTTTCTTAGAACAAAGAAATCTTGAAAACATGCGCGAAGTAGAGAAAAAAGAGGTGGCAAAACTTCAAGCGCCAAAGGAAAATAATAAAGCGTCTTATGAAGATCAAAAAAAGAATAAATCATTAAATAACCGCTTGAGCAAAATTGAAAGTCAGATCAAACAGTTAGAAAATGACATCCAACATGATGATAAAATGCTGGCTTCTAATTATAATAAGCATAGTGAGGACGCTTCTTTTTTTACAGCATATAATAAAAAAAAAAATGAATTGGATCAATTGCTCGATAGCTGGGCATCGGTTCAAGAAGAATTAGAAAGTCATTCGTAGTTCAATTTTTTAGAGGACAGGTGTGGAGATGATTTTCAAAATTATTACCGACACATTTACTTAAACGGATTTCGTTCTTTCCAAACAATTTCTGGTTCGAAATAGGAAAATAATTTAGATATAAAAAAGTTAATTAAAGGATTTGAGTGTTTCATAAATCCAACCATTTTGATTGGTTTTGCTCCCACCGAACTTTTAATTTCTAAAGCGGTTCTTGCAAAAATAATTTCGCTATACCCTTTCTTTATTGAATACCCAATCATATCATAAAGCATGTTTAAATACAAAAGGTAGTCGCGTTGGAATTTTTCATTGTATCCAAGAAAGTAGGTGTCGATTACATTTCCGTTTTTTATTAAAGTGTTAAACCCAATTAATTGGTCTTGTTTATAATATCCATAAAAAAGAAATGAATCATTTAAAGCTGATTTAAAAACCTCAAAATGATTTTCAGGCAGAAAAAAAGTATTAAAAGGAGCGTTATTGGCTACATTTAAATATAATTCATTAATTGTATCTGACTCTTTTTGGATCTCATGAAGGGTCATTTTCTTTTTTATTAAAGATTCCGATTTTTTCTTTGCTCTTTTATATTGATCCCTATATTTTTTATGTAAAGCAGCATAATAATCTTCAAAAGTAGCCCAATCTGGATTGATTTTGAAAATCATATTCGGTTGTGTTGTAAATTTAAAAAAAGACTTAAACGGGGGAATAGAAAACTGATTGGCTTCGCTTAAATCATAATCTTTAAAGATAGTCAAATGGATTTTAACACCAGAGGCTAAGTAATTATTTTGGATTTCATTACAAGCCAATTTCAATAAGGTTAGGCCTTCTATGTGTGATAAATTTGAGTCAAATGAGTAGCCGTTTTGACCGGTTAGCATATTGTTTCCTATGAATAATAATTTTGAACTAAATTTCTTAAATACATAATTACGTACTATTGTTTTTATGCAATGATCCCGATCTCCATAAGAAGTGATGGTGCTTAAATCAATAAATTGTGATAACGCTATACCTATTAATTTTTCCTGATCAAATAATCCAATAAAGTGGCAATTCATGTTTTTGGGTGCCGAACTTTCCAAAACTGACAAATAGTTTTTGGATAAAAAAACATTCGAAACCGACAAATCGTCCCATTCTAGGGGTAAATCTGAAACAAAGGAAAATAATTTATAGGAATAGTGCGAATTCACAAATAATAAATTGATATGCAAATGTAGGACATTACATTACTAAACAAATGTTAATAATTGATTCTAAATTACAAATTCAACCTGTGATTTTGGAATTAATAATAAGATATAATTTCTTGTTGCTTATAGGCGAGTTTTATTTCAATAATACTAGAAACTGTTTTGTATGCCCTAATTATTATTAACCACAAAACTACGTTATTGGTTCACCAGTACCTTAACAGATTGTTCCTCAAGATGTGCTAGGATAATAACAATTTCTGCTTCAATAGCGTTTTCATCTTGTTGTAGGTTGAGGGTGTAAGCGTAATCTAATTCATTCATTTTTTCTAACATCATCCGATCCGCAGTGGCAATTAGTAGTGGGAAACTTCGATTGTAGAGCGATAGGACTTCCATCAAATCAATAGGCTGGTAGAGGACAATACTTACTAGAGTTGCTTTTCTTAAAACTATTTCTGGAACAGCACTACAAGTTTTAAAAAATCGAACTGTATGATTGGTTAGAAAAGGTAATGAAAGTGTTTCGGTCATTACAGCTAATTGGTCAATAAATACAATTGAATTAGTCATGACTCTCGACTTTTTTTAATTGTTTAAAATTTATTTCTTGTAATTTTGCCCGAATCACGCGAACTTTTTTTAAAACTTTAAGTTTTGAGTTATTACACAAACTATAGCGGTGATACTCTTTTGATTTTAATCGAATAACTAATTGATAGCGTTTGGAAAAATACCAAGCGACTGAACTGGTTATTACCGCAAATAGCGCCAAAATAATCGTTGTTATTATGCTAACTATAGACTGTAATGATGCAATAATTGCTATGCCAATCAATAGAGAAGCATAGTATAAATAAGAATTTCGTTTCTCTACCGTAATGAAAACTTTATCAATGTCTTCAAAAGTAAATTGCTTTTTGGATTGATTATTTAAAAAAATCACCAAATGATTGGGTTCAATAGTTATATTTTTTATTTTAACTAAGAAATGCATAGTTGTATTTTGAATAATTTATAAATAGGTTCTGGATAGGTCAGTTTCATCAATTGATTAACATTCATTTTAGGTCGTTTTTTCTTCATTTTTAAAAGCATGAGATAGAACGAATTCATGTCCTTCAATTGAATTGGATTTAGCATCTTTCGATTAGTTTTTTTAATAAACCTAGTTTTCATTGTTTTTTCAATTTTAAATATTACTTTTAAAACAGGTTAGTGTGGTTCC
>JBIHZQ010000018.1:0-27976 GCA_044231345.1 Flavobacterium sp.
GAGCTGTAATCACTATTGAAGCTACTCAAGAAAAATTAACCCTTGGCGGAAGTGCTTTATTCCCAAAATTCTCTGTTTGCGACCCCACCGTAATTGTTTCTTTACCAAAAAGACAATTACAAAATGGCGTGGTCGATGCCTACACCCATGTGTTAGAACAATATTTGACCTATCCGCATAACGGCTATTTACAAGATCGAATTGCTGAAGGAATCATGCAAACTCTAATTGAAATTGGACCTAAAGTGGTAGAAAACCCTTCTGATTATGCCTTAGCCTCTAATTTTATGTGGTCGTGCACTATGGCGCTAAACGGACTGTTGCAAAAAGGAGTTCCCTCGGACTGGGCCACCCACATGATTGGACACGAATTAACTGCCTTATATAACATTGACCACGCCAGAACCTTAGCGCTTATCAATCCGCATTTGTACACCGTGCTTTTCGAGACTAAAAAGGAAAAACTGACCCAATACGGAAAACGTATTTTTAATTTGACCGGTACAAACGGGGAAATCGCTGCCGCCGCCATTGCAAAAACAGCCGCCTTTTTCACCACCATGGGAATGCCTACAAAACTGTCTGAATGCACTGATTCCTATGAAAAAACAGCTGATTTTATTGTGGATCGATTCAAAGAAAGAGGATGGCTGGCACTCGGCGAACGGCAGAACATTACGCTAGAAAAAGTTAGGGAAATTGTGGAACGGAGTTATTAAAACCAAAAAAAGACACTCATTTGACTACATTTGAGCGCCTTTTCTAACTAACTAAACTAACAATACATTTAATAATAAATGAAAAAACAGGTTGAAATGCACTTTCAATCTAGTACTAAAACTCATTAGGTATTTTTTTAGTATATTGAAAATCATAATTTTACGTTAAATAATCTCAACTCACTTACTGCATTTATTTTCAAAATGCGTTTGTTACTACAATTTTAAGTACTTTTGAAATTAATTATTTGAAGCTACTCCCGCTATTCGGTATATCCACGATATCCCTCCTAGCGTCGGAATTAATCGTGGGATGCCGCTTCTATCGGGGCTAAAAAAAAACAAATGGACAAACAACCAAAATTTGCGGTCATCGGCGGAGGAAGTTGGGCTACCGCGATTGCAAAAATGCTCTGCGTAAACCTTTCAGAAATAGCATGGTACATGCGAAATGAAGAAGCTGTTGAACACATAAAAACTAACTTTCACAATCCCAACTACTTAAGCTCTGTAGAATTTGACGTGAAAAAATTACGCCTTACTACTGACATTAACGAAGCCGTTTCGTATGCTGATTATGTAATTTTTGCCATTCCTTCTGCTTTTTTAAATAGCGAATTACAAAATCTAACCGTTAGCCTTACCAACAAAATTATTTTCTCTGCCATAAAAGGGATTGTTCCAGAAACCAATCTAATTGTGGGCGAACATTTTAATACGGTTTACCACATTCCTTTTGAAAATATTGGGGTAATTACAGGCCCTTGCCATGCAGAGGAAGTTGCCCTTGAACGCTTGTCGTATTTGACCATTGCTTGTGGCGATAGAAAAAAAGCCAAAGTAGTCGCCTCATGTTTGGCCAGCAATTACATTAAAGCAAAACTATCGGATGATATTATCGGAACGGAATATGCCGCGATGCTGAAAAACATTTATGCTATTGCCGCTGGGATGGCGCATGGATTAGGTTATGGAGATAATTTTCAATCGGTGCTCATGAGCAATGGGATTCGCGAAATGAAAAAATTCATACGGAAAGTTCACAAAATGAAACGCAACATCAATAATTCAGCCTATTTAGGGGACTTGTTAGTGACTGGATATTCTGTTTTTTCTAGAAACCGAATGTTTGGAAACATGATTGGGAAAGGCTATACCGTAAAATCTGCCATGATGGAAATGAGTATGGTTGCCGAAGGATATTATGCCGTAAATAGCGCTTATAAACTCAACCAAACCTATGGTGCAAAAACGCCCATAATCGACGCGGTTTATGAAGTGTTGTATGAGGGAAAAGAGGCTAAAAAAGTATTTAAAAAACTAACTGATAAATTGGATTAATCCTTTTTATCGGACCACCACCCCGTCAACGAATAGTATTGGTACTTCTTCTTGGTTGGTTGCTGTATTGAAATTAGCTTTGAAAATGAATTTCTTGTCATACAAAGTAGGCCCAATAAAGAACGTTACCATAAATTCGTTATTTAAAACCACTACTTCCTTAGCAATCATTTCGACTTTTACAACTGATACGGGCGGAATTTCTACAAATGCATGTCTCAGTAGGGATGTTTTTTTCATCTCTTCATTGATGGTGCCAAATGCTTTTGAAACCACCATGATGCTATCTAACTGAAAATCGCTGTCGTTGACTAAATACACGTTCCAAACTTTTTCCATAAAATCATCGCTCCATTCTGGTATGGCAGCAAGGAAAACGTTTTCAACTTCAGGGATTATGATGTCTTTTTTCATTGGGAGATGTGAGAGTAAAGACTAAGTGATAGTTGACTTTCTTGTCTTTTATCTCTTCGTCTATACTCTATTTTCTTTTATATACTTGCTTTAAATTGTTCTAAGAAACGCACGTCGTTTTCGTAAAACATTCGGATATCGCCAATTTGGTAGAGCAGCATTGCGATTCGTTCTACTCCCATTCCAAAGGCAAATCCGTTGAATTCATTGGTATCGATTCCGCAGTTTTTTAATACGTTGGGATCAACCATTCCACAGCCCCCTATTTCTAACCAGCCAGTTCCTTTGGTGATTCGGTAATCCGTTTCAGTTTTCAATCCCCAATAAATGTCAATCTCGGCGCTAGGCTCTGTAAAAGGAAAGTAGCTTGGGCGAAGGCGAATTTTTGATTTCCCAAACATTTCTTTGGTAAAATATAAAAGCGTTTGCTTTAAATCGGCAAACGAAACTTCTTTATCGATGTATAATCCTTCTACTTGATGAAAAATACAGTGCGAACGGGAGGAAATTGCTTCGTTTCTGAACACTCGCCCTGGAGAAATGGTTCTAATTGGCGGTTGGTTATTTTCCATATAGCGCACTTGTACTGACGAGGTATGAGTTCTTAGCAGCACGTCAGGATTGGTTTGTATGAAAAAAGTGTCCTGCATGTCTCTAGCGGGATGGTATTCTGGTAGGTTTAATGCGGTAAAATTATGCCAATCGTCTTCAATTTCTGGCCCCTCGGACACGTTAAATCCGATGGTAGAGAAAATGTCTATGATTTGATTTTTAACCAATGAAATGGGATGGCGAGAGCCGATGGATATTGGCTCTGAGGGGCGAGATAAATCACCATAAATTCCTTTGACTTCTATTTTGCTTTCTAGAACATCTTGAATGGATTTTACTTTGTCTTCAGCGGTAGTTTTTAATAAATTAATTACCTGACCAAACTCTTTTTTTTGGTCGTTGGGCACATTTTTAAATTCGGCAAAAAAGTCCTTTAGAAGTCCTTTGCTTCCCAAAAATTTAATTCGGAACTCTTCTAATTCTTTTGCGTTTTGAGTTTGAAAATCTTGTGCTTCGGCAATGTATTGTTTTATCTTATCTGTCATTATCATTCCATAATTATGGTTGCAAATATAAGAAATTTTGTTGTTAGGGACAAGTTGCGACTTGTCTGTGCTTGAGGGGACAAGTCACGACTTCTCCGTACGAAGAAGAATATCAATCAATCAGTTCTTTTTCAAGAAAATAATTAACAATAGCTTCTTTCATTAATACCGATTGTTCGCCTGCTTTTAAGGGTGGTAATTCTTCTTTTACTTTATAATGCGGCCATCCGTCACCATCAACATAATCAAATTCATAATATCCGTAAGGTTCTAGCAAACGGCAAATGGCAATGTGCATTAAATTTAGTTTTTCATCTTTTTTATATTCTTGGTGAATTTTTCCCAATTCCTGCACCCCAATTAAGTAAATTATGGCGTCTAAATCTAAATCTTCCCCCTGAGAAAATTGATTGGAAAGCCTGCTTACGAGGAGTTCCCAGCGTTCTTTTAATTGTATATCTCTTGACATTCTTGATTAATTATGAATTTTAAATTTTAAATTATGAGTTCCGAAATCCGAAATCTAAAATCTGAAATTATTTCGGTAAAGATACCAACATAATTCTTTTATCTTTGCTCTTAATTCTTTGCTCTTAATTCTTTTTACATGAGTTACATCGATCTTTTTCTTGGCGGTTTGTTAATTTACGGATTGGTTCGTGGATTTTGGAATGGTTTTTTTATCGAATTGGCTTCTTTTGTTTCCTTACTGGCTGGCGTTTATGTGGCGATAAAATTTTCTTTTTTCATGAAGACCTTTTTAGGAAATCACGTGTCATGGAATCCAAAAACGATACAAATTGTAGCTTTTATACTTACTTTTATTTTGGTGGTTATTGGGATTTCATTATTGGCAAAATTTCTAACTAAAATGGCTAATTTGGCTAGTTTAGGCCCTCTAAATAAATTAGCTGGTTCTTTTGTGGGAGGGTTAAAAATGATTCTTTTGCTGAGCGTTACCTTGCATTTATTTGAGAAAATAAACATCGAAAACGCATTTGCTGAAAAAGCTACTATGGATAACTCGTTGTTTTATCATCCAATTCAGAAAACCGCTGCGCTAATTTATCCCGCCATTAAAGATGGATTTATGGAATTAAAAAAAAGTAGCTTGTAAATTTTTACTTCACTTTTTTTACCTCATCCGATTCGATCCAACCTTCTGTTCCGTCAGCCAGTTGTATTTTTAGCCAATTGTCTAAGGTTTCTTTAATGAAAACTTTGGTGCCTTCGTGGAGAACAAATGCTTCAGGCGCCTCCGATTTAGGTTCTGATTTGACGGTTGCAACCTCCACAAAAACGATGGCGGGTTGTTCTTTTTCAAATCGTGTTTTTTCATAAATTGCCGAAAAAACACTTCCTAACATCAAAAGCAATAGAAAGAAAAGTCCTATAAAAAAGACCCTTTTATAAGCCGTGCGATAAGAGAAATAGTATCCTACAAAAAAGAACAAAAACAAAAAAGCAAGCACTATGGTAATCCAAGCCCAAGTGTTTGGGGAATAAGCTGAAGTAAAATCAGAAATCAATTTGTCAAAGCCTACTTTAGGAACTTCTTTAACCTCATCGATTAATAGTTTTTGTGCGAATTTAAGATTGTTATGAATCTCAGCATCTGACGGGTTTAAAACCAATGCTTTTTCGTAATAATAAATGGACGGAGCAACTTTATTCAATTTATAATAACAATTCCCTAAATTAAAATACAGTTCTGCTGCTTGTTTATTGGAGGCTAATACGCTTTCATAAGCTGTAATAGCCTCCTGATATTTTCCTTTTTGATACAACGAATTCCCTTTTTCAAAGCCGTTATTGGCAAAGAAAACTTGCGTTGTAAGTACTATAATATAAAGTAAATTCTTCATTTTTATGTTTGTTATACTGCTCTTGTAACTATTTTGTAAACTCAAATTAATTTAAAAATTAGTGCAAATTAGTGTAATTCGTAGCTTACTTCTTTTTAAAAATCTTTGTGTTCCTTGTGAACTCTTTACGCGCTTTGTGGTTAATCAAATTAAACTATTTGTTTTTCTAATTCTGAAATTATTACCACTGCTTTATCAAAATCCTGTTGAATCGATGCGCTAGAAGATGGAGCATATCGAGCCAATTCACAATTTTCTGTTAGCTTAATAAAATCAGTTACTGTTTCTAGAGTCGCATTTTTAGAACGCAATAATTCTTTAATGTTTTCTTTACTCATCTCAGTGGTTTCAATATGTAATTTTGCTTTAAGAAAGTTATGCATTGCTTTTTCTAGGGCAATATAAAAAGGCTCTTTATTTCCAATTTCTTTCTTGGCATCCGACAAATATTTCTTGGCCAATCGATTTGATAATCTAATTTTATTTCCAGACACGTCTCCGTCGATTGCTTCTTTTTTCTTCTTAAAAAATACTACTGCAGGAATGCATAAAAACGGGAGCAGGGATAAAAAATAAAACCATGGTGACCCAAAAAAGTCTTTTTTATTGATTGGCTCTAACTTTGTTTTTAGCTTAATATATTTAAACTGGGCCGTAGCTGAAATTACTTGTTTTGCAACAGCCGTATTTGGCGAAGTAGCTCCTTGCGCTACCATTGGCCCGTCCATTACATTAATCATTATCTCTGGAGAGGTAATGGTTTTATATGATTTTGTTCCTAAATCAAAGTAGGTAAACTCCAACGGTTTGATGGGATATTTTCCTTTGTATTGTGGAATTATGGTATACTTGTCGGCAATTTTTCCTGCCATCCCAGAAAGTGGCGTGGTTACTTGTTCGTTGTGAACAGGGTCATACATTTCAAGTGCGCTTGGCACTACTGGTTTTGGCAGGGTGAATAATTTAAGATTTCCATTTCCTGATATACTAATCTCTAAATCTAGGCTTTCTCCCGATTTTAAGTTGGTTTTTGAAGGAGTGACTTTAAATGAAAATCGGCCAACTGCCCCTGAAAAATCAACTGGTTTTCCTGATTCAGGAAGTGGTTTAACGGCAATCGTTTTGGCTCCAGCCGATACTCTTTTGTGGTCTTCTACTACTTGTACTTGACCAAAAATATTTCGGCGATTTGTTGGAAGCTGTACATCGATGTCTAAGGATAATGGTTCGATTAGTAATTTGCCAGATTTTTGAGGATATAAAACTGTTTTTCTTAACGTAACAAAGCGGTATTTTTCCCCATTATATCTTCCTTCTTCAGCAACTAATTGTTTAATATCAATGTTTTGACTCCAAAAATCGTTGTATTTTGGTTTGTCTAATTCTCGCCAATTCGTGATTCCAATGTTGTAACTAAAGTACAGTTTATAGACCACCGTAATGGGCTCGTTGATGTATGGATTTGTTTTGGAAACCTCAGCAACTAAGTGAATGGTTTCGTCCGCTGTAACCTGAGTGTCGTTAGGATCTCTTGGTTGTTCTACTGCTGCGGTAACATTAATTTTTATTGGACTCGTTTTGTAGAGTTGACCATTAATTTCAATGGAGGCTTGCTTGATAACTAGAGCTCCTCTTTGGGTGGGTAGCAAAAAGTAGGAATAGGTTTTATTAAACGAGCTTTTTCCGTTTATCCATGATTGGCTAACTTGTTGACTTGGCCCTGCAATAACTTTAAATCCTTCAAAACTTGGCGGAGTAAAATTATCTCCATCATCGTTCATGGAAAAATCAATACGCAGTCGTTCATTAATTCCTAAAGATTGCTTGCTGACTTTTGCTTCAAATTGAACCTGAGCCATTACTCCTTGAATGCTAACTACGATAAGAAAAATTAACTTTTTCATTTTATTTTATTCTTTTATTGGTTTCCCAATAGTTTACCAATCTTTTTCTGTTTGAACTGGTTTTCCTTTTACTTTGTTTTTATTTACTTTATCTTGAATTTTCTTTTCCTCATTATTTACTGCTTCTAATAAATTTTGAAGGCGCTCTTTAGAAATTCCTCCTTGTTCTGGTTTTGGCTTACCTTGCTGATTTCCTTTGTCGTCGTTCTTATCTTTTCCTTCTTTTTTATCGTCCTTCTTATCTTCTTTTTGGTCTTTCTTATCGTCTTTCTTGTCGTCTTTCTTGTCGTTCTTTTTGTCTTTTTTATCGTCTTTTTTATCGTCTTTCTTGTCGTCTTTTTTTGGCGGATTTTCCTTCAACATCTTTTTTGCTAGTGCATAGTTGTACCGCGTTTGTTCGTCCTCAGGATTGTTTCGCAAAGCATTTTTGTAGGCTTCAACTGCTGCTGCATAATTTTTTTCTTTCATTAATGAATTCCCTAAATTATGAAATGCCTGATGTTTTTCGGGTCTTGAGGTCGCATTTTTTATTGCTTTTTCATAGGAAAACCGAGCTTCTGCAGATTGATTTTGTCTATAAATGGCATTCCCTAAATTATAAGATGCAATGGGGTTCTTTGGGTTTTTTGATTGAGAAATTCTATAATTAGCTTCGGCTTCACTGTATTTTTTTGATTCAAATAAGCTATTGGCTTTAGGCAAATCAGTATCTTTTTCTTGAGAAAAAACTCCAAGAGAAACAAAAAGAAGGCTATGGAATAGTAGGTGCTTCATGATTCTTTTTCATTAAATAAATTCAACTTTTTTACCCACTTTGTTTTTCGTTCCAAAAAGAAACCATCAAAAAACAACAGTCCAAATGCAATACCAAGAAACCATTGAAATTGCGAATTATAGTCGGTAAATTGTTGTGTTTCAAATTCTGTTTTTTCAATATTTTCAAGTGCATTTTTTACGTATTCTAACACTTCTTTGGTGTTATTACCATCAACGTATCCGCCATTGGTGTTTTTTGCAATTACTTTTAGGCTTTCTTGATTACGCCTAGTAATTACAACCGCATTACTTTGATCTCTTTTAAAACTAACTATGGTTCCGTTTTGCTTTAAAGGAATTGGCCCGCCTTTTTCGGTTCCCAATCCAACGGTTATGATTTTTAATCCCGCTTTTTTTGCTTCTTCTGCCGCTGCTTCTGAGCCCTCAGAGTGGTCTTCTCCATCGGATATCAATACCACTAATTTGTTGGTTTCTTTATCGTCATCAAAATAAGTTGACGATAGTTTAATTGCTTCATCAAGGGAGGTTCCTTGTGACGAAACCATGGTGGTGTTCATGCTTTGCAAAAACATTTTTGCCACACCATAATCTGTGGTTATTGGCAGTACTGGAAAAGCACTTCCTGCATAGGCCACAATTCCGATTCTGTCTCCTGCTAATTGATTAATAATTTGAGAGACTAATTGCTTACTTTTTTCTAGTCGGCTGGGTGCTACATCTTCGCAAAGCATACTTTTTGAAACGTCTATGGCAAAAACAATATCTATTCCTTGTCTTTTTACAGTTTCTGATTTGGTTCCGATTTTTGGATTTACCAACCCGATAATCAAACAAGTTAGTGCTAATAATACCACCGCAAATTTTAATATGGATTTAAATACCGACTGTTCAGGGCTTAGTTTCCTAACAGAATCTAAATCCCCAAATTCTCGTTGTTTCTTTCGTTTCCAATACTGTGTATATAGGAAAACCAACACCAAAATAGGTATTAAAATTAACCAGTAACTGTATTTTTTTTCGTCTAACTCGTACATATATTAGTAATTCTGCTTTCTAACTTTAAAATGAATGGTGACCCCGTATTAAATAAAACTTCTGTATGTAGTGTTTCTTAATCCAAATTCTATTAGTAATAATAAGCCAGCTAATAGGACAAATGGCCTATATTTTTCGTCAAAATCGTAAAATTTTAATTCTTCAATTTCCGTTGTTTCTAATTTATTAATCTCGTTATAAATGGACTCAAGTTTTTTATTACTGGTGGCTCTAAAATACTTTCCGCCTGTTTTTTTGGCAATGGATTTCATTAGCTCTTCATCAATTTCTACCTGCATCATTTTGAACAAGAAACTACCATTTGGGGCAATGGCGTAAGGAAATTCGGCCATTCCGTTGGTGCCTATCCCTATGGTGTATACTTTTATCCCAAATTCTTTTGCAATATCTGAGGCGGTTTCTGGTTCAATAAAACCCGCATTGTTTACACCATCGGTTAAAAGAATGATGATTTTGCTTTTTGCTTTGCTTTCCTTTAATCTATTAACCGCGGTGGTTAATCCCATTCCGATTCCAGTGCCATCTTGTAAAACATTATCGTATTTCACGCTTCTTAACGCATCTAAAACGACTGCTTTGTCACTAGTTACTGGTGTTTTAGTATATGCCTCTGAAGCATAAACGACTAGTCCTATTCGGTCATTTACTCTTGCTTCAACAAAATCTTTAGCCACATTTTTTAGCCCTTCCATCCGATTTGGCTTTAAATCCTTGGCGAGCATACTTCCAGAAACGTCAATTGCCATTACGATGTCTATTCCTTTTGTCGTTTTAGTTTTATTGCTAATATCGACTGTTCTAGGTCTTGCTAACGCAATAATTAATGCGCTTAACGCAACCAATCGAAAAACAAAAAGCATCGGTTTAAGTCTGGCAACAAGTGATTTTGAGGTTTTGAATCCCTCCAATGAAGCCATTTTTAGGGTAGCTGCTTGTTCGTTTCTCTTCCAGATTTGCCATCCAATTGCTATTGGCAACAAAATAAATAACCAGAAAAACTCAGGGTTTAAAAACGTAATATTGGTCATTATTCAGTGGCTTTTTTTAGTTCAACGGAATTTAATAGTCTCTCAGAAAGTTGAATTGCATAGGCATCTCCTGCTTCGTGAACAATAATAATTTGCTGTAATCCCCCATCTTGACTGAAAACTACAATCTCATAATATAATTTCAAACTATTTTTTGTAATTGGGTTAATCACTACAAGGGTCCCAAATCCTTTTCGTCCGGTTATTCCTAATTTTGTATCAAAATCTTCTTGCTTTACTATGATGTCTTGAGCTCCTTGTGCTTCTAATGCTTTTAGGGAGCCTTCAATAGAGGCGTCTAAATCTAATTGCGTTTCCTGTTTGTATTTTATGGTGGATACCATGATATAAAAGTTCTCTTGTAAACTTCCGTAGCCAAAAGATTGCATCTCTTTTATCAAGGCCATTCCTTCTTTAGGCAATGATTTTGAAAGGTCCATTCGCTGGAGGACTTTAGGTGTTTCAATTGCTATTGCGGGATTTCCATACTCACTTTGAACCCATTCGCCTTCTAGCAATTCTTTTATTGGATGCCCAATAATATTGTCTTTCACATAGTCAAATCCTTTGGTAACTACTAAAAAAGTAAAAAGTAAAAGCAAGGCTCCAAACACAAATCCAGCAGCAGTAATTATTCTGATTTTGCGTTGTTTTTTTAATTTTTGCACTCTTTTCATTTCTTCCCACGCCTTACTTTCTTCGTCTTCAATTTCTTCGGGAATGGATTGATCAAGGGTTAATAGTGCTTTTTCGATTTTGTTTCTGTCTCCTGAAATCTCAAAATCTAGTGGTTTTGATTTGGCAAATTTTACTAAATCGGCTTGTTTCAATACTTGCTCAAGATTTGAAAGTGTTTCTTGTGAAACGGTCATCTTCTTTTTTACAGACGCCACTCGTAGTGCGCTAATCAATTCAGAAGTAGTGCTTTCCATCGCTGGAATTTCTATTGCTTCTTCAATATAATTTCGGGCAATATCCGTCAGTTCGCTGTAATAATTTTTAATTTCTCCTTTTTGCCACAGCTCTTTCTTTTCCAAATTTTGAAGAAGCGTAGTTGCTTTTTCAATTGGTGATTTTAACGCTTCTTGTTCAGTTTTTTTATTTTGATATTTTTTTATTGCTACGTATGTTCCTATTCCGATAGCAATTATCGCTATTATAAGAAGAAGTAGGTTCCAAAAAAAACGGTAATCTGATGCAACTGGGGCTATTTCTTTTATATCAAACATTTTTTGATTCAGTGTGTCCACTAAAACATTAGCCACCTCAATAGTGATGCTATCCGTTACAAACGGTTGGTCATTTATTAGTACTTTTAAACTCGGGATGGTGTACTTCCCGCTATCGAACTGGGTGAGTCCATACTTTTTTACCAACTCATATTGCGCTCCTTTTTCAATAGTATCGATAACATAGGATCGGATTACTTCTAAATTTCCAAACCTTTTTGCGTTAGGAAAAACAACCGTTGACAGTGTATCTACTGTTGTTTTTAGTGTTAAATTGAATTGTGCTCCGATTTTATTTTTAGTGGTATCGATGCTAGTTTCTACTCTTTTCTGAGCAAAAACCGTCATAGTAAACAATAGAAGTAGTAGGTAATATTTAAATTTCATTTTTTAGCGCGATTTAAAATAGCCCAATAATTTGGTAACATAACTTTCATCTACCCGGGTGCTAACGACTCCTGCTCCTGATTTTCTGAAAGTTTCATTAAAATAATTTATTTGACTTCGATAATACTTTTCGTATTCCATTCGAACTGATTTGGCACTGGTATTTACCAGTAACGTTTCGCCCGTTTCTGCATCCAGCATTGGAACCATTCCTAAATTTGGAATTTTTTCCTCTCGAATATCATAGACCCGAATTCCAGTAATGTCGTGTTTCTTTGAGGCGATTTTCAATGTGTGTTCATATTCATTGGACATGAAATCTGAAATCATAAAAACGATGGCTTTCTTTTTTTGTGTCCCAGATAGAAATTTCAATGCTTGAGCCACATCTGTTTTGGTGCTTTTTGGTACAAATTCAATCAATTCTCGAATTATTCTCAAAACGTGCGATTTTCCCTTTTTTGGGGGAATGTACAGTTCAATTTGGTCAGAAAACAAAATCAAACCTATCTTATCATTATTTTGAGTTGCAGAAAAAGCCATTGTTGCGGCGATTTCAGTAACGATGTCTTTCTTAAATTGGGAATTAGAACCAAAACTTTCAGACCCTGAAATATCAACCATCAGCATCATTGTCAACTCTCGTTCTTCTTCAAAAACTTTTACATGAGCTTCGTTGTAACGTGCGGTAACATTCCAATCAATTGCACGAATATCGTCTCCATATTGGTATTGACGCACTTCTGAAAAAGTCATACCCCGACCTTTGAAAGACGTATGGTATTCGCCCGAAAAGATATGATCGCTCAATCTTCGGGTTTTGATTTCTATTTTTCGAACTTTTTTGAGTAAGTCTTTTGTATCCATTTAATTTAGCTTTCAGCAACTAGCCATTAGTTTTCAGCTTTCAGAATTGCTCTAAATGCTTACTGCTTATGGCTAAAAGCTGATTTAAGGTACTTCAATCTCGTTTACAATTTTGTTGATGATGTCAACAGAAGTAATGTTTTCGGCTTCCGCTTCATACGTAATTCCTATTCTGTGTCTCAGCACATCGTGAACTACGGCGCGCACATCTTCAGGAATTACATAGCCACGGCGTTTTATAAACGCATAGCATTTTGCAGCATTAGCCAGGTTGATGCTTCCACGTGGTGAAGAACCAAAACTAATTAACGGCTTTAAACTTTCTAGTTTATATTTTTCTGGGAAACGAGTAGCAAAAATTATGTCCAAAATATATTTTTCAATTTTTTCATCCATATAAACCTCTCGAACCGCCTCTTGAGCTCTAAGAATTTGTTCTACTGAAACTACCGGATTTACTTTTTCGAACGACCCATTTAAGTTTTGGCGAATGACCATTCGTTCTTCGTCCATTTTTGGATAATCGATAACTGTTTTTAGCATAAAACGATCCACTTGTGCTTCTGGTAAAGGATAAGTTCCTTCTTGTTCGATTGGGTTTTGTGTGGCAAGAACTAAAAATGGACGGTCTAATTTGAAAGTAGTATCGCCAATGGTAACTTGCTTTTCCTGCATCGCTTCTAATAATGCCGATTGTACTTTTGCGGGTGCCCGATTGATCTCATCTGCTAAGACAAAATTGGCGAAAATAGGTCCTTTTTTAATAGAAAACTCATTTTGATTGATGTTGTAAATCATAGTTCCAACAACGTCTGCGGGTAATAAATCTGGAGTAAATTGTATGCGGCTAAAGGAACCATGAACGGCCTGAGACAATGTATTTATTGCTAAGGTTTTTGCTAAACCTGGAACTCCCTCTAACAAAATGTGACCTTGTCCTAAAAGTCCAATTAATAATCGTTCAATCATGTGTTTTTGACCCACAATTACTTTATTCATTTCCATAGTGAGAAGGTCTATAAAAGCGCTCTCTCTTTCAATTTTTTCATTGATTGCTCTAATGTCTAAAGTTGAAGTATTTTCTTCCATTTTACTAATTTTATTACTTTGAATTTTAACTTTTAAATTTGAGAGTGCAAATTGAATTTTTTTTTAAGAGAACGATGTTAAAAAATGGTTAAAACTTCTATAAAACATATGGTTTTAAGGCTGAATTGTGATTTTGTTTTTATAATTTTAAGAATTTTATGGGCTAACCCTTTTAAAAAAATAGACCACCCTAATAATTAAAACATAATCACTTGACTAAAAACACCTTATCGCCCATAATTGCGGGCACGATGAATTGGGGAGTTTGGGATAAAAATCTCAGCACTTCTGAAATGGAACGAATGATTCAAATTTGTTTAGAAAATAAGATTTCTACCTTTGACCATGCCGATATTTATGGCTCCTATACTACTGAAGCCGCTTTTGGAAAAGCATTTGCCTCAAGCAAAATAAAAAGAGAATCCCTACAATTTGTTTCAAAATGTGGCATTCAGCACCTTTCAGAAAACAGACCAAATAAAGTCAAGCATTACGATTATTCAAAGGAATACATCGTTTGGTCGGTGGAGAATTCACTAAAAAACTTACAAACCGATTATTTAGACGTACTTTTATTGCACCGTCCCAGCCCGTTAATGCAAGCTGATGAGATTGCGGAAGCCGTTTTGAAATTAAAAACAGAAGGGAAACTACTTGATTTTGGACTTTCTAATTTTACGGCTTCACAAACTGAATTAATTCGACAACAAACAGCAATTAGTTACAATCAGGTGCAGTTTTCGGCAACAAATTATGAACCAATGGTAGATGGAAGTTTCGATTATATGCAAATTCACAACATCCAACCGATGTCTTGGAATCCGTTAGGAACGGTTTTTAGAGAAGACAATGAGCAAACTAGACGGCTAAAAAAACTTTTGGCTGCCTTAGTTTCGAAATACCATTTTGGGTCGGATACTATTTTGCTTTCTTGGATTTTGCAACATCCTGCTAAGGTACTTCCAATTGCAGGTACGGTGAATATTGCCCGAATTCAATTGCTGATGAAAGCCACAGAATTGCAACTTGAAAAAGAAGATTGGTTTGCTATTTGGACCGAAAGCATGGGACATAAAGTACCTTAATATTAGTAGAAATAATACCTTATAAAACAACCCAAATTGAATAAAACAGCATTAATTACAGGCGCAACAAGCGGAATTGGAAGAGCTACCGCAAGTCTATTGGCAAAAAATAACTATAAAATAATACTTTGTGGACGCCGAGAAGATCGGATAATGGAACTGCAAGAAGAGCTATTGGAATATACAGAAGTGCACACTTTATTGTTTGATGTTCGCGACAAAAAAGCAGTTTTTGACAGCATCGCCTCACTACCCAAATCATTTTCTACCATTGATGTATTAATCAATAATGCAGGAAATGCCCATGGATTAGACCCAATTCAAACGGGCGATTTGGACGATTGGGATGCGATGATTGACATCAATTTAAAAGGACTTTTATATGTTTCGAAAGCGATAATTCCACAAATGGTCGCTAGAGAATCGGGTCATATTATCAATATTGGTTCAACGGCTGCTAAGGAAGTATATCCAAACGGAAATGTTTATTGTGCTACAAAACATGCGGTGGACTCACTAAATCAAGCCATGCGAATGGATTTGAATCCGTTTGGTATTCGCGTAGGCGCTATTCATCCGGGAATGGTTGACACCGAGTTTAGCACCGTTCGTTTCAAAGGAGATGCTGAGAGAGCGACAAATGTGTACAAAGGATTTTCGCCTTTGCAAGCAGATGATATAGCTGATATTATCCATTTTGTAGTTTCGAGACCGTATCATGTAAACATTGCTGATTTAGTGGTAATGCCAACGGCGCAAGCAAGTTCTGGTTTAGTAAAGAGGAAATAGTTTTTATGAGAACACTAGTCATTGGAGACATCCACGGAGGATTGCGTGCCCTGCATCAAATTCTTGAAAAAGCAAGTGTCACCACAAAGGATACGTTACTTTTTTTAGGCGATTATGTAGATGGCTGGAGCGAATCGCCACAACTATTGGATTTTTTAATTGCTTTAAAAGAAAAACAAAACTGTATTTTTATTCGAGGAAACCATGATGAATTGGCGTTGCATTGGCTACAAAACCCTCACGATAATCCGATGTGGGCGAACCATGGTGGCGACTCAACTATGCTGGCCTACGCAACCGTTTCGGAAGAGGACAAAAAACGACATATTGAATTTCTTTTGACTTTAGAAAATTATTATCTTGACGATAAAAATAGGCTCTTTGTTCATGCTGGTTTTTCAAATTTGAACGGAGTTGTTCATGAGCATTATCCTCGCATGTTATATTGGGACAGAACCCTGTGGGAAATGGCATTAGCATTGGATAAAACCATAACTTCTAATCATTTGTATTACCCGAAGCGATTAACTTTATATTCTGAAATTTTTATTGGTCACACGCCCGTTACAAAAATTGGCGAAACGACTCCTGTTCATATGGCGAATGTTTGGAACGTGGATACTGGAGCTGCTTTTAAAGGACCTCTTACCATTATGGATATAGACACAAAAGAATATTGGCAAAGCGACCCGTTGCCAGCCTTGTATCCGAGTGAAAAAGGGAGAAGTCAATAGTCTTTTGTTACAATAAAAACACTGTTATGTTTTTAGGAATAACATGACATTCATCCCTTGTTACAACAATTGGTTGTGAAATATAGGTTTGTCGTCCTGGTTTTGTAACAGTGATAATATAGGTTCCAGCTCTTTCATATGCGCCCGAGAATATTGGATTTTGTGGGTCATAAAACTGTAATACTTCCAAATAATCTCCATCGGTTGCCGTTACCGTTACTCCATCAGAAATGGGAATAGAGGAACTGGATTCTGCTAATGTTACTGATATGTTTAATCCCGCTCTGGCCTCTTCTGTACAGAAAATTTCTTCGGAAGTTCCACAACAGGATACGACCAAAATTCCCAAACAGAATAAAAATAGTAGTCGCCTTTTCATAGTTATTTTTTGAAATTACAAATCAAATTTTATTCCCTGTGCCAATGGTAAACTTGTGGTATAATTGATGGTATTTGTTTGTCGTCTCATGTAAACTTTCCAAGCGTCAGAACCGGATTCACGTCCGCCGCCTGTTTCTTTTTCGCCACCAAAAGCACCACCGATTTCAGCTCCTGAAGTACCGATGTTTACGTTTGCAATTCCGCAATCAGAACCTGCAACAGAAAGAAATAATTCAGCTTCACGCAAATTATTGGTCATAATTGCTGATGATAATCCTTGAGCCACGCCATTTTGAATTGCGATGGCGTCCATCACTTCTCCAGAATATTTCAGTAAATACAACACTGGTGCAAATGTTTCGTGTTGCACAATTTCGAATGAATTATTTGCTTCGGCAATGGCTGGTTTTACATAGCAACCGCTTTCATACCCTGCTCCAGAAAGTACACCGCCTTCGACTAAAATTTTGCCTCCTTCGGCCACTACTTTTGTTAATGCATTCTGGTACATTTCAACAGCAGCTTTATCAATAAGTGGGCCTACATGATTGTTTTGATCCAATGGATTTCCAATTCTTAATTGTTGATACGCAGACACAATTGCTTCTTTTACTTTATCATAAATGCTTTCGTGAATAATCAATCGCCGGGTAGAGGTACATCGTTGTCCTGCGGTTCCAACGGCTCCAAAAACTGCTCCGATAACCGTCATTTTTATATCGGCATCTGGCGTAACAATTATTGCGTTATTTCCGCCTAATTCAAGTAATGATTTTCCAAGTCGGGCAGCTACGGTTTGGGCAACAATTTTCCCCATTCGCGTTGAGCCGGTTGCTGAAATCAAAGGAACACGTTTGTCAGAAGTTAGTAATTCACCTATTTTGTAATCTCCATTTATCAAACAAGAAATTCCTTCTGGAAGGTTATTTTCTTTAATTACTTCGGCGATAATATTTTGACAAGCGATGCCACAAAGCGGTGTTTTTTCGGAAGGTTTCCAAACGCAAACGTCGCCACAAATCCAAGCCAAAGCGGTATTCCAAGCCCAAACAGCTACTGGAAAATTAAAGGCAGAAATAATTCCGACTACTCCCAATGAGTGGTATTGCTCATACATACGGTGTCCCGGACGTTCTGAATGCATGGTCAACCCGTGCAACTGACGAGAAAGTCCTACGGCAAAATCACAAATGTCAATCATTTCTTGAACTTCGCCATATCCTTCTTGAAGAGATTTTCCCATTTCATAAGAAACCAATTTGCCAAGCGCTTCTTTATTTTTGCGTAATTTATCTCCAAACTGGCGAACAATTTCTCCTCGGAGTGGTGCTGGCATTACCCGAAATGTTTGAAATGCCGCTGTTGCCGATTGCATTACTTTTTCGTAATCGGCAGTTGTAGAACAAGTAACAGCCCCAATTAATTGACCGTCAACAGGCGAATAGCTTTCTAGTAGAGCTCCATTTGAAAAATTATTGATTCCCGTCGATGTTCCTTCATTGATTGCTTTTACACCTAGTTGTGCCAACGCTTCTTTCATTTCGAATTCTTCAGCTATTGTGGTCATTTATATGTTGTTTTTTGTTAATTGTTTTATATTGTACAAATGTATTG
The DNA here is from genome assembly GCA_044231345.1 of Flavobacterium sp. Taxonomy (GTDB): domain Bacteria; phylum Bacteroidota; class Bacteroidia; order Flavobacteriales; family Flavobacteriaceae; genus Flavobacterium. The sequence goes on from JBIHZQ010000018.1 coordinate 18,377, forward strand.
AACTTTTCTTATTTTTTGATGATAAATCTTGGATCAGTCTCCATTACTGTTCCGCATTTTTTGCATGTTCTTGCATGTATTGAATGGTAAAATTGTTCGTAATGGGATAAAAAATCTTTTTCAATGTCGATGAGTTCAAAATAGACTTCATATAATTTATGATTGCAGTTTTCGCAGTGCCAAATTAGCCCGTCTGTAAACCCTTTTCCCGCTCGTTTTCTCTCGATTACTAGACCAATTGACCCTTCGGTGCGGATTGGAGAATGAGGGGTTTTGGCAGGATGTAAATACATATCTCCTGCATTTAGTTCGAATACTTTTCGCTGTCCATCCTCTTGAATAGCTATCTTTATTGAACCCTCTAATTGATAAAATAACTCTTCCGTTTCATTATAATGATAGTCTTTTCTTGCGTTGGGTCCCGCAACAATCATCACAATATAATCTTGAGAATCAACGTATATGTTTTTATTTCCAACAGGTGGTTTTAACCATTGTCTGTTTTCGTCAATCCACTGATTTAAGTTGAATGGTTTTGCTATTGACATAATAAAAAGGGTATCGGGGTGTTAATTAAAAGGGGGTGTTTTGAAAGAAAAAAGGCAGAAGTTGGCATGGTGTTCCTACTGCTGCCTTAAATAAAATTAAAGCTATTTTACTTCTTTTATCAGATAGATATAAACGGGGAAGTGGTCACTAAAACCAGGCTCCATCGTGGTGTTCCTCTTTGGATATCCTTTGTATTGACCCTCCGTTTGAATCAGAAATGGTTTGTTATAAATTCCTGATTTCCAATATCTAAAAGAAGAATAATCCGTCTTTATTAGCGCTTCTGATACCATAATTTGGTCAAAAATATCACCAGAATCTCTGTAAAATAATGTTGCATTTCCTTTTCTGGCCATCTCTTCAAATGGGTTATAAACCCCTTGTTCTCCTACTTCTTCCTTCTTTAATTTGGCACCAATTCCTTGTTTTACACTTTTATTATAGGTCCCATCATTTAAATCTCCCATGGTGATGATTTTTGCATTGGGGTTCAATTTATATATAGAATCCATAATTTTTCTGGCAGCTCTACCGGCCGCTTCTCTGAATGGGCTGCTCTTTTTTTCTCCGCCAGAGCGAGAAGGCCAATGATTTACCAAAACATTTATTTCTTCTCCTTCTAAAAGTCCCGTTACTAAAAGGATGTCTCTAGTATAAACCCGATTAGTGCTTTTGTCCGCTTCTATTACGTCGTCTGTTTTTTCTTCTAATTCTGCCTTTTCTTTTTTAACGGTCTTATCTGAATCCCTATAAATCAATAACGGCACATTGACATAACTTGTAGGCTTAAAATATTTTTTTTGGTATAGAAACCCTACATCTATTCCTCTTTTATCAGGAGAGTCAAAATGAACAATGCCATATTCTTTATTGACCATTTGATAATTTTTCACTAAATCCTCTAGTACTCCTCGATTTTCTATTTCGCAAACCCCAATTAATGTTGGAGATTCTTTTTGTTTGTCCCCTGTTCCAATTTGCGGAATGACAAGTCCTAAATTATCTAGTTTTTGTTTGTATTTATTGATGGTCCATCCTTTTGCTGGGGTGTATTCTTCGTCATAATTTTCTCCATTAATCGTGTCAAAAAGGTTTTCGCAATTGTAAAAAGCAACAGTATGAACTTTATATTTTTTCTCTTGGGCAAAACCAATAACGGTTGTAAACACCATTGTTAGTAGTAAATGAATGCTAATTCTCATACATATTTAGGTTAAATTGTTTTATATATTTATTACAAATGTATTGTATTATTTATGCTCTGTCAACTGTGTGAAGTTAAGAAACGTTAATTATTATATTTTAGAAAAAAAATATTGCCAATTTATTAAGATTATACTAACCTGTTAATCCCTAAACTAGGCAGATAATTGTAACTGCACTATTAAATTTAAGACAAATTTATGATATCTGCTATAAAATGATACATAATACAATAAAAACTTGTAAATTTGTTACCCCTTTTCTTAGCATTTTTATATGCTAAAAAGACTTAACCTTAATACTATTTATGAAAAAAATTATTTTTATTGCATTATTGGTAATGCAGGTATTTTTAGTTTTTGCACAAGATCTTGCGGGAGTCTCCGGCACCGTCATCGATTCAAAAACTCAAAAACCGTTACAAAACGTGATTACTTCCATTCAAAATGAAAATTTAACTCAGCTTACAAGTGCTACGGGAAAATTTACATTTGAAAAAGTAGCCGTTGGAAGTCAATTATTACAAATTAGAAGTGTTGGTTATAAAGACCAATTGATTCCGGTTGAAATAGTTGCTGGAAAAATTCTAGATTTAGGTCAAATTGCATTAGAAGACGACCAAAGTTTTGAGTTACAATCTAGTTTGGTTACTATTACTGAAACGGATTTAGGCGATGACAACAGCGGTTCTGAAAGCACCTCTGGTTTACTTCAGGCTTCAAGAGATGTTTTTCAACAAGCTGCAGCTTTCAATTGGGGGCAAGCACGCTTTAGAATTAGAGGTCTTGATAATGAATACTCTACAACAATGATTAATGGTGTTTCTATGAATAAGCCAACTGATGGCAGACCTCAATGGAGCAACTGGGGAGGTTTAAATGATGCCACACGAAATCAAGAATTTACCGTTGGGACAGGCGCTTCTGATTATACTTTTGGTGGTATTTTAGGAACACAAGAAATAAACACTCGCGCTTCTATGTACAGACCTGGCTCCCGAATATCTATTGCCGGTACCAATACCAATTACAACGGGAGAATTATGGCTACCTCTATTTCAGGAATGAATAAAGACGGGTGGGCTTATGTAATATCTGCTGGTAGAAGATGGGCACAAGAAGGATACTTTGAAGGAACCGATTATTCAGCAAATTCATTTTTTGCAAGTGTCGAGAAAAAAATCAATGAAAATCACAGCTTAAATTTTACGTCTATTTATGCTCAAAACAGTAGAGGAAAAAATTCTCCTACGACAGATGAAGTAGAAAGTTTAGTTGGAAATAAATACAACTCTTACTGGGGATGGCAAGATGGTGAAAAGAGAAATTCAAGAGTAAAAAATGTTGAAGAACCTATTTTTATGTTGAGTCATTATTGGAAAATCAACTCAAAAAATAAGTTGAATACAAACGTTACTTATCAATTTGGTGGAGTTGGAAACAGCAGGCTAGACTTTCAAGGAGCTGAAAATCCAGATCCTACCTATTATAAAAAACTTCCGAGTTATTTTACTTCCTTATATGGTACTGATATAGGAGCTAATCCTGGTCCTTATACTCCCAACTTAATTGAGGCAGCTGCTGCAAGGTCAAATTTTATTACAAATCATCAATTAAACTGGAATGCTATGTATATGGCAAATTCAACGCCAATATTGGATGCGTCTGGGAATCCTATCGGATATACTCCAAGCGTTAGTAAATTTGTATTATATGAAGACCGTTCAGATGACAATACTCTAACGTTTAATTCCATTTTAAATTCCCGAATAAACGATAATATTGTATTAAATGCAGGTGCTTCCTACAAAAAACTTACCTCTTCTAATTATCAAAAGTTGCTGGATTTATTAGGCGGAACTCATTTTAACGACATTGACGCCTTTGGGACAACGGTTGATCAAGAGCAGTCTGATTTATTCAATCCTAACCGACAAGTAGTCGTTGGTGATAAATATGGGTACAACTACACTATGTATGCTGATATTTTAGAAGCATTTACTCAATTTAAGTTTACCTTCAAAAAAGTAGATTTCTTTCTTGCTCAAAGCTTTTCGAGTACTTCTTATCAAAGAGAAGGGATTTATAAAAACGGTTATTATCCAACTAACTCCTATGGGAAAAGCGGAAAAACATCCTTTGAAAATTTTGGCTTTAAAGGAGGTTTAACCTACAAAATTTCTGGGAAACGTTATTTGACTTTTAATGCTGCGCACATGACTAAAGCGCCCTCTCTTAGAAATACATATCCAAATGCAAGAATTAATAACAATACTGTAAATGGTATTGATAGTGAAACAATATCAAGTGCAGATGCAAGTTATGTTTTCAGAGGACCTTTTGTTAAAGCAAGAATTACTGCTTATTTTTCAAAAATTAATAATGCAACAGAAACTTCATTTTATTATGCTGATGGCGTTTTCGCCAATGATGATAGTACGGACTCCAACGAAAGTAATGCGTTTGTAAGTGAAACGGTTACGGATATTACCAAGAAAAATATTGGTGCTGAATTTGGGTTAGAGTATCAAATCACATCAACTATTAAGTTAATCACTTCTGCTGCTTTTGGACAATATACCTATGATAATAATCCTACTGTATTAATTAATAATGATGCTAAAGCTACTCCCGAAAACACTAATCCTGTGGTTAACTTTGGTACTGCTTCAATGAAAAATTATAGACAACCTGGCATGCCTCAACAAGCATATTCTGTTGGTGTAGAATATAGAGATCCAAAATTTTGGAATATTGGAGCCAACTTAAATTATTTAGCTGATAATTATTTAGATATTTCTCCTATTATGCGAACTAATAATTTCTTCATCAACCCAACAACTGGATTTAATTTTCCAGAAGCTACAGAAGAAAGAGGTCGTGAATTGTTGAAACAAGAAAAATTTAACCCTGTAATGCTACTTAACCTTAATGGTGGAAAGTCATGGAAAATTGGCAATAAAATTATCGGGTTTTTTGCTAGTATCAATAATCTAGCCGATGTTACCTACAAAACAGGTGGTTTTGAACAGGCAAGAAATGCTAATTTCAGACAATTAAACCAAGATGTTTCTAGTGGAACACCTGCTTTTGCCCCAAAATATTTTTACGGTTATGGAAGAACTTACTTCGTTAACCTTTATCTTAATTTTTAATAATATAAAATACCCATTATGAAAACAACCTTTTTAAAATCTGTATTTTTCACCGTATTAGTTCTTGGATCGTTCTCAAGTTGTGTGAAAGATGATTCGTATAGTATTCCAGAATTAAATTGTACTCAACCCAATTTAACTGCAAATAGAACTGTACAACAAGTAATTAACGCAACGACTTCGCTAGTGAGTCAATATCAATATCCTGATGATGTAATTGAGGCTTATGTAGTGTCTAGTGATGAAGGGGGAAACTTCTACAAATCTATTTCTTTACAAACATTAGCTACTGAAACAACTCCTGCTGTTGGCTTTAGTGTTCCAGTGGAAGCATCGAATACCTATATTGATTATCGACCAGGAGTTAAAGTATACGTCAAAATGAAAGATTTATATACTGATATTCTTTACGGTTCTATGAGAATCGGAGGGATTTATGTAAACTCTTCATCCGTTGCGTCGGTGGGAAGATTACCGCAAACTGAATACAAAAACAAATTAATCGCTTCTTGTACCAATGTTAGCGAAGAAACTATCGTTAAAAAAACATCTATTGCCAACTTGTTGAGCGATGCTAATTTGAATACATTAGTAGAATTGTCAGGGGTGCAATTTGAAGATGACGCCGTTGGAAGAAAATACTACGAACTGTCAAACGATTTAGGAGGTGCTACTAACTGGTATTTAAATGATATTAATGGGAATAAAGTGATTTTTAGAACAAGTAGTTATGCTACTTATGCAAATCATTTACTTCCAACTGGTAACGGAACTGTAAGAGGGGTGTTAACTAAATATGGCTCAGACTACCAATTCATGGCTCGTACAGAAGATGATGTTAAACTTACTGGCGATAGATTAGTTCCAATATTTTCAGAAACATTTACGGCAGGAATTGGTGCTTGGACCGCTTTCAGTGTTGTTGGTGCAGAAGTTTGGGCTTATAGCGCAGTTTATGGAAATCCAGGAGCAATGGCAAAAATGTCAGGTTATGCAACTACCAATAAAGCAAACGAAGATTGGTTAATATCTCCTTCATTAAATTTATCTGAGCTTACTGCCGCAACTCTTTCTTTTGATAATGCTTATAAATTTACTGGTAATCCAATCGAAGTTTATGTTTCTACTAATTATCCTGGAACTGGAAGTCCAGCTGCGGCAGGAGTTACTTGGACAGCTTTAACTGGTGCAAGTTTATCTCAAGGAAACTATGTCTATGTAAATTCTGGCGCGTTAAATCTTGATGCATTTACTGGTGCTGGTAAAACTAATGTGCGTATTGCTTTTAAATATACTTCGACAACTTCTGCAGCTTCTACATGGGAAATTGACAATGTGAAAGTTATTGGGGATTAATTAAACCAAATTCTTTTAATTGAAACAAAGCCGACATATGTCGGCTTTGTTTATTTTTATCAACTTCAAAATAATATCCATTCAAAATAACGCTTTGGCTTTAATCAAAATCTTGGTTATATGTATCTTTATCTCATAAAAACAGCGCTCTTATAGAGCGCTGTTTTTTACTTCTTGTAGTGGTTATTTGGTTGGTTGTTAGTTTTATTTTACTATCAAAAATTCTGAACGTCTGTTTTGTGCATGTTGCTCCTCAGTGCAATTCTCCTTACAATCTGCCACTGGCTCTGTTTCTCCAAATCCTTTTGCAGTGATTCGTGCCGCAGCAATCCCTTTTGAGATTACATACTGTGCCGTGGCTTTGGCTCTTCTCTGTGACAAATTCATGTTGTAACTGTCGCTTCCTCTATTATCGGTGTGTGACTTTGCTAAAATGATCATCTCCGGAGTGCTCTGCATTACCTGAACCAATTTGTCCAACTCAAAGGCTCCCTGCTGAGTTATATTGCTCTTATTGAACTCAAAGTAAATTGGGTTTAATACAATTTCCGTTGGTTTGATAATTACCTCTATTGGGTTTAACGGCGCTGGTACGTTTAATTTACCCCCTTTATTCTTGTCTATTGCAAAAACACCACTTTCATATCCCTCTTTAGTAACTTGTAGGTGGTATTCTTTATCACATTCTAATAAATAAGCTACTTGACCCATCGCATTGGAAGCTTTGCTCTCAATACTGTTTTTCTTGTCGTCTAATATTACTACGGTAGCGCCTTCTAATACTTCTTTGGTTACGGCATTGGTCACTACTATTGTGCTCTCCACGGCGCAAACCGGAAATGCAATATAAATGTCATCAGACTTGTCTCTGTTACTAGAGAAAAAACCTACGTTCTTGCTGGTGTTAAAACTAAATGAAAAATCATCTTTCTCACTATTGACTGGTTTTCCTACGTTTTGAGCTTCTTGTTCTGGCTGGTCTAGTTTTAAACTAAACACGTCTAATCCTCCCAATCCAGGGCGGGCACTTGAACAAAAATACAACACATTGTCTTCGGTAATAAATGGAAACTGCTCGTTACCCTCCGTATTTACTCGGGCTCCTAAGTTCTCTGGAGCACCATAGGTATCATTGCCTTTTATGGCTACTCTCCAAATGTCGTTACCCCCTAATCCTCCTGGCATGTTCGAGTTAAAGTAAAGTGTTTTTCCGTCTTTACTAATGCTAGGATTACTCACCGAGTAGCTCATGCTATTAAAGGGAAGGGCTACGCTGTTCTCCCATTTGCCATTAACTCTTGTGGCTTTATAAAGATACACTTGGCTGAATTTGGTGTTGATCTTCTTGTCTTTCTCAAAGGCTTTGTCTGCGTGACTGTCTCTTGAGTAATACATGGTGTTCCCGTCTGTGGTTACTGTAGCTGGCCCGTCGTGCCAAACCGTATTGAGCTCTGTTATTTCGCTTGGCGGACTTAGTTTTCCTTGGTCGTATATCGATTGATACAAATCTAAAAATGGCTCGTCGTTCCATCCTGCTGTTTTTCTGCTCTTTCTCCTTGCGCTTGAAAAATAAAGAATGTTATCGTTGCTTAGCATCGCACCAAATTCAGACTTGTCGCTGTTTATATCTAAAGAACTTACCGTGAAAGACTTTTGTTTACTTAGTAACTTAGGGATGTAATTCGGGTTTTCTTTAAAGGCTTTGGCTCTTTGGTCGTTTGGAGCTTTGCTCGAAAAAGTGGCCATTTGAGCATTCGCCTCTTCGTATCGGCCGTTGGCCTTTAACATTTGTGCGTATTTGAAATAGGTCTCTGCATCCTGGGGCTGAGTCACCGTCAAGGCAAACCATTTTATCGCCTCTTTGGTGTTGAATAAATTATAATAACTCTCTGCTAGTTGTTTGTATATGTAATTCTCTTTCTTGCCAGTACCTACCAATTTTAGATACTCTTCACTTGCCTCTATATACTCAAACTGTTGAAAAAGCTTGTCGGCTCTCTCGGTATCTTTACTCTGTGCTTTTATTGTGGTGGTGCCTGCCAAGACTAAAAGTAATACTAGATATATATTTTTCATTATCAAATGTGGTTTTATGTTAGAAATAACGTGGAGAACGTGATACCTTCTTAGGAAAGTTCAAGTCAAATAATAATATAAGCTCATGGGAGGAAGGCGTGGTGATGTTCAAATCCGACACAATGTGGTCATAAGCATAGCCTATTCTTACATTTGGAGAAATCGCATAATTGAGCATTGCACCAAAGGAATCCTCCAAACGATAGGTCGCCCCTATCTCAAACTTCTGGTTGAATAAAAAATTGGTCGACACGTCCAAAGAAGTTGGCGAATTAAACGCTGACTTGACCATCGCAAATGGCTTGAACTTTAAATTAGGATTCAAATCAAAAACATAACCTCCCGTTAAAAAATAGTGCTGCACCTCATTGCCATACTTTACTCCGTTGTAATCCAAATGAACCGTCTTTAGCATATTTGGAATCGAAAAAGCAAGATAGTAACGCTCCGTATAATAAAATAATCCCGTTCCTATGTTGAATTTCGTATTGTTCGTGTCTTGTGCAAAAGCATCGTCGTCCAAATCAGGAAGGGTCGGTTGAATTAAACTATTTAGACCTACTTTTTGAAACGTAACCCCCGCTTTTAATCCAAATGCCAAACGGTGCTCGCCTCCTAAATTTAAGGTGTAAGAAAAATCCCCGTAAACGTTATTCTCCTCAACAGGTCCAATCTTATCCGAGATTACTGACAATCCCATCCCTACATTTTTTCCCACAGGCATAGAACCTGAAAGTGAAAAAGTAGTCGGTGCATCCTCTATCTCTATCCATTGCTTTCTATAAAGTAATCCCATAGTAAGGTTCTCCTTTGAACCCGCATAAGCCGGGTTAATCACATTCATGTTGTACATGTATTGAGTGTAATGCGGGTCTTGTTGTGAGTGCATCTCTAAAATAACTAGAAATAAAACTAAAATAGTACTGTATATTCTCTTCATTGGGTGTGTGTGTTAAAAGATTGCTGCCCGAAATTCAAACAGCAATCCTATAAAAATTATTATCTATTGATGTAAATCCATCCCGTTAAGGTGTCGCCGTTTCCACGCTCTATTATGTAATAATAAGTGCCGTCTGGTAACTCAGAACCACTGTCAGTCTGACCATGCCACTGATTGGTATAATCAACATAACTATATACCTTTATACCGTAGCGATTGTAAATCTGTAGCTTCTTAACGTCAGTTAGCAAAAACGACTCGTTGTCGCCATCTCCATTAGGCGAAATACCCTTCTGGATTGTACAAGTAGTGTTGGTGACCA
>JBIHZQ010000079.1:0-9674 GCA_044231345.1 Flavobacterium sp.
TTTGTTTTTTTAGAAAGAATTTTTTAATGAGAAACGTAAGGGATATACTCAAAATAAAGAATGCGATTATTTCTTGAAACATAATTATTATTTTAGAATTTGATAGGCAATAAGTGCAATAAAAAATGCAAAACCAGTCATTACAGTTAGTTGAATCATGGGCCATTTCCATGAATTTGTTTCTTTTTTAGTTACCGCAACCGTACTTGCACACTGCATGGCAAAAGCATAGAAAAGAAGTAGTGAAATTCCTGAAGCAAAATTAAAAATCTTTTTTCCTGTTTTAGAATGAACCTCTGAGGCCATTTTATTTTTGATTGTGTCTTGATTTTCGCTATCTTCAACACTATATATGGTGGCTAGCGTACCTACAAAAACTTCTCTTGCTGCAAAAGAACTAATAATGGCGATTCCTATTTTCCAATCATATCCTAAAGGAGCAATAACGGGCTCAATGGATTTACCCATTATTCCAATATATGAATTTTCTAACTTAAAAGAAGCTATTTTGTTTTCTATTTCGGCAGTTGATAAATTACTTTTTTCGGAGTTTACTCGTACAATTTCAGCCGCATTACTAAAATTTTTTCCAGGGCCATATGAAGCCATAAACCAAAGTACAACTGATATGGCTAGTATTATTTTTCCAGCACCAAAAATAAAGGCTTTTGTTTTTTCGATAACATTGATGGCCACATTTTTAAATAAGGGTAATTTATAATTTGGCATTTCCACTATAAAATACGATTTCCCTTTTATTTTCAGTATAGAATTTAAAATATAAGCGGAGAATAGCGCCATTCCAAATCCCAAAAGGTATAATAACATTAGTGTCAAGCCTTGTAAATTAAGGATTCCAAATACTTTAGTGTCAGGAATAACTAGTGCAATAATTATGGCATAAACAGGCAATCTTGCGGAACAAGTTGTAAAGGGAGTGACTAAAATTGTGATTAAGCGCTCCCTCCAATTTTCGATATTTCGCGTAGCCATAATTGCAGGTATTGCACATGCTGTCCCAGATATTAAAGGAACAACACTTTTTCCGCTAAGGCCAAATTTTTGCATTATTTTGTCCATTAAAAATACCACACGACTCATATAGCCGCTTTCTTCTAATATTGAAATAAATAAAAAAAGAAATGCAATTTGAGGAATAAATATTAATATACCGCCAATTCCAGGGATAATCCCTTGAGAAATCAAATTGGTCAATACTCCAGCAGGTAAGTACTCGTTTACGGAAGCACTTAATGAGGCAAATGCACTATCAATAACTTCCATTGGGGCTTTTGACCAATCAAAAATGGATTGAAAAATAAGAAATAATAGGGCAAAAAACAGCACATATCCAAAAACACGGTGCATCAAGATCCGATCTAATTTGCTTCTAAAATCTTTTGCAACTGCCGTATTAATTTGCAATCCAACTTTTAAAACATCATTAATATATTGATATCTTTTTATCGTTTCTTTTTGTTGCAATCGTTTTAAATCAGAATGCGATTTGGTTAATTTGCTTTGAATTTCGTTGCGTTCTAAGTTTAAAAAATTGACATCTTGTGTGATTACCAACCATAATTTATACAACAATTGGTTGGGAAATGTTTTTCTTAAAGAATCAAAATAGTCAGGATCTATGCTTGACGCATTGAGACAAGGGTCACAAGAAAGCGATTTATAGCTCACGATTAACTCTTTTAGCTGGTCAATTCCATATCCTTTTCGGGTACTTACCAGTGCGATTTTTGTATTAAACTGCTTTTCAAGATAGGGAATGTCCAATGAAATGCCTTTGTATTTCATTCGGTCTGCCATATTTATGACTAATATGGTTGGGATTTCTAAATCTTTTATTTGAGTAAAAAGTAATAGATTTCGTTTTAAATTTTCAACATCAGCCACGACCACGACCACATCCGGAAACAACTTGTCTTTTTTGTTGAGCAGCATTTCAATAGCAACATTTTCATCAATGGAACTTGCATTAAGACTATAAGTTCCAGGCAAATCCAAAATATTGGCCTTACAATTATTAGGTAATTTACAGAAACCAATTTTTTTCTCCACAGTAATGCCCGGGTAATTCCCTACCTGCTGATTCATCCCTGTTAACTGATTGAAAACCGATGTTTTTCCAGTGTTAGGATTCCCAATTAGGGCAACATTAATGTGATGAATACTCATTTTTTAGTTTCATTAATAATAGCTACTTCAATTTCGCGAGCCGTTTCTATCCTGATAGCAACGTGAGAGCCATTAATATCGATATATAGTGGGTCGCCAAAAGGAGCAATTTGAAGCAATTCAACCTTATTTCCTGGTAAACACCCCATCTCTAAAAGTTTTAAAGGAATGGTATCGACATCAAAATTTTTTATGAGAGCCTTTTGTCCTTTTTTTAGTGAATAAATAGTGGTTTGCACGTTTATTTAGATTGAATTAAGATTACAAAAATACAAATTAATATTAGGAATACGACTGACAATTATCAGTTTTTGTATCCAATTAAAAATTAGAAAATTAAGTATTGATGTTAACCATTATTTTAGGGTTCACACAAAAATTGAATGTCTTTAATTAATTGCTGAACATCTTCTTTTTTCGTGCCATCATAAAATCCTCTTATTTGTCTTTTATCATCAACAAGCACAAAATTTTCGGTATGAACCATATCGTATAATTCTTCAGGATTTCCTAATTTTACTGCTAAATAAGACTGTCTTGCAAGGGCATAAATTGCTTTTTTGTTTCCAGTTACTAAATTCCATTTAGAATCAATTACACCATTTTTTTTGGCATATTTTTTTAAAACAGGAACACTATCTATTTCTGGGAAAATAGTATGGGAAAGAAACATCACTTTGGGATTTTTTAGAAAAGCAGCTTGAATTTCAGATAAATTTGCTGTCATTTTTGGGCAAATAGACCCGCAAGTGGTAAAGAAAAAATCGGCAACATAGATTTTTCCTTCATAATTTTTTTGCGTAATTGTGTCGCCGTTTTGATTGATAAATGAAAAATCAGAAACCGTATGATGTTTTCTGATGAACTGAACAGTGGTGTCTACTAATTCTGGATTTACATCAGAGGGATTGAAAATAGGAAGTCTTTTTTTTGGCTTTAATGCCAAATAAAATAAGGTCATAATTAGAATAGACAGTACGCCTAATACAGAAAAAAAAATCAGGTATTTTCTAAAAAAAGCTTGCATAGAATAATTTTAATGCAAAAATACGAAAGAAAGTTATGGAGTAATAGCTAATAATTATTAAAATAATATCAAGTCCTCAATAAAAGTTATTAAATTTGAAAAAAATCTATTATTATGAAAAAATATTACCTGCTGCTAACGCTATTATTTTCTACATTTTGTTTTTCACAATTTAATACTTCAGCTCCATGGATGAGCCAAAGTGAAGGCGAAATTGCTAAAGAAAAAACGATTGACGAATTGGTTTCTGATTTTGATAACTATTGGCAAACGCACAATAAAGAACAAAAAGGGAGCGGTTATAAACCATTTATGCGATGGGAAAGTCATTGGAGAAATAAAACAAACGAGCAGGGATATCTAATTACGCCTCAAGAAATGTGGGCAGCATGGGAACAAAAAAAACAAGCTAAACTCAATAGAAGTGCGTCAACAACTTTAACAGCAGTTAGCAACTGGATTCCTATTGGGCCTTTTGCCAATGCCGCTCAACAAACTACTCGTGGTCGAGGAAGGATTAACATCATTTGTGAAGATCCATCAAATCCCAACACCATTTATTTTGGAGCTCCCGCAGGTGGAATCTGGAAATCAACTAATTCAGGAACTTCTTGGACGCCACTTTCGGATCAATTGCCACAAATTGGTGTTTCTGGAATTGCAGTAGATTATCAAAATCCAAATACACTATATATTGCAACTGGCGATAAAAATGCAAATGACACGTACTCCATTGGGGTCTTAAAATCAACAGATGGCGGAGCAACATGGAATACTACAGGACTTTCATTCACAAATACTTCTACTCGATCTGGAGATTTAGTGATTCATCCTACTAACAATCAAATGCTTTGGTGCGCTACCAGCGTTGGTATTTATAGAACAATTGATGCAGGAGTTACTTGGACACTTGAACAAACGGGTTCCTTTGCACAAGGGGCTTTGCGATTAAAACCTAATGACCCGACCGTAGTTTATGCCACTTCAAATAATCGGTTTTTTAGATCAACCGATAGTGGCGACACCTTTGTAATGGTTAATTCTGCTTTGCCATTTTCATCAGGGAGAATGATAATAGATGTTACCGCAGCCAATCCAGAATATATTTATTGTCTAAGTTCGTTTACCAATAATGGTTTTCAAGGACTATACCGTTCTACTAATGGAGGAACAACATGGGTTAATACAGGGCTAACTACTGCTACTCCTAACATTTTTGACGGAGCTACACAAGCATGGTATGATTTAGCTTTGTGCGTTTCTCAAACCAATCCAGATGAAGTATATACAGGATGTTTAAATATTTGGAAATCAACTAATGGCGGGGCGACAGCAATAAAGATAAATAATTGGAATGCCTATAGTCCTTCATTTACCCATGCGGACATTCAGTATTTAAAGTTCTTTGGGAATAAGTTATATTGTGGTAGCGATGGCGGAATATATGTATCTACTGATGGCGGTGCTGTTTTCAATGATATTATTGGGGAAGCACAAATCGGGCAGTTTTATAAAATTTCAGTTTCTAAACAAAGCGCTTCCAAAATAACTGGTGGTCTTCAAGACAATGGCGGATTTATTTTTAATAACAGCCAATGGAGAAGCTATCACGGGGGAGACGGAATGGACAACGCGATAGATCCCTCAAACAGTAATAAATGTTATGGATTTGTTTACAATGGAGGAACACTTTTTATTAGTAATGATAGCGGAATGACCTTGTCTGCAGCAGTTCCTGCACCAACGGGACAAACTGGTGATTGGGTAACGCCTTTACGTTCCAATTCTATCGGAGAAATTTTTGCTGGCTATACTAATTTATATAAATTAGTAGCGGGAGCTTGGGTTCAACAAAACACCTCTGCATTTAGTGTGGCTGGAAATATTAAGAACATAGCTGTTGATCCAAGCAATAACAGCATTATGTATGTTTCAAAGGGAGCGGTATTATACAAAAGCACCAATAACGGAGTCACATTTGCAACGGCTTATACTGCCCCAACAACTATTACCTCAATTAATGTTCACTCTTCTAATAGTGCTAAAGTATATATTACTACTGCTGGAACTGGAGGGAATGCTTATGTTTCAATTGATGGAGGAACCTCATTCAGCACCATCGCATCAGGACTTCCTGCAATTGGCAAAAACTGCATTGTACATCAAGGAAGAAATTCTCTAAATCCATTATATGTGGGAACAAGTTTAGGAGTATATTACAAGGACGATACCATGTCACAATGGGAGCCATTTGATAACAACTTACCCAATGTTTCTGTAGCAGATTTAGAAATCAATGTCGAAGACGGTATTTTGATTGCGGGGACTTATGGACGAGGGGTATGGCAAACGGCAATTCCTGTTGAGATCCCTTCAACAGACATTAAATTTGTATCCATTCAAAGTCCAGTAGCCACAATAAACTGTGGCGGATTGATTACTCCTCAAGTGGCGGTAAAAAATAACGGAACGAATTCAATTTCTTCAGTTACTATTGTTTACAATTATAACGGTACTCCACAAAATTTCACTTGGAATGGAACTATAGCGTCTAATGCTACACAAAATATTAATTTGCCTTCTTTTACCTTAACCACAAGAGGAGCCTATAATTTGACAGTAAACACTACCGTTGCTAACGATGCCTATTTAGACAACAACGAAGGAACTACACCGTTTTATATTAATGATTCAGGAACACAAGGAATCGTTAATAATTTTGAAGCCACAACCTCGAGTTTACTAACCTATACGGAAGGATTAACTACTAGTCAATGGCAAAGAGGAACACGCATAGGAGGCGCGTTAGCCACAGGAACCAATAAAGTATATACGAGTAACCTTACTGGAAATTATCCTGACGAAACCAAAGCATACCTAATCTCACAATGTTACAATTTTACCAATAGTGTGAATCCAGTTATTCGCTTTAAAATGGCGTTTCAATTAGAGCTAAATTGGGATATTGTGTATGTTGAATACTCTACTAATTTTGGACAAAACTGGACCGTTTTAGGCACTCAAGGAACGAATTGGTATAACAGTAATAGAACCAATGCCATTTCTGGCACCGAAGACGATTGTCAGAATTGTCCTGGAGCGCAATGGACAGGAACTGATACGGTACTAAAAGATTATTTTTATCCACTAAACTTTTTAGTTGGAAATCCAAACGTAATTTTCAGAATCGTTTTCCATACCGATCAATCGGTAAATGATTTAGGGGTAATTGTTGATGATTTTGTAATTGATGGAACTCTAGATAATCAAGAATTTGATCTAAAAAATATAGCGATTTATCCAAATCCATCAAAAGGAATTTTTACAGTTTCCATGGGAGCAACTTCATTAGAATCAATAGAAGTGTATGATCTTACGGGTAAAATAGTGTATGCGAAAAATGAGTTTCAAGCGAATCAATATCAAACCACACTCGATTTATCCACAGTGACGTCTGGAATATATTTTGTAAAAATTGAATCACAAAATCAAAGCGTTACGAAGAGAATAATTAAAAATTAATTAACAATTATGCTATGAAAAATCATCTAATAACGAAGTATATTTTATTCATTCCAGTATTAATTGGGTTTAATACCAGCTATTCCCAGTCAGCTACTCCTGAAAAAAAAATCGGAATAAACTTGTCTTATATGGACAAAACAGTAAAACCAGGAGATGATTTTTTCCGATTTGTAAATGGGACTTGGTATGATAAAACTGAAATCCCAAGTGACCGAACTCGTTGGGGAAGTTTTGATGAACTGCGTCAAAACACAGACATTGATGCTCTTTTAATTTTGAAGGAAGCAGCTACTAAAAAATTAGATCCAAATTCAGATCAAGCTAAAGCGGTGGCCATTTTTAAAACATATTTGGATACTATTTCTAGAAATAAACTAGGAATAAAACCTATAAAAGGGACCTTAAATAAAATCAATTCTATCCAATCAATTTCCGATTTAAATCAATTTTTAACCGAAATGCAACCTCAAGGAGGCGCTGGTTTTTATGGAATTGGGGTTGGTTCGGATGCTAAAAACAGTAAAAGAAATGTAGTTACCATTGGGCTTGGAAGCCTAGGATTGCCTGACAGAGATTACTATGTTTCAAACGACGCTGACTCTAAAGAAAAACGTGAAAAATACCTGCTTCATGTTGCAAGAATGTTGGAAATTATTGGTGACAAACCCAAAGTAGCCCAAGAAAATGCTCAAAAAGTGTTGGCATTAGAAATTGCTTTAGCAACGCCAAGATTAGATAGAGTGGAACGTCGTGACAGAAGAAAAACGTATAACCCAATGACCATTTCTGAGATGCAAAAAGTAACTCCCTCCGTTAATTGGAAGGGATTTATTGAAGGAGTTGGAATATTTAATTTAGACACCATAATAGTATCACAACCAAAATATTTTGCAGCACTAGAAACTATCTTTAAGGAAAATAATATTGACCAATGGAAAGCCTATTTACGTTGGACATTAATTAATAAATCCTCTAATGTCTTGACAACTGACATCGAAAAAGCAAGTTGGGATTTCTATAGTAAAACATTACAAGGAGCAAAAGCGCAACGTCCTAGAGAAGAACGAGCTCTTCAAGTAGTAAACGGAAGCGTTGGAGAAGCTTTAGGAAAATTATATGTAGCACAAAAATTTCCTGCCGAAGCGAAAGAAAAAGCACGTAAAATGATTAATAATATCTTTTTAGCATTCGAAAATCGCATCAATAATTTAACTTGGATGACTCCTGAAACTAAAGTAGGGGCCATTAATAAATTAAGAAAATCTGTTGTAAAAATTGGCTATCCTGATAAGTGGAAAGACTATTCTAAGTTAGAAATTAAAGCCACAGAAGACGGAGGAACCTATTACGATAACATGAAAAGTTTAGCAATCTGGGGTTTTGATGAAAACATTGCCGAATTAAAAAAACCAGTGGACAAAACAAGATGGGGAATGTCACCACAAACGGTTAATGCTTATTATAATCCTTCATACAATGAGATTGTATTTCCTGCCGCTATTTTACAACCTCCATTTTATGACTATCAAGCAGACGAGGCAGTAAACTATGGGGGTATTGGAGCCGTTATTGGACATGAAATTTCGCACGGATTTGATGATTCAGGGGCTCGTTATGATTCCGATGGAAACCTTGTAGATTGGTGGACCGCAGAAGATTTAAAACAATTTACTGCTTTAACAGGGGCTTTAGCAAATCAGTACAGTGCCTTACAACCCTTACCTGGAACTTTTGTGGACGGGAAATTCACTTTAGGAGAAAATATAGGAGATTTAGGAGGAGTAAATGCAGCTTATGATGGGTTACAATTATTTTTAAAAGAAAACGGAAATCCAGGGCTTATTGATGGATATACCCCAGAACAACGGTTCTTTATTTCATGGTCTACAATTTGGCGTTCAAAAATGCGAGACGAAGCCTTGAAAAATCAAGTAAAAACAGACCCTCATTCTCCAGGAATGTATCGAGCTTACGTGCCCTTACAAAATGTGGATTCGTTTTATCAAGCATTCGGAATCCAAAAAGGAGATGGAATGTATATTGATCCAGAACAACGCGTAAAAATTTGGTAATTACTCAAAAAGCTGTCCTAAAAAGCAGCTTTTTTATTTGAATTTCAGATTTTTAATCGAGCGATTTACCACATATAATCCTATCAATGTAATTGCACCACCAAAAATAATTTTTATGGTCAATGGTTCGTTAAACAATAATGCTCCTAAAAGTAGGGCAACCACAGGGTTGATATAAGCATAAATACTATTTAATTCTACGGGTAAATGCTGTAAACAGTATATAAATGCAATAAAGGTTAGAACAGAGCCAACAATTACTAAATAACCAATAGACCACCAAGCAATAGCTGGAATTGCAGTTAAACTAACGGAGCTACCCGTTGCTCCTGTAAAGGCAAATAGTAGAATACTTGACAAAAACATTTGTAATCCTAAACTAAAGTATGGATTAAAACTGGCCGCTTTTTTTCGAGTATAAACGGTACCAAATGCCCATGTCAAAGTCGAAAGTAAGGACAGAAATAGCCCAAATCGGAAATCAGGGTTAAAAAAATCAGGCAAATAATCATAGAAAACAAGACAAATACCTCCGAAACTAATTAAAAGCCCAATAACAGAAAGGCGTGCTAAACTGACCCCTCTGAAATAACTAATAATCACAATCCATAATGGGAATAATGCACCAATAATCGCTCCTAATCCGCTACTAATATATTTGACTCCCCAAGTGCTTAGTCCGTTGCTTAAAACAAAATTTAGCAAACTCAAAATCAGAATTGTTTTCCATTGTTTACCTTTAGGCCAAGCTGTTTTTTTGTAAATAAAAAAAAGTAAGTACAGGGAACCACCAATAAATTGTCGAATAGCGACTAATTGTAACGCAGGAACATGTTTTACTCCTTCTTTTGAAGCGAGCCAGG
>JBIHZQ010000156.1:0-2868 GCA_044231345.1 Flavobacterium sp.
TTTATTTTAAAAAGAGTTATTTCCCGTTTTTTTGCAAGCTTAATATATACCTGGATTGATAAAAAAAATCATTCTGAATTAAGAAAAAGTCATGTAATTCGTCTTGTAGTTCCTATAGAACAATTTCTTCTTTTCTTGGTTGCTATAGTAGCTTTATATGAATTGCATTTTCCAAAAGCATGGGATTTGCATTTATTTAAAATTACCCTACAACAAGCAATAGAGTCGACGGTAAAAATGTTTTTTATAATTTTATTTATTCGTGTTTGCTTAAGAACCTTAGAATTTATAGCAAAAGTATTGGAGCAGAAAGCTAAATTAACAAAAGACCAATCGGACGACCAGTTAGTATTATTTTTCAGAGATTTTTTCAAAGTAATTTTCTATATCATTGGTTTTTTATTGGTCCTTCATTATGTATTTAATGAGGATATTGGGAATTTGGTTACTAGCTTAAGTTTGGTGGGAGCTGCTGTGGCATTGTCTTTGCGAGAGAGCCTTGAAAATATTATAGCTTCTTTTATTATATTTTTTGATAAGCCGTTTACAGTAGGAGACATTGTAAAGGTTAATAATTTTACAGGTACAATTGAAAAAATAGGCTTGCGTAGTACGCGTATTCGAACACAAGAAAAAACATATATTTCTGTTCCAAACAAACAAATGGTTGACAATATTGTTGATAATATAAGCCTAAGAACAGAACGTAAAATTGAAATGGATTTGCAACTGAGTATTAACTCCTCTGCTGAAGCTTTGGCAAATTTTGTTCAGTTTTTAAAAGACACTATTTTTAAAAATCCGGCTATTATAAACTCCTCGGTATTTGTTGCAGAATCGGGCAAACAATTTCATACCATTCATGTGGAATGTTTTGTAGGAATTAATTATGATTTTGAAAGTTTTAATGCAACTAGGCAAGCATTAAATTTGGCAGCAATTGAATTTGCAAATACACATCAAATTAAATTTGCTGAAAAAGGCTAGTGTCTACAAGCTAGCCTTAAGATTAACTAAAAAGTTTTTAATATTGTGCAGGCTATCAATTAAGGCGATATCCTTGTTTGCTTTTTCCTTATTATTTTTCAAATAAGTTTTAGCTCCTTCTATAGAATATTTTTTCTCTCTTAATAAATAATAAATCTGTTTTAAGAATTCTATATCCTGTGCACGAAATAATCGGTCGCCCTTTCTTGTTTTTCTAGGTTGTAATTGTTTGAATTCTTTTTCCCAATAACGAATCAATGAAGTATTGGCATTAAACCAAACCGCAACTTCTCCAATTGGGTAGTATAATTTCTTGCTTAAAACTTCGGCAGTTGGCACGCGTAATTTTTCCATTTCTCCATCCATTGACGCAAATGATTTGCGGCCTCTTTTGTGAGAAATAGTATCCCTTCCAAAGTGCATTGGTGCCCTTGATACCGTTGGCATTTCGGCTGGTTCCGCCTCCTTTACTTCTTGCACAATTGCTTTAGGTGTTAGCTTATAGGCAACCGACTTTGCCTGCTTAGTTCTTTTTATATGAACTGGCTCGGAGGGTGTGCCACCAAATAAGTCTAATTGCTGCAATTGTTCTGCCATTTGACAAAGTTAAGGGAGTATTAAGTTGAACTAGCCTTTGTAAATGATTGGTGGATAAATTGTTAAGTAAGCTGTATTTTTGGGTATGCGATTATTTATACTTACTGATACCAAACTTGGCGTACCCAAAGCTATTTTGTTTCAAAAAGTGATTGATATTATTGAAGCTGGCGCTAATGCCCCCCAGTTACATTATTATATTGTAAGTAATCATTTTCCTATTCATTTTGAGGAATTATGCTCCAAAAACAACCAAGTTACTTTGCTTAATCAGTTACAAGCGGAGCAGCTAATTGGGGAAGTAACCAATGCTAGCATAGTTCATTTTGGTGCTGAATTAAAAGGAAGCACTCAATTCCCCCATTATTTTATTCCCCTTACGCACCCTGGTTTGGCTACCGATGCTTCGTTTTTAAAAAGTGTATGGCAACAGTTTACTTTTAAAGCTTATTTAAAAAAAGCTACGGGTGTATATTGTTTAAATGACTGGGCACTTAATAGTTTACAATTTTTTTATAAGGAATATAAAGCCCTTTTTCAACCTGTTTTTTTGCCTTCTGCGGCCCTGCCTAGCTATGAATGGACTCAATTGTCCGAAGTAAAAAATGAATTATCGGAAGGCAATAACTATTTTTTAGCCTTTATACCTATTGATCATTTTGTGCATACACTAAAGGAATTCAGCATATTTAAAAAATGGCAACAGACGGCAATGTCCATTGTTTTCGTCTTTGATAACGACAAGCATTTACAAGAAGCGGCTAACTTATTAAAAGGGTATAAGTACAAGGATGCTGTAGTGTTGAAACATAGCGCTGATTTATCGCAAGCTTGGATTGCTGCTACCTATGCTATACTTTTTGATGGCGTTGATTTTGATAAAACAGCTATAATGGAATGGGGTATATTGTATGACATTCCATTACTCTTTGATATTATCAAATCGCAGCCTAATTCATGGAGCAAAGCAGGGTCGGTATTTTCGTTTTCTGAAAAATCGTCACTGGCTAGTCATTTTAAATTGTATTATAAGGACGAAGTATACCGACAAGCAAGAGCTAGAATGGGAAAGGAATGGCTTGAATTGCTTTCAAGTGAGCGTTTGCAAAAAGGCTTGCCAAACTTATCCAATATCCTAAAAGGGTAACAGCTAGCTTATACAATAAATGCGTATTTTCGCGTTATTAAATTAATGTTATGCACCAATCAACAATAACAGTTCAAGTTGAACTTGATGAACAAAAAATCCCACAAACAATGAAGTGGTCTGCTTCAGATAGTACT
>JBIHZQ010000150.1:0-2844 GCA_044231345.1 Flavobacterium sp.
GCAGAAATGGGAGCTAAAGTTGTAGGGATTATCGATCGAGATGGCGGAATAATTAATGAAAATGGATTTACATTTGAAGAAATCAGAACCTTATTTTTGAATAAAGACGGAAATAAATTAGTCGCAAATAACATGATTCCGTTTGAAGAAATAAATTCAAAAATATGGTCTATTGGCGCAGAAATTTTCACTCCTTGTGCGGCGTCCCGTTTGGTTAAACAAGACCAAATAGATCAATTAATTGCTTCCGGACTTGAAGTTATTTCCTGTGGAGCGAATGTCCCTTTTGCTGATTCAGCAATTTTCTTTGGACCCATTATGGAAAATGTAGATCAGAAAATTAGTTTAATTCCTGACTTTATTTCTAATTGTGGCATGGCACGTGTTTTTGCCTATTTTATGGAAAAGAAAGTTCAAATGACTGATGAATCAATTTTTGAAGACACTTCAACAACCATTCGAAAAGCGATTGAAAAAGCACATACAATAAATCCGTCCAAAACAAATATTAGCGCAACAGCCTTTGAAATTGCGTTAAAACAATTAGTTTCTTGAAAAAACAATTTTTTATTTCTAAATTCGTTTTAAAATAAAGGAATAACTCTATGAGATTATTAGAAACTGAACACGAAAGAAAATCATTCATTTTAACAACAATAAGTTTTTTACTGTTGATGTTGCTGCTTTATTTATTAACTACTTCAAATACCATTCAATTACCCGAATTAGAAGGCGGTGGCGGTGGTGGAGAAATTGCTGTTAATTTTGGCACTAGTGAATTTGGTTCAGGCAAAAATTTTGAATCCAAAGAAATAGTTACTGCTGCTCCACAAGAAGTTGAGTCAGTAGCAACCCCAGAGAAAGAAATTCTTGTTTCGGAAAATGAAGCAGCTCCTGCAATTGCCGAAATTAAAAAAACTCCCGAAAAACCAACAATTAAGGAAACCGTAAAAGAAGTGATAAAAACGGTTCCAAAACCAGCAAAATCAACCTCGGATGCTTTGTCTAATTTATTGAATGGAAATAGTACTTCTGGTGATGGAAATGATAAAACCGCCGGAAATAAAGGCAATTCTAAAGGAAATACAAATGCCGCAGGCTATAATGGCGGAGGCGGAACGGGATCAGGAAGTGGGGGTGGAAATGGTTCGGGTCAAGGAATTGGATCTGGAAGTGGTTATGGATCTGGAAGTGGAAGTGGTGCTGGAAATGGCAATGGAAATTATCAATTAGGGAATAGAAAAGCACTCAATAAACCACAACCAAATTATGTTTGTGACGAACAAGGAATTGTGGTTGTTCAGGTATCCGTTGATCAATCAGGCAGAGTAATTAGTGCCAATCCTGGAATTCGTGGCACTACAAATGCAGCCAAGTGTTTATTAGAACAAGCAAAATTAGCCGCTATGAATACAAAGTGGAATTCGGATTCTGATGCCCCAGAAAAACAAGTAGGAAAAATTATTTATAGCTTTAAATTAAGATAAATTAATCTGTTAAGTCAATTGATGAACTACCATGAATGCACCAATTGGATGTTCAATAAACTTCCAATGTATCAAACACACGGAGCGATTGCTTACAAAAAGGATTTAACAAATACACATCTTTTATCCGATTATCTTGGAAATCCTGAGAGAAAAATAAAGTGTATTCATGTTGCTGGAACAAATGGCAAAGGGTCTACCTCTCATTTTTTAGCTTCTGTATTTCAAGAAGCAGGATATCGAGTTGGATTGTATACCTCTCCTCACCTAGTCGATTTTAGAGAGCGCATTCGAATAAATGGTGAGAAAATTACTGAAGATTTTGTTTGTGATTTCATAAATAAACACAAGCCCTTTTTTGAGAAAAATAACTTAAGTTTTTTTGAAATGACCGTTGGATTGGCCTTTAATTATTTTGTAAATCAAAGTATAGATATTGCAATTATTGAGGTTGGGATGGGTGGAAGATTAGATTCGACTAATATTATCAGTCCATTAGTTTCTGTGATAACAAACATTGGACTGGATCATACTACTTTTCTTGGCACTACTCTTACTGAAATTTCAAGAGAAAAAGCGGGGATAATTAAACCAAAAACTCCTGTAGTTATTGGAGAATATTCAGACGAAACAAAACCTGTTTTTATTTCAAAAGCAAAAGAAAATAATGCTGAAATTTACTTTGCATCCGATTTAATTCAATTAACTTATCCAAGTGACTTGGTTGGAAATTATCAAGAACAAAATAAACGAACTGTATTACAGACTATTCATGTGATTAATTCACAAAAACAATTTTATATTTCAGAGTCAAATATTGTAAAAGGATTTTTAAGTGTATCGAAAAATACTGGCTTAAAAGGGAGGTGGCAAAAATTACAATCCAATCCGACAGTTATTTGTGACACAGCACATAATCAACATGGGTTAGAAATTGTACTAAAACAGCTAGAGAAAGAAATTCATGATCAATTACATCTAGTAATTGGATTTGTAAATGATAAGGATTTAGAAAAACTATTACCTCTTTTTCCCAAAAAAGCACACTATTATTTTTGCTCCCCAAATAATTCTCGTGGAATATCCAGTTCTGTTTTAGCTGAAAAAGCAAATCAATTTGGTTTAAAGGGCAGTATATTTAATTCTGTTTCAGAAGCTTATCAAAAAGCATTAATAACTGCCACCAAAAAAGATGTTCTATTTGTAGGCGGGAGTACATTTGTGGTTGCGGAAATAGTATAATTTATTGCTTAATTATTTGCAAATATAAAAAAGTACCCTATATTTGCAACCCAATTCAGGGCGATTAGCTCAGCTGGTTCAGAGCACCTCGTTTACACCGAGGGGGTCGGGGGTT
>JBIHZQ010000151.1:0-2829 GCA_044231345.1 Flavobacterium sp.
TAATAATGTTACTAATTACTTATAAATAATGATACTATACAAAAACTATACAATAATTAAATAATAAAAAAGTAGCTAAATAACACTATTTAAGGGTGTTTACAAGGATATTGAAGCTCTAAACTAAACTGTTAATTGGGGAGAATTAAATAAAATGTTGTGGTAATGTAAAGTAATACTATTACGTTTTCGTTATTGAGTGAGGCGTTAATAATTATTAATTTATCAAAAAACGACTAGAATTTCACTAAATCAAAAAAAAATTAAATTCTTATTTAATAGTTATAATACTAATGAATCATAAAAAAAATAATCTGTTTTTTGAATATTTGATAACCAAAAAAAAACACGCTTCTCTCGAAGCGTGTTTAATAAATGAACTGGGTATTTTTTATTGCTTAATGACCTTTGTTGAAGTAACTACAGAATCGCTAGTTGTTTTCACAACATAAATACCATTACTATAATTTGAAATGTCTATGCTTGTAGTAGTACTATTTGGATAAACCGCAACTACCTCCTGACCTAATAGCGTACAAACTGATACTTTCTCAATTATGCTTTTAGATTCAATAGAAAATTGTCCATTGGAAGGATTTGGATAGAGTGTTGCAGGGGCAGTCTTAAAGTTTTCATTGGCTAATCCTTGGGCTAACTTTACATCATCAAAATAGTAGCTTTCGCCATTTCCACTAAATCCAAAATTAAAAAACAAAACTACTCGCTTATAGTTATTTGCATTGACTATACCTGGGAAAGCAAAAGTTAATTCTTCCCATGCATTAGCAACGGTGTTGGTAACGTCAGTTTCGACATTAAATGCGGCATTGGTTAAATTTTCTAATTTAAGTTTTACTACAATTCCTGGCTGAGGTGACCAAACTTTAACTTTCATTGAGGTACTGCTCAAAAAATTAATTGCCGTCCCTAACTCAATAAAGGATCCTGCCCATGGTACTCCCAGATTTTTTGTTACTTTGACAACATTGGAAGAAACATTAATACCAGTATTGTATGGATTTGGTATTTTAACAGCCGATGTAAACTCTGCGTTTTGGAAAATATAATTAAGTGTAGTCGATTCAAAATCTAACGGTAGATTAGGCTTTTCGATTTGGGGTCCAATGGTAATGTTATCAAAATAGCAAACATTATTGGAAGTTCGTGTTTGAAAAT
Organism: Flavobacterium sp.; assembly: GCA_044231345.1. Classification (GTDB taxonomy): domain Bacteria; phylum Bacteroidota; class Bacteroidia; order Flavobacteriales; family Flavobacteriaceae; genus Flavobacterium. Next base: position 1,177 of record JBIHZQ010000151.1, read on the forward strand.
CTGGAAAAATAATAATCTGATCGTTAGTTTCTCCTATTTTATTTGAAAAATCAAATACTAATTCCTCCCACTGATTAATTAGTGTATTGGAAACTAAAATTTGTCCTGTCGAACCATTAGTTGGAGTAGCAAATTTTATTCCTACTGGACTAATTACTGATTTATACACCATAATTCGAACGGTACAGTTGGATGGTGTTATGGTGTAGGAACCAAAAGGCGATGGTCCTCCCACTGGAGTTGAACCAGGATGTATGTTCTCTACACCTGCCCATTGTGCTCCATTGATTAAAGTAGTCATTTTGGCAACTGTAGCAGAAGTATTTATTCCATTTGGAAATGGATTTGTAATAATTTCTAGTGGTAAATTAGTGCCATTTTCAAATGTTTTCCATGTCCAAGTTGCTCCATTCCCATCTGTTTCAAAGTTTAAAGGGACGTTTTGAGCATGAGTCAATGAAAAAATTGAGATAAAAAACAAAAGAGTAATTTTTTTCATAAATATTAAATTATAATTTAATCAAAGATAAGAATCTAAACTGATATTTATTTGTTTGATATATGTACAAAAACTATACAGCTATTAATTAACATTTAAATTATAAAACACCACAAAAATCAATAGTTTTAAACTTTTTAGCCCTCATAATCGTTCCTATTTACGAATTTTGTTAGGGCAATGTTGTAGCATTCGATATCGTTTTCGAAGTTGCTTTATTAAAAAAAAGATTCTAAGCATTTGATTATTCAAAATAATAAAAGTTATTGCGAAGTTGGGCTATTTTGATTCTAATAACTCCATCATAAATAATTATCTTTGCAGCAATTAATTACTATCATGATTCCAAAAGACATTGCTGCGCTTGAACCGAAGAAAAATATTATTATTAAAGGGGCTCAAGTACATAATTTAAAAAACTTAGATGTAGCCATTCCAAGAAATAAATTAGTAGTCATTACTGGACTTTCTGGCTCAGGAAAGTCAAGTTTGGCTTTTGACACTTTATATGCAGAAGGACAGCGAAGATATGTAGAAAGTTTGTCCTCTTATGCCCGTCAATTCTTAGGAAGACTTGACAAGCCCAAAGTAGATTACATCAAAGGTATTGCGCCTGCAATAGCTATTGAACAAAAAGTCAATACGACTAATGCCCGTTCAACCGTGGGTACTTCAACTGAAATCTACGATTATCTTAAATTACTTTTTGCTCGAATTGGAAAAACTTACTCCCCGATTTCTGGAAAAGAAGTTAAAAAAGATACCATTACCGATGTCATAAACAAAGTAAAAACATTAGAAATCGATAGTAAATGGCTATTACTTGCTCCTATTCATCTTGAAAAAGGAAGAGCCCTCGAAGAAAAACTAAATGCGTTACTCCAACAAGGTTTTTCAAGAATTTTAATTGACAATGAGACCGTTCGTCTAGATGAATTAGAAAAAAAATCCTTGAAAAACAAAGACTTATTTCTAATCATTGACCGAATAATTGTCAAAAACGAGGAAGATTTTTTCAACCGACTTGGAGATGCTGTTCAAACTGCATTTTATGAAGGAAAAGGAAGTTGTTTTCTACATGAATTAAACACCAATCAAAGACAAAAATTTAGTGCCAATTTCGACTTAGACGGCCTTTCATTTTTAGAACCCAA
>JBIHZQ010000157.1:0-2779 GCA_044231345.1 Flavobacterium sp.
GGTTAATAATTTCAACACCAACAGGTTCTACAGGCTATTCTTTAAGTTGTGGAGGACCAGTTTTAACACCCGATGTGGCAAGTTTGGTCATTACGCCAATTGCGCCACACAACCTTAATGCAAGACCACTTGTAATTCCAGACGACACAGAAATAAAATTAAGAGTTTCTGGAAGAGAAGAGCAGTATTTGGTTTCATTAGATTCTAGAATTTCTTCCATAAACAACAATACAGAACTGACAATTAGAAAAACTCCTTTCAAAATCAATATGGTGGAAATTCCCGAAGAAACTTTCCTTAAAACACTTCGCAATAAACTTCTTTGGGGCGAAGACAAAAGAAATTAAGGTAAAACAACAATCATTTATACTACATTGAACGAAATACCGTTTAGATAACAACATCAAATCACTTATGGTAAGTGGTATTTATTATTATTTAACATAAATAATTGTTAGTTGTAATATCAGCACAGAGAATTACTATATTTGCACGCTATTTTCAAATTAATGAAAAAGACATTAGTATTATTTTTTTTGATAAATCTAAATTTCTTGAATGCACAAATTCATGAAGTTGGGATTTTTCTCGGCGGTAGTAATTTCATAGGCGATGTTGGCAAAACCGACTATATTGCTCCTAGTGATGCTGCTTTTGGATTAGTATATAAATGGAATAAAAGTCCGAGGCATTCCTATCGTTTTTCTTATATGCAATCAACAATTGCTGGAAACGATGGGGATTCTGAAGTTCCGAGCAGGTATCTTAGAGGCTATACATTTAAAAATAACATCAAAGAATTTTCGGCTGGGATGGAATTTAATTTTTTTGACTTTAACCTGCATGAGGGAAAAAGAAAAGTGACACCTTATGTATATTCGGGATTAACCTATTTTGCATATGATGAGCTTTTTGTTGTGAATGGAAATACAAAAAAGGATTATAGAGAAAGTACATTTGCCATACCGATGACCGTTGGAATTAAATCAAATATTTTTAACAATTTCATCTTAGGAGTTGAAGTTGGAGCAAGATATACTTTTACAGACAATTTGGATGGAAGTAATCCAAAAAATGAAAATTTACAAACGCTAAAATTTGGCAATATAAACAGTAAAGATTGGTATGTTTTTTCGGGAATTACATTAACGTATACCTTTGGGAACAAACCTTGTTATTGTGCAGAATAGAAAATGAGTTTACTAGATTCAATAAATAAAGACAATTTACCCAAACACTTGGCCATAATAATGGACGGTAATGGTCGATGGGCAAAACAACAGGGTTTGCTTCGCGCTTTTGGCCATGAAAATGGTACAAAATCGGTGAAGGTAACAGTGGAAACATGCGCCAAAATTGGCATAGAAAATCTAACTCTTTACGCTTTTTCGACAGAAAATTGGAATCGGCCAAAACTAGAAGTCGATACTTTGATGCGTCTTTTGATTAGTTCTTTAAAAAAAGAATTTGAAACACTTCAAAAAAATAGTATTCGATTAAATTGCATTGGCACTATTGAATTGCTACCATCAAAAGCAAAAAAAGAACTTTTGGACGTTATTGACAAGACAAAAAACAACACAAGAATGACATTAACACTAGCACTGAGTTATGGCGCTAGAGAAGAATTGTTAAATGCCGTTAAGAACATAAGCAATAAAGTTAAAAATAATATAATTTCAATAGACGCTATTGATGAATCAATTATTAATCAGCATCTTTACACGCACAATTTACCCGATGTAGATTTGTTAATTAGAACAAGCGGCGAACATAGAATAAGCAATTTTTTGCTATGGCAAATTGCTTATGCAGAATTATATTTTACGGATATTTTATGGCCCGATTTTAAAGAAAATGATTTATATGAAGCCATTATTAGCTATCAAAAAAGAGAACGAAGATTTGGAAAAACCAGTGAACAAATTAAATAATATTTCAGTGCATAAAAACTACATTAAAATACTCCTGACCTTTTTATTTTTAGGAACTATTTTTCATTCTAATGCTCAAGAGAACACCCCATTTGCGGAAGGTAAAAAATACATTTTAGCCGATGTTGAAGTAACCGGAAAAATCAGTTACAATCAACAAACTGTTGTCACATTTGCTGGCTTGGAGAAAGGACAAATTATATCTGTTCCAGGAGAAGAAATCAGTAATGCTATAAAAAAACTTGGTAAACTTGGCCTTTTCAATGAAATTGATTTTTATATCAACAAAATGGAAGGTGACAGTATTTTTCTTCAATTAAACATAAACGAGTTGCCAAAGCTTAGTGAAGTGAAGTTTGAAGGTGTAAAAAAATCAAAAACAGAAGCTTTAATAAAAGATAATGGTCTTACTAAAGGCAAAATTGTCAATGAGAACTTGATTACCACTACTAGAAATTACATCGAAAACAAGTACAAAAAAGATGGTTTTTTTAACACTAAAGTAATAATCAAAACATTTCCAGACACAACAGACGGGAATCAGGTTAAAATGCTAGTTATTGTTGACAAATCGAAAAAACTTAAAATATCCAAAATAGATTTTGATGGCAACGAAAAATTTTCAGATAAGAAACTGAAAAAAGCCATGAAAAACACCAAACAGATTAATCCAATCAGGATTTTCAAATCGTCAAAATTTATTAAAGACAAATACAAAGAAGATTTGGTAAGCATTATAGACAAGTACAAAGAAAGTGGCTATAGAGATGCGAGGATTTTATCTGATTCAGTATTTTTAAACGAAAAGAAAAACAAACTGTTAATCAACATAAAATTTGAAGAAG
>JBIHZQ010000019.1:0-26392 GCA_044231345.1 Flavobacterium sp.
ATTTGACTGCTTTTTGGAATCAACTATTAATTCCAAATTTGGAACAAAAATACCAGTCTAAGCCAGTTCATTCTTTAGAAGAGATGATGAATTTGATGCAAAAATTTCCCCATGAAATTAGGCATTTTAATGTTTATTCTGATCAAAAGTTAGTTTGTGGTACCACTGTATTCATTTCAAAAAATGTGGTAAAACCCCAATACATTGCTGGAAGTGAAGAAAATAATGAATTAGGGAGTATCGATTTTTTATATCATTACTTAATTTCTGAGGTTGCCAAAGACAAACGTTACTTTGATTTAGGGCCATCACATGAAAACAGCGGTTTAGAAATTGTAAAAAACATTAATTTTTGGAAGGAAAGTTATGGGGCTCACTCCTTAGTTCAAGATTTTTATGAAGTAGAAACTAAGAATTCCAAATTATTAGAACACGTGCTAGTATGATAAAATTCTTAGATCTTAATAAAGTTAACGCTCCCTATGAATCACTTTTTGAGGATAAATTAAAAAAAATGCTTCATTCAGGGTGGTACATTCTTGGATCGGAAGTAACAAAATTTGAGAAAAGTTTTGCTACGTATTGTAATTTACCTTTTTGTATAGGGGTAGGAAATGGATTAGATGCGCTAACATTAATTTTTAAATCCTACATACAACTAGGTAAAATGCAAAAAGGGGACGAAGTAATTGTGCCTGCAAACACCTATATTGCTTCAATTTTAGCACTCTTAGAAGCCGATTTAGTTCCTGTGCTTGTTGAACCAAAATTAGAAACATACACCTTAAATCCCGATTTAATTCAAGAAAAAATTACCTCTAAAACTAAAGCAATTCTTACGGTTCATCTTTATGGTCAATTATCTGAAATGAACAAAATATATGAAATTGCCAATCGAAATGATTTACTTGTAGTGGAAGATGCTGCTCAATCACATGGTGCCGTTTTGGAAAACACACCTGAAATTGTGCATGAGGTAACCATTGTTCAAGCGTATAGTTTTTATCCAAGTAAAAACTTAGGTGCTTTAGGGGATGGTGGTGCTGTAGTCACTAATGATTTAGCATTAGCAAATAGAATTCGCTCACTAAGAAATTATGGTTCAGAAATTAAATATCAAAATGATTTTATAGGTATTAATAGCCGTTTAGATGAGTTGCAGGCTGCTTTTTTAAATTGTAAATTGCCCAATTTAGATAAAGAAAATACTAAAAGGAGGCAAACTGCTAGACGGTATTTAACAGAAATAAATAATCCAAAAATACACTTGCCATTTTGGGATTTATCCGCTAATCATGTTTTTCATTTATTTGTAATACGAACACAAAACCGAACGCATTTAGAAGATTATTTAAGAAAAAATGGAGTCGAAACCATGATTCATTATCCCATTCCGCCCCACCAACAAAAAGCATTAGAAAAATGGAATCACTTGACTTTTGCAATAACTGAGAAAATTCATCAAGAAGTATTAAGTTTGCCTGTAAGCCCAATTATTACCGATGATGAGGTTAGTTACATAATTCAAATTTTAAATCAATATTAATGGGAATAGTCAATAAAATAAAACATTTTTTATTTGTTAGGTTACGAATTAAAAAATACCAATTAGTGTCTGATTGTAAGCATGTAATTGGTAAGCCCAATCTGTTTGTCCCATTATTATTAAAAGGAAAAGGTAAAATACAGTTTGGAAAAAATTTTCAAAATGGAGTTGAAAATGCCCATCACTATTATTCTTGTAATAATTATATACTCTCCATGTATGAAGATAGTGAAGTAAGCATTGGAGACAATGTCGTAATGGCAAATGGTACTTCAATTCAAGCAGTTTCAAAAATCACAATTGAAGATAATGTAATGATAGGGATTAATTGTTTCTTAGTGGATTCGGATGGGCATGATTTGTCTCCCGATAAGCGAATGACCGGTATTCCAAAAACAGGAAACATCACCATTAAGAAAAATGTAGTTATTTATTACAATTCGTTGGTTTTAAAAGGAGTTACAATTGGTGAAAACTCTGTTATTGGAAGTTGTTCTGTGGTTACAAAGGATATTCCACCTAATGTCTTTGCTGCTGGAAATCCTGCTAAAGTAATAAGAAGTTTGTAAATTGAAAATACTACCACAAAATACCTTACTGAAAGTACTGTCACTGAACTCAATTTCTGTGGCAATAAGTTTTATTTTAGGTTTGTTTTCAACTAAAATTGTTTCTTATTTTTTAGGAACTCCAGGAATGGCATTGTTGGGTAGTTTTAGAAATTTATCTACATTACTAAAATCAATGGCAACCCTTGGAATTAGTAATTCAATTATTAAATTATTCGTTGAAAATAAGAATAACAAACAAGAATTAGCAATTATTTATTCTACTTTTTTCTGGCTTTTTCTGATTATTTCTTCGATTTTTGGTTGTCTAACTTTGATTTTTTCAACCACTTTATCAAGCTATTTATTTTTTACTCCGTCCTATGCTTTTCCTATTCAGCTTTTTGGAATTTCCTTGCCATTAATGGTAATCAATACTTTTTGGTTAGCAATTTTTAATGGATTAGAAAAATTTAAAAGTTTAGTAATCATTCAAATAGTGTCAACTGTTTTGGTCTTTGGTGCTAGTGCGTTATTAATTTGGCGCAATTCAATTATAGGTGGTTTGGTTTCAATCGCAATTGGAGAGTTGATCATGGTGGTTGTTACTTATTTTTTTATCAGAAGGGAAACGGATTATTTTAGATTTGATTTACAAAGAATACTATCAAAAAAATATTTAAAAATCATTAAAAATTTCTCCATTATGGCTTTGGTTAGTGGACTTATTTCTCCATTAGCGTTAGTTATTATTAGAAATACTATTGTTAGTAATTATTCTATTAATGATGCAGGAATTTGGGATGCAATTAATAGAGTGTCAAATTTTTATATGGTCTTTTTTAGTTCTGGTCTTTCGATGTATTATTTACCAAAATTAGCTTCCTTACAAACCGATTCTCAATTTAAAAGAGAACTAAAATCTTATTTTAAAATACTTGTTCCTCTATTTTCAGTTGTTTTAGTTTTACTGTTCGTCTTTAAATCACTTCTAATTAAAATTGCATTTACTGAGGAATTCAGTAGTATTAACGAACTGCTAATCTGGCAACTGCTAGGTGATTTTTTTAGAATAATGACCTTAGCTTTTGGGTATCAAATTGTTATAAAAACGATGATGAAAAGGTATTTTATTGGGGAATTAGTTTTTAATTTATCGTATGTACTACTTTCCTATTATTTGATGAAAAGTTTTGCCGTGGAAGGGGTTTTACAGGCCTATCTTATTGCTAATATTATTTGTTTTATTCTAGTAGTTGGGATGTTTAGAAAACTATTTATTAAAAGCAATTCGTAATTTAAATCTTATACGTTACCAAACATAATACTTCTTATTCAACAAAATCGCTTCCCCAGTAATTTTAAGTTCTCCAGTTTTTTTTTCATATATTTCATTGATGTAGCAAACCCTATTTTTGTCTTTGATAAGCTCTTTGGTTGTAATGACGGCACTATATTCAACTCCAGTAAAAATTGGCTTAATGTACTTTGCGTTTTGGCTCAATAGAATATGTCCGTCGGGATATAATAACGTTCCGTAAATTTTTGAAAAAATACTGATGCTAAAATAGCCGTGAACGATGCATTTACCAAACATTGTTTTTTCAGAATAGTCTTCCGACACATGTATTGGATTACTATCTCCAGAAAGGGCAGCATAGGCTAGGACTTCTTCATCAGAATAAGAGAAATCAATTTTAAATACGTCATTTATTTTGGGTGTGTTCATATTTATTTTATTATTGTAGTCCAAGTTTCAAGATAGTCGTTCGCAATTTTTTTACACTCATGTTCTTTTTCAATAAAATTTCGTGCGCGTTCTCCAATTGCGCTAATTTCGTTTGGATTATCAATTAAATAACTTAATTCTAAAACTAATTTATTTACATCAGGTAAGGCATTAACGGCAACACGTTCTTTAAGATTATAGTAGTCATTAAACTCATTTTCGGCACCTGTGAACACCACTTTTCCTTTTGCCATACTTTCAAGTGCATTATACCCCTGATCGTAAGCATATACTTGATCCAGTAAAATATGAGCCGAATTATACGATTTAATATATTCATCATAGGGCACGTTTTCTGAAACGATGACTTCTACTTGATTGTGGTATTTTTCCTTAATAATGAGCAATGCTTTTTCAAAATAAGCAATTCCTTTTTGATGATAATTTAGCCGATTAATTCCAAGGAAAATAATGACTTGATCTTTAGATTTTATGGGAGTATATATTAATTTTGAAGTATTTATGGGGTTTGGTATTAATCCTAAAAATTTATTTTTTCCATTCATGGCCAACCAATAATCTATATCAGATGCAATAATTCCGTTGCAAATGGAATGGACATACTGATGTAGTTTTTGATGTCCTTTTTTTTGATAATTAAATAAATAACGGTAATTTTTTTTCAAATTTGGGTTTTCCAAAAGGGGATCTAATATGGAATAGTGTAATTTTTTTTCCAAAAGGTGTTCGATGTAAAAGGTATCAATTCCACTTGCCAATACAAAAAACCGTGTGTTTTGAGATACAATCCGCTTTAGCAGAAATCGTTCAAAAAGTGGATTTGTTTTAATCGGAGCCTCATTGATTAGTTGGACAACATCAAAATCCTTTAATTTATTGAGATGAAAATAAAACCGAATGCCATATTCTAAAGTTGCAATGTCATAATCTAGTATGCTGCTAATTCCACGTCTTATGAAATTAATTAGCGGGTTCTTGCACCATTTTACATCAATAGAATAATCAACGGGATAATTCTTAAATCCATCACCATTACCAATAATTTTTACTTCATGGCCAAGCGCAACTAATCCTTCTTTTAGGGAGTTGTGCAATCTACTGTATTCACCTATGAGTAAAATCCGCATGAATGTTTATATTTGTTACGAAAATAACAAATCAAGATGACAAAACAATATCAAGTAAAAAAAGTTGCACTAATTGGCAACTGTTTGTCAGGAGGAGGTGCTGAAAAAGTACTGTCCTTGTTGTCTTTTTATTTTGATAAGCAAGGTTATGAAGTGCATCATTGTATTTTTGAAGATAAAGTTTCTTATGCCTTCAAAGGTTCGCTTTTAAACTTAGGGAAAATAAGTCCAAATTCGAATTCAATTGTTCGTAAATTCAATCGATTAGTTGCATTTATTAGGTTTGTTAAACAGACCGATTTTGATTTAGTGATAGATTTTAGACTAAAATCAAATCCAATTTTTGAAGGGGTGGTTTCAAGAATTATTTATCCTAAACATGCTGTTTTCTCGGTGAGAAGTGGATTATTAAATTACTATTTACCCAACTCTGTTATTTTTGCAAATTTTATTTATAAAAATAATCGTTTTGTAGTTGCTTCAAAAGCTATTCAAGAGGCTATTATTAATAAAAAAATTAAAATTAATTCAACATGCATTTATAATCCTATTGATTTTGAGTCAGTCGATAGACAAGTTAACGAATTTGAAGTTAATATTGAGAGTTACCTATTGGCGGTTGGGAGGATGGAAGAAGTCAAACAGTTTGACCAATTAATCATTGCTTATTCAAAATCGGAATTGCCCTCAAAAAAAATAAAGTTAGTGTTACTTGGCGATGGTAAACATCAAACAAAGCATCATCAATTAGCAGTACAACTCGGAATTGCAGGATTGGTTGTGTTTATTGGTTCAGTAGCTAATCCATTTCCGTATTATAAAGCGGCTTATTGTACCGTTTTATGTAGTAAAAACGAAGGTTTCCCTAATGTTTTGCTAGAATCATTAGCTTCAACTACCCCCGTAATTTCATTTGATTGTTTTTCTGGTCCTTCAGAAATTATACAGAATAATCAAAACGGATTGTTAGTAGAAAATCAAAATTTCGAAAAATTAACCCAGGCAATGAATCAATTATTTTCAGACAAGGAATTGTTTAATCTTTGTAAATCAAATGCAAAAAGTAGCGTGTCGCAGTTTTCATTGGATAAAATTGGTGACCAGTGGTTGGATTTTTTAAAAAATACTGTAAGTTAGCAAAATGAATTTTGAACTCATTACGATACCAAAAATTAATGACCCTCGGGGTTCGATTGCTGTAATCGAAAATTCAGTAGTTCCCTTTGAAGTCAAAAGGGTCTATTATTTATTCGACGTTCCTTCATATGCAAGGCGAGGTGGCCACGCGCATAAAGAGCAGTTTGAGTTATTAATACCGCTTTCTGGTAGTTTTGACGTGGTTCTTAAAGAAGGCAAATTATCCGAAATAGTGACATTAAATAAACCGGACATAGGACTTTTAATTAAATCAAATGTGTGGCGTGAACTAGAAAATTTTTCCTCTGGTGCTGTTTGTCTTGTTTTGTCCTCCGGGATTTTTAATGAGGCAGATTACATAAGAAATTATGATGAGTACCTAAATTTTATTTCCTCGAACCAAAAGTAGTAAGTCGAATTCCTCTTTTTACTAATAAATATTTTAACCGGACTAATCCCAAGGTGAAAAATAAGGGTAATTTCATCAATAAACGTTGCTTAAAATTTAAACCCGAAATCATTGGATTAGTATGTATTCCAGATTTCATTTTTTGCATCTTTAGTTTATTTCCCTCTATTTTATAATGCTTGTACATCACGTACCGATTAAAATCTAGAAACTTCTTTAAACTCGGGGTAGTTTTCGCCAAAATTTCATAACCATCAAAATCAGTAATTTCTTTGTCCTGAATCGTGTCTTTTGACATTCTGTTTTCAGAAAACATTAAATATGTCACTAAATTTTCTCTTGAATAGGCCAGTTTAAAATTGGCATTGGCACGAATAGAAAAATCAATATCTTCTCCAAACGTAATTCTTTCATCAAAAAAACCAATTTTTTCAAACACCCGTTTTTCAACACAAAGACTACTATAGCAATAAATAGGTTGAGATAAATTGCTTTCAAAAAAGGTAGGAATTATACCATCATTTTCAAAATTCTTCAGATTTGTTGTCGGAGGAATCTCAATATTGTTAGGATAAAGTTCAGCGTAATTCGTGGCAAATAAATTAGCTTCCGGAAATTTAAGAATCAAAGTGTTGATTTTTTCTAAATACGTTGGTTTCCATAAATCATCGGCGTCTAAAAAAATAATGTGTTTTGCTGTGGCATTTTTAATTCCAGTATTTCTTGTGGCTGATAGGCCTTTATTTATTTCATGACGAACAATTTTTACTTTATCGGAACTATTTTCCACCACTATTTTGAGGCTATTGTCCGTTGAACAATCATCCACAATAATAATCTCGTAATCAGTAAAACTTTGATTAAAAACACTTTGTAAAGTATTTGAAATAAAATTTTCTTTGTTGAATAATGGAATTACAATAGAGAAAAAAGCCATTTATTGAAAATTTAATCTGTAAATATATAATTAAATACCGATTCCCAACCAATAAAATCTGCTTCGCTTTCCGTCGGGACATTCGTTGTAATAAACGGATTTTTACCTTCAATAAATGAGGTCAATTTTCTAGTCAAATCCTCACTATTTTTAGTATCAAAGAAACAAACACGATCATAATTTCCTATTGTTTCATGAGCATATGGCAAATCTGAAACGAAAATAGGTTGGCTGAATTCTTTACTTTCTGTAATGGGAAGTCCCCAAGTTTCTAATTTTGATGAAAATAGTAACGCATCCATTGCTTGATAATACCCTGAAATTTGAACTCTCGGAATTGTCCCAATAAATTTAAATTGTCCATGCCTATTGTATTTTTCATATAAAAAGCGTGCATAGGCATTTTCAGTTCCAGAAAAGGTAACGTGGAATTGGACTTTTTCTTTTAACTCATTGGGTAATCGCAAGATTGATTCAAATATCAATTCGAGATTCTTAAACATTCTTGGAGATGTTGGATAAAAAAAGTGGATTTTTGAAGAATCCAGTTCGATTTTCCAACTTGTTTTGGATACTTTTGTTTCAGGATGCGCCACCCTACAATTAGTTATACCGTACCACTTTTCAAAAGTTGTTTTTATCCAATTTTGTTGAACAAATACTGCAGTATTACTTTTTATATTGATTTGATAAGCGTATTTATAAAAGAGTGCAAAAAGTGAAATTTTAAATCCAAACCGCCAATCTTTTATACTTGGCTGGTAAAAAGGACTTGGATTATGACAGTACACATATTTTTTTGGACAAAGTACTCTCGGCGATAAGTCATGCATTGAAAACCAAAGGTCAGGTTTTAGCTTTTTTGATAACGTCCTAAAATAAATAAACTCATAATATAGTCGATACATCCATGATTTCTTTGATTTTGGAAATTCAAAATAGGTAATATTTGGAATTGAGAATAGGCTTTTTTTATGAACTAAGGCGATAATTTCAATATTTCTATTTTTCGAATATTCTGATAATTCCTTTAAACAATCAGTCATAATGGATAATAGACCACTATTGGTCATGTTTATTCCTGAAACTACAATGATTTTTTTATTCAAAAGACAAAGGTTTTTGATTTGGTTTTTAACAAAAATAACAATAATATTGAATTGAATACTAATAATTATTAAAAGTACATTTTAGGAGCATATTCTGTATTTAATGATGCAGTATAAAGCATTGAAACCGTCTTTCCAATTGATTTTTTTGCCTTCTTCATAGGTTCTGCCATAATAGGAAATACCTACTTCGTAAATTCTAATTTTTGGAATTTTTGCAATTTTAGCGGTAACTTCTGGTTCAAAACCAAAACGTTTTTCTTTTAATGTAAGAGATTGTAAAGTTGAAGTTTTGAATAATTTATAACACGTTTCCATGTCTGTAAGATTCAAATTGGTAAATACATTCGAAAGCATTGTTAGAAATTTATTTCCAATTGTGTGCCAAAAAAACAACACCCGATGTGCATTTCCACCCATAAAACGAGAGCCATAAACAACATCTGCATGACCTTGTAAAACGGGCGCTAATAGAATATGGTATTCATTTGGATCGTACTCTAAATCAGCATCTTGAATAATTGAAAAGTCACCAGTAGCATTGGCAATGGCCCGATGAATTGCAGCACCTTTACCCATGTTTTTATCTTGTTTGAAGTATAAAATTGTCATTTCCGGGTTCAGTGCTCGGTAGTTTTCAATGGCGCTTGCAGTAGTGTCCGTCGAGCAGTCATTAACAATAATAATTTCGGTGTCAATGGATTCAAGGTTTTGCACATGCTTGATTTTTTCTAAAATCAAATGAATGGTTTTCCCTTCATTGAATACTGGAATCAATATTGATAATTTCATTTTATAATAAATAATGTAGTATTGGTTTACAAAGCTACATTTCTTAATTTAATATTCACAATTTTGGTTATTTTTGTTTCAATGGAAAAATCAATTATTTACATCAGAACTTATAAATTCCAACTCATACTGTTGTTACTTTCAATTTTATGGGTAGGAATAGTGAATTATATTTTAAATCTAAATCAGCAAACTTATATTTTTCCCGACACGATTTCTTATATTAAAGCGGCTGAAAAATTCTATTATACTGGACAATCTGACGCTACTCGGCCATTACTAATTGCCATGATAAATGGATTTCCTTTAGCATTTGGATGTTCGAAGCAACTACTTTTTTCTTGGAGTTTAATTATTAATCTAATTTCATGGTTTTCAACATTAATTTTATTGTTCGAAATCCTAAAGAATTATTTACCTGTTCATTATGCATTTTCGTTCACCTTGGTTTATTTATTTTCAATAACTAGTACTTTATTATTATTTCATCTTTTAACTGAAACCATTTTTATTTTAGGTCTTGTTTTTACTCTATTTTGTTTTCAGAAATATTATCTAACTAAAATATATCGCTATTTAGCTATTGGAATTGGCGTATTGATTCTATGTATATTAATTAAGCCTTCAACAAAAATTCTAGTATTATTTATTTCATTATTTTTCTTAAAAACGATTATAAATCAAATTTTTAATAAATGGTCAATAGCCCTATTTGCACCTTTGTTCTTGCTGCTGTTTCACGTTTTTCAAGTTAATCAACAATTTGGAAATTATACAATTACATACACTGATTCGAAAACGTATTATAATTATTTGGGTACTAGAGCTGATTGTTTTCGGAATGAAATTTTATTTGAAGAATACAAGAATCCTAGAGCTAGTTATTTTGATAGACTACCCTTGACAGAACAAAAAAAAGTTGCTTTTATGGATGTAAAGGAGCAAATAAAAAATAATAAATGGAACTTATTTAAGGCTTATTGCATTAATGTATTTGGCAATGCTACCAAAGGAAATCCTTCATTAATAAATTATATAAATCGATCTTCAACTTCATGTTTTGAAAGTTTTAAATTAATTTTTAGAGTACTATCAAAATTACAAAACTGCATTTTTTCTATCATAGGAATAGTGCTCTCTATTTATGTAATAATAAAAAGAAATCGAAGTAAAATCTCTTGGATTACTTCGGTTTTTGTACTCTATTTTATTGCGATTTCAGGAATTTCAAGTGGGCAAGGCGATCGGTTTCATTTAGTAATTTATCCGATGGTGCTCATTATGATTTCGGGTTTGATTTACTCAAAAAAAGCAGCTACTAAAGTGCTTTCTGAATAACTTCAAATACAGCTTTGTCTTCGCACTTTAAGGTCTTGGAAGGATATTTCATCAAAAGTGCATAATCGTGGGTTGCCATGATGATTGTTTTTCCATTAGAATTAATTTTCCGTAAAACCTCCATTACTTCAACGCTAGTTTGTGGATCTAAGTTTCCAGTAGGTTCATCGGCTAAAATTAATTCAGGATCGTTTAATAAAGCTCTAGCAATTGCTACTCGTTGTTGCTCACCACCTGACAATTGATGGGGCATTTTTGAGGCAAAAGCTTTCATATCAACTTTCTCTAAAACATCATTTATTTTATCTTGCATTTCACTTAAGTCGGTCCAACCAGTTGCTTTTAGAACAAATAACATATTTTCATTTACACTTCGATCGGGTAATAATTTAAAATCCTGAAATACAATTCCAATTTTTCTTCTTAAAAAAGGAATGTCGTCTTCTTTTAATGTGGCTAGGTTAAAATCTACAATAGTGGCTTCCCCTTCTGATAAAGGCAAATCAGCATAGAGTGTTTTCATGAAACTACTTTTTCCAGAGCCCGTTTTCCCAATAAGGTAAATAAACTCACCCTTGTTTACCGCTAGATTAATAGTGGATAATATAACTTGGTTTTCTTGATAAATAGTTACATTATTTAATGATAAAATGGGTTGTGACATAGATTTGAAATTTTAGTTGGGTAAAAGTAATAAGATTTAATCAATTGACAATTTTCTCCCCTCAATTTAATACTAGTTTCAATATGTTTAAAAAAATGTTCATAATAAAATCATGAAATACCCCGTTATACATTACAGATTATAATATATTTGGAATTATTAAATACATTAACTTATGCGTAATTCAATTTGGTTAGTACTACTGTTACTTTTTATGGGTAGTCACTCGAGTTCAGCTCAAAAATCAGCGATTTATTCTACAGATATTTCCGAATTTGAAACCGCAAAAAAACTCTATTTTGAGGAAAATTATTTAGCCGCTCAATTATTGTTTTCAAAAATAATTTCTGCCAAGCTAAATCAAGAATTAATTCCAGATTGTAGTTTCTATATTGCAGATTGTGGTTTGCGATTGAACCAACCCAACGCTGCTTTGATTACTGAAAAATTTATTACTAATTTCCCAACTAGTTCAAAATATAATTTAGCCACTAAAAATCTCGCACAGTATTATTTCAATCAAGGCGATTATCCCAAAGTATTGGAATTAATGGAAAAAGTGGATGAAAGTTCGCTCAGAGGGATTGAATTAGAACGCTTTTATTTCCAAAAAGGGTATGCTTTTTTTGTTGAAAAGAATAAAAAAGAGGCAACTATTAATTTTAATAAAGTTGTGCGATCTAAAGAGTTCGGGGTACAAGCAAATTATTATTTAGGCTTTATGGCTTATGAAGGGGATGATTATTCAAAGGCAACTAAGTATTTTGATGCTATTTCAGGAGAAGAAAAATACAAAGATAAAGTGTCCTATTTTCAAGCCGATATGAACTTTAAATCTGGAAAATTTCAAATAGCAATCGATTTGGGAAGGGCGGCTATGGCTAATTCTAATGCACTAGAAAAATCAGAATTGAATAAAATTATTGGCGAAAGCTACTTCAATTTAAATCAATTTCCTGAAGCTATTCCCTATTTAAAACAATACCTAGGAAAAAAAGGAAAATGGAATAATACCGATTATTATCAGTTAGGATTTGCCTATTACAAACAAAATGATTTTGAAAATGCGATAACACAATTCAATAAAATTATTGGAGGAAAAGATGCGATTGCTCAAAATGCTTATTATCATTTAGGAGAGAGTTATTTAAAAACTTCAAAAAAACAACAAGCGTTAAATGCCTTTAAAAATGCATCTGAAATGAGTTTTGAACTGAAAATTCAAGAAGATTCCTATTTAAATTATGCTAAATTGAGTTATGAAATTGGTAATTCATATCAAAATGTTCCTGATGTTTTGGCTTCGTTTATTCAAAATTATCCAAATTCACCGAGTAAACCAGAAATAGAAGGACTATTAATTGATTCATTTATTACCTCAAAAAACTACAAAGCAGCTTTAGAATTTATAGAAAAGAACCAATCTAATAGAAATAAAATTGCCTACCAAAAAGTAACCTTTTATAGGGGACTTGAATTATTTATCGATGGAAATTACCAACAAGCTCTTGAATTGTTTGATAAATCGATTGCCATTGCACAAGTGCCAAAATTTTTAGCAAGAGCTATTTATTGGAAAGCGGAAACAGAATACGTACTAGATAAATTTAGTGATGCTTTATTGAGTTACAAACAATTTTTAGGATCGGAGGAAGCTAAAACGGTTTCAGAAATAAAAAACAGTAATTATGTAATTGGATATTGTTATTTTAAATTAAAAGACTACGATCAGGCGTCGATCTATTTTCAAAATTTTATAACACAATCAAAGGACGATAAAACAAGACTTTCAGATGCATACCTTAGATTAGGAGATTGTTATTTTGTTTTGGCTAAGTATTGGCCAGCAATGGATTCCTACAATAAAGTTATTGAAATGAAGGGAGTTGATGCTGATTATGCTGCTTTTCAAAAAGCCATAAGCTACGGATTTGTTGCCAAAAATGAAAAAAAGATAGAGGACTTGAATAAGTTTGTACTGGTTTTTTTAAAATCACAATACCATGATGATGCATTATTTGAATTGGCAAATACCTATGTGACCGAAAATAAAAGTGAATTGGCAATAAAATATTACGATCAATTAATTAACGAATATAAAAGCGGAATTTATACTTCAAAAGCCATATTAAGACAGGGATTAATTTATTACAATTCAGAAAAGGATGACTTAGCTTTGGTTAAATTAAAAAAAGTGGTTGCTGAATATTCTAAATCTTCAGAAGCGTTAGAAGCAGTATCTACTGCTAGAATTATCTATGTAGAAAACGGAAAGGTAGCGGAATATGCCACGTGGGTAAAAACATTAGATTTTGTCCAAATTTCTGATTCCGAACTAGATAATGACACCTACGAATCTGCAGAAAAGCAGTATTTGCAAAACAATACGCAAAAGGCAATTGCCGGATTTAGTGGTTATTTGAATAAGTTTTCAAACGGAATTCATGCACTTAAAGCAAATTTTTATCTAGCCCAATTGTATTTTTCTGAGGGATTATTAGAGAATGCAACGTCAAATTATGAATGGGTAATTGCTCAATCAAAAAATGAGTATACAGAGCCATCACTCGCTCGTTTATGTGAAATATTTTTAAAAAATAATACCAGTGACAAAGTAATTCTTGTATTAAAAAGACTAGAAACAGAAGCTGATTTTCCACAAAATATAACTTTCGCACAAGCAAATTTAATGAAGGTTTATTACGAACAAAAAGAGTATGCTAATGCAGTCGTATATGCTGATAAAGTTCTAAATAATCCAAAAACAGATGATAAAGTAAAAAGTGATGGGCAAATAATTATTGCTCGTTCCGCAATTAATTCTGGTAATGAGCCCAAAGCGAGGGCAGCTTATGCTAAATTATTGACACTTGCGAAAGGAGAATTAGCCGCTGAAGCATTGTTTTATGATGCCTATTTCAAAAACAAAGACGAAAAGTTTGAAGCTTCCAATACAATTATTCAAAAATTAACTAAAGATTATTCAGGTTATAAATATTTTGGAGCCAAAGGATTAATTATCATGGCAAAAAATTTTTATGGATTGAAAGATAGTTTCCAGGCCACCTATATTTTAGAAAGTGTAATAAAAAATTTCACCGCCTTTCCAGACGTTCTAGAAGAAGCTCAAAAGGAATTGGATGTTATTAATACCGAAGAGGCTAAAACGAATTCATCAATAATAAAATAATACCTTATCTATTTTGGAAATCAAAATACATTAAAAAACTAATTTATGTCAAAACCCCCATTTTTTAAACGACTATTTACTTTTCGGATGTTAACGGTGTGTCTAATTTTAGTTTCTCAAGTCATATTTGCACAGAAGAAAGACGAGAACATTGGAACAGAAGTTGTAAATGTTGTAAAGCCTTATACGCCCAGCATTTCAGATGCTTTTAAAGTAAAGGAAACACCATCATTAAACGATGATGAAAACACCGTCAAAGAAGAAATAAAGTACGTTATTTTTTCTTTTCCAGTGGCTTCTACTTTCGTCCCCTCCAAAGGTAGGGCAGTAGCGGTAGAAAAGGCTGTAAGTGAAAAATCATTTACGAATTATTCCACGTTAGGTTTTGGAAATTATGGTACTGTAATTGGGGAATTATTTTTAACTAAAAATATAAATCCTACTGATTATGTGGCCGCAATGTTTCGCCATCATTCCTCACAAGGAGGAATTAAAGAAGTGATATTAGACGATAAGTTTGCATCCACCTCATTAGATATGTCTTACGGAAGTCTGAAGCAAGATTTCAATTGGATTTTAGATTTTGGCTACAAAAATCAAATTTACAATTGGTATGGATTACAGACTCCTATAGACACTGATTTGGCTTCAGTTTTGAATCCGCAACAAACCTATCATTCGTTAGATATTGGAGGAAAAATCGAAACGAATGACGCAATAATTAATGAAGTTGCATTGAAATATAACCGATTTTGGGATTCCTATGGATCTGCAGAGAATCGATTTTTTATTAAGCCAGCATTTGATCTAGCAATCAACAGTAATAAAATCGATACCCATTTTATAGTTGATTATCTGTCTGGAAGTTTTGATGCTGCTGTGCCAAGTTCAAAAATAAAATACGGCTATACTAATATTGGACTGAATCCAAGTTTTTCTATGCAAAAAAATGATTGGAGTTTACAGTTCGGTCTTGCGGCATTTTATAGCATGGATTCTGAGGGTGATAGCAATCAATTCAAAATATATCCACGAGTGAATGCTAGTTTGAAAATAGTAGGAGATTACATGATTTTTTATTCGGGAGTTGAGGGAAATTTAGAACAAAATTCTTATAGAGATTTCATCAGTGAGAATCCATTTTTATCCCCCAATCTATTCATAACACCCACAGACAAACAGTTTGATATTTTTGCTGGAGTTAAAGGTAAATTAGACAGCTCGGTTAGTTACAACCTCCGAGGTTCCTATTGTAACGAAAAAAACAAGGCACTATTTAAAAGTAATAATTTTTCAGAAATTGGCGCTATTGAAAATTTTGAACATGGAAATTCTCTTGGGGTAGTCTATGACAATGTAAAAACGATTCAGTTTTTTGGGGAACTAAAGGCGGATTGGTCTAAAACAATTTCTTTTGGAATCAATGGAACATTTTCGGGTTATGTTACTGAATATTCGTCTGAAGCATGGAACTTGCCAGAAGTAAAAATGAGTGCTAATTTAGATGTTTCTCTTACTGAAAAATGGTATGCGGGTTTCAATTTATTTTTTATGGGAGAACGGAAGGATTTGCAAATAAATACAGATGCACTTACTTTAATTGCCCCAAGTCCATCGTCTATTCCAAGTTATATTGACGCTAATTTAAATATTGGCTACAAGCACAGCAATCGAATTACTGGATTTTTAAAGTTCAATAACATAGCCAATCAAGATTATCAAAAGTGGATGAATTATACCGTACAGGGATTTCAGGTTGTGTTAGGTGGTAATTATAAATTTGATTTTTAATAATATAAAGAACTGTGGGTTAATTCATGTTTGATAGCAATCAATCCTATTTGATTAGCGCATATTATTCTCAATAATTACAAATGAAATTCTATTTAGTTAAACACAATGCTGATTAAAAAAAATGACTTTTAAACAAAAAATACATCATCATTACGTTCAACAAGTTCAAGACAAAATTGATGTTTTTCGGGACATGATAGCAGCGTTGACCGAAGATTCAAAAAATGATGCCAAAGGTTCTGCAGGTGACAAACATGAAACGGCTTTATCAATGATGCATTTAGAACAAGAAAAGCTCAATTACAAACTCAAAGAGTTAATCGAGCAAAAAACAGATTTAGACCAATTAGATTCATCCTTAGTTCATAAAACGATTGCTTTAGGCAGTTTAGTTCGAGCAAATGGCATGTATCTTTATGTAAGTTCTGCCTTACCTAAAGTTTCCATTGATGGAGTTACCGTAATTGCATTATCACCACAATCCCCACTTGGAAACAAATTAGTAGGAAATAAAATTGGTTTTACTTTTGAAATAAACGGGACGATTTTTCAAATTGAAAGCATTTCGTAATTTCGATTTTTTACAATTTATAACTTCCGACACTATTTTCCAGTCTTTTTAATTTCATATTTATATGTTTTGATGTTTTTTAATGTTAATTTATAATCAAATTACAGGATTAGATTTTAATTTGAAATCTTAGTACCCAAATTTGTGCTATTAAATAAATTAATTATGTGTGGAATTTTAGCCATTATAGGAAACGGAAAAGAGGAAGAACTTGTGAAAACACTTTCTAAAAGAATGTCACATCGCGGACCAGACGAAAGTGATTTATACATCACTGAAAAAGGACATATTTTAAGCCATGAACGGTTGTCAATAATTGATTTACATTCAGGAAAGCAACCAATTCAAGGAACAAAATCGGCTTGGATGATTCATAATGGAGAGATATACAACCATCAGGAATTGAGAAAAGGGGTATTAAAACACCACACATTTACTACTCAATCGGATTCTGAAGTCATTGTGCATTTATATGAAGAATTCGGATATAACTTTTGTAATTTATTAGATGGAGATTGGGCTTTTGTTGTAATCGATGGGGACGATTTTATTGCTGGAAGAGATCCAATGGGAGTCAAACCATTGTATTATGGACTAGATGACAGAGGTCGAATTTATTTTGCTTCGGAGATGAAATCTATTGCTGATCAATGCAAAACATTTTCAACATTTCCACCTGGACATTATTATACACCAAAAACTGGATTTGTCAAATATTATTCCCCTAAATATGAAGATTTTTTAAAAGCAACTAATGAATTAGATTTAGAGTTAATAAGAGATTCACTCACTGAAGCAACAAAAAAAAGACTAATGAGTGATGTGCCAATTGGTGTATTGCTTTCTGGCGGATTAGATTCTTCCCTGACCTCTTCAATTGCGTCTCGATTACTAGCAGAAAGTGGAAAAAAACTGCATTCATTTTCTATCGGATTAGATGCAGATGCTCCCGATGCTATAGCTGCAAGAAAAGTAGCCGATTTTATTGGAACAGAACACCATGAAATTCATTTTACAATTAAACAAGGAATTGAAGTTTTGGATAAATTAATTTGGCATCTAGAAACATACGATGTTACATCAATTCGAGCCAGTACGCCGATGTTTTTCTTAGCTAAAGCTATTTCTGAACAAGGAATTAAAGTAGTTTTATCTGGAGAGGGAGCAGATGAAATTTTTGGTGGATATTTATATTTCAGAAATGCACCTACCGCAGAAGAGTTTCAGCGCGAGACCATTGAGCGCGTTCAAAAATTATTTACTGCCGATTTACTTCGTGCCGATAAATCAACTATGGCTCATGGTTTAGAAACTCGGGTTCCATTTTTAGACAAAGCATTTTTAGATATGGCAATCCAAATTTATCCAGAAGCGAAACAGCCTAAAACCTATAACGGAATTGAAAAGTATATTCTTAGAAAAGCATTTGATACTCCTGAAAATCCTTATTTACCCGAGGAAGTACTATGGAGACAGAAAGAACAATTTTCTGATGGCGTTGGTTACAACTGGATTGATCAGCTCATCGAATACTGTAGTTCTAAAGTTACCGATGATCAACTCGCATTAGCCAGCCAAGAATTCCCTTATAATTCTCCAACTACAAAAGAAGCTTATTATTATCGAACTATTTTCCATCGCTACTTCCCACAAGTTAGCGCGGCGCAAACAGTACGGAAATGGATACCAAAATGGCAAGAAAATCAAGATCCAAGCGGAAGAGCAAATGCTGCACATGTACAGTCAGATGTTATGATTTCAAATGGTAATAAATAAATAATTATTACTAAAAGCATAATAAATAGTAGCGTTTAAAAGGCTTTTAAGAATTAACATTATGTTAATAACTTACCTATCAAATCGAGTATAATTTACGGGATATCGTTTATGATTTTATATATTTGCGTGTTAGACAAAAATATATTTTTAGAATAAAAAAAAATGAGCGAAGAAATCAATAAAAATAATTATTCGGCAGATAGTATTCAGGCATTAGAGGGAATGGAGCACGTAAGAATGCGACCATCTATGTACATTGGAGATGTAGGAGTTCGAGGGTTACATCATTTAGTTTATGAGGTAGTTGACAACTCCATTGATGAAGCGATGGGAGGTCATTGCGACACCATTTTTGTAGCTATAAATGAAGATGGATCCATTACCGTAGAAGACAACGGACGTGGAATTCCAGTAGGAATACATAAAAAAGAAGGAGTTTCTGCGCTAGAGGTTGTAATGACCAAAATTGGTGCGGGAGGAAAATTTGATAAAGATTCCTATAAAGTCTCTGGAGGTCTTCACGGGGTTGGTGTTTCTTGTGTAAATGCACTTTCATCCCATTTACGAGCAACGGTTCATAGCAGTGATGGTAAAGTTTATGAGCAAGAGTATGAAAGAGGAAAAGCCCTATATCCAGTAAAACAAATTGGTGAAACCACAAAAAGAGGAACTATCGTTACTTTTTATCCTGACCCAACTATTTTTACTCAAACCACAGAATATTCGTACGACACCCTCTCAGGTAGAATGCGGGAATTATCGTTTTTGAACAAAGGAATCACCATTACTTTTACCGACAAAAGAGAGTTAGACAAAGACGGAAACTTTGTTAGCGAGGTATTTCATTCAGACGAAGGTTTAAAAGAATACATTCGTTATTTAGATGGAAATAGAGAGCCAATAATCTCTCATGTAATTTCTATGGATTCTGAAAAAGGTGAAATTCCTGTAGAAGTCGCACTTATTTACAATACTAGTTACACTGAGAATATTTTTTCTTATGTAAATAACATCAATACCCATGAGGGTGGAACCCATTTACAAGGTTTTAGAACAGGATTAACAAGATCGTTAAAGAAATATGCAGATTCGTCTGGCATGTTAGACAAATTAAAGTTTGAAATTTCTGGAGATGATTTTCGTGAAGGACTAACGGCTATTATTTCAGTTAAAGTTGCTGAACCTCAGTTTGAAGGACAGACCAAAACCAAACTTGGAAATAGAGAAGTGGTTTCGCCAGTAAGTCAAGCGGTTAGCGAAATGGTTGAAAATTATTTGGAAGAAAATCCAAATGATGCCAGAATTATTGTTCAAAAGGTAATCCTAGCGGCACAAGCAAGACATGCTGCAAAGAAAGCACGAGAAATGGTGCAACGCAAAACGGTAATGGGTGGCGGAGGATTGCCAGGAAAATTATCGGATTGTTCAGAACAAGATCCAGAAAAATGTGAGGTCTACCTTGTCGAAGGAGACTCGGCAGGAGGAACAGCAAAACAAGGTCGAGACAGAGCTTTTCAAGCAATTTTGCCACTTCGAGGTAAGATATTAAATGTGGAAAAAGCAATGCACCACAAAGTCTTTGAAAACGAAGAAATTCGAAATATTTTCACTGCTTTAGGAGTTACAATTGGTACTGCAGAAGATAGTAAAGCGCTAAATTTAGAAAAATTAAGATATCATAAAGTAATCATCATGTGTGATGCCGATGTCGATGGAAGTCATATTTCTACTTTAATATTAACGTTTTTCTTCCGTTTCATGAAAGAGTTAATAGAAAGAGGCCATGTATATATTGCTGCACCACCTTTGTATTTAGTTAAAAAAGGAAATAAAAAAGAATATGCCTGGAACGATGTACAACGTGATCAAGCCAATGAAAGAATGGGCGGAAGTGCTGCTATTCAACGTTATAAAGGTTTAGGAGAAATGAATGCGGAACAATTATGGGAAACTACTATGGACCCTGATTTCAGAACTTTACGACAAATTACAATTGATAGTTTAGCGGAAGCAGATCAAGTTTTTTCTATGTTGATGGGCGACGAAGTACCACCGAGAAGAGATTTTATAGAGAAAAATGCTGTTTATGCTAATATAGACGCTTAAAAAATGAAAAAGATATTTTTGCCCTTACTATTAGTGACAAATATATCTTTTTCACAATTAAATGAAATCGGAGAAGATATTGGGTATCTTATCAATGATGCGCTGTTTTTTTCTGAAAAATATCTTTCTCCATCAGAAGACGCTTTTATTTATCAATCCTCATCTGGATGGATGAATTCGATAAAAAAAAGACCGATTTGGAAAGTTACAGTTGGATTAAATTTTAACACTTTTATTGTGCCTAAAGAAAATAGAGAATTTGAAATTAATAATTCAGATTTTAGATTTTTTACCTTAGAGAATGGAACAAATGCTACAGTTCCATCAGCTATTGGTAATGATGAACAAATTTATATGGTAGGTCAATTAGGTACTGAGCAAGTGAGAATTAAAACACCAGAGGGTATTGACCAAGAGCTGGTTTTTTATCCACATCTTTTCGGAGCGCTATCAGTAGGGTATGGAACAGAATTATTAGTAAAATTAGCTCCAAAAACAAAATTAAAGAAATCAGATTATCAAGTCTATGGAGCCGGGATTAAACATAATTTAGATCAATATTTTAAGAGTCTTCAAAAAAATAAAATCAATTTATCTAGTATACTTAGTTTTTCAAAGGAAACAATTAGTTTTGATTTTATTGAAACACAATCATCCTATGGCAGTTTAGGAATCAATAGATTAACGGGTGATGTTGGTATTTGGCAAACACAAATTAGTGGTTCCAAAGAATACAAGAATTATGAGTTTATTCTAGGAATAATTGCTAATAGCAGTCACGTTAAATATCGATTCACTGGTCCAAAAGGACAAATTGAGGAAACCATTTCCATTCAATCGAATTTAAATGAGAAACTCAAAGAAATATATAAAACGCGTACAAATTTTATTGGTGAATTATCATGCCGATATAAATTAGACAATTTTTTTTTTCAAACCTCGTTGGGGGTAGGAAAATTTGTTAATACCAATTTAGCCTTACAATATGAATTTTAATAACCTATAATAATAAATATTAAAAAAATGAAAGTTACAATAGTTGGAGCAGGAAATGTGGGAGCAACCTGCGCAGATGCAATTTCGTACAGAGGAATTGCTAGTGAAGTAGTTTTATTGGACATTAAAGAAGGTTTTGCTGAAGGAAAAGCAATGGATATAATGCAATGTGCAACCAATACTGGATTTAACACTCAAGTTTCGGGTGTGACAAACGAATATGCTAAAACTGCCAATAGTGATGTGGTTGTAATTACTTCAGGAATCCCAAGAAAACCTGGTATGACTAGAGAGGAGTTAATCGGAATTAATGCTAGTATTGTAAAAACGGTTGTTGAAAATGTATTGGTTTATTCTCCTAATACTATTTTAGTAGTTGTATCTAATCCAATGGATACAATGACCTATCTTGCGCTCAAAGCAACTGGTTTGCCAAAAAATAGAATCATTGGAATGGGTGGGGCATTAGACAGTTCCCGTTTTAGATATTATTTATCAAAAGCGTTAAACAAACCCTCAAATGACGTTTCGGCTATGGTAATAGGAGGTCACGGAGATACTACAATGATCCCTTTAACTCGTTTGGCGTCCTATAATGGAATACCAGTTTCTGAATTTTTATCACAAGATGTACTAAACAAAGTAGCTGCCGATACTATGGTTGGAGGCGCTACATTAACAGGTTTACTAGGAACTTCTGCGTGGTATGCTCCAGGTGCTTCAGTAGCTTACCTAGTGGATAGTATTCTAAATAATCAAAGAAAAATGATTGCATGTTCCGTATTTCTTGAAGGGGAGTATGGGCAAAATGATATTTGCATTGGTGTTCCTTGTATCATTGGAAAAAATGGTATAGAAGAGATTTTATCAATTGAATTAAACGATGATGAAAAACAATTATTTGCTAAAAGCGCCGATGCAGTTAGGAATATGAATGCTGATTTAAGTTCTGTATTAAATTAACTTATTTCGAAAATAATAAAAAGACTGCACTAATGCAGTCTTTTTTTTGAGATTAATTAATAAATTAATTGGTTAATCTTTTTGTTAATTATATATTTGCTCGTTAAAAAAAATAGAATCAAAAGTTTTTATTAAATTTTATTTATAAATTTTATTATATAAGTTTGATTTTAATATAAAAAATAAGAATACAATAATAAAAATCAATTAATTACAGTAATAATGCAGAATAGAGGACTTATTAAATTTTTCGCAATTTTATTTGCATTGGTAAGTATTTACCAACTTTCATTCACTTTTGTATCTCAAAAAGTAGAAAACGATGCGAAATTATTCGCCAAAGGAGATTCTGATAAAGAATTTAAATATTTAGATTCAATTGGAAAAGAAAAAGTATTTAGTTTAGGCTTTGCTGATTTCACCTACAACGAAGTAAAAGATAAAAAGATAAACAAAGGATTAGATTTAGAAGGTGGAATAAATGTTCAGCTTCAAATTTCTGTTAAAGATATAGTTAAAGGATTAGCTAATAATTCTAAAAATCCAATTTTTAACCAGGCTTTAGATAATGCCACGAAAAACAGACAAGGTAATCAAGATTATTTAGATGCCTTTTTTGACGAGTTTGAAACAGCAGCAGCTGGAAAATTAAAATTAGCATCTCCAGATGTTTTTTCTAATAAAATATTAGGCGAAGAGGTTAATTTTAAAATGTCTGATAATCAAGTAAAAACCATTGTTAGAAAAAAAGTTGACGAATCTATCGAAAGCGCTTTCGAAGTATTAAGAAAACGTATCGATAAGTTTGGAGTTACTCAACCTAATATCCAAAAAATTGGACAATCTGGAAGAATTTTAGTGGAACTTCCAGGCGCTAAAGACGTTGATCGTATCAAAAAACTATTACAAAGTACTGCACAATTAGAGTTTTGGGAAACCTATAAAATTGACGAATTAGGTAATTTCTTGTTAGCAGCAAATAATGCGCTCAAACTAACTGAAAAAAGTGTAACTCCTGTTCAAGAAAAAACGAATGCTATAACAGATTCTATCAGTAATTTATTAACTGATAAAACTAAAGACACCATTGCAGCTACTGAAAATTTAGGGCCTATCGTAAGTAAATTTATTGCTCAAGGTGGTGGTCCAGTTTTAGGAGTTGTTGAGCCTAAAGATACGGCAGCTATAAATGGTTACTTAAAACGACCAGATATTAAATTATTATTGCCAGCAGACAAACGATATGCGAAATTTGTTTGGGGGAAACCATCTTCTAATTTAGATGAGAAAACTAAAAAACAAGTTGAAACGGTAGAACTTTATGCGTTGAAAGGTAACAGAGATAATCAGGCAGCAATGAGTGGTGGTGTTGTTACCGATGCTAGCGATTCATTTGATCAATCTGGAAAACCTTCAGTGACGATGCAAATGAGTGGAGCAGGGGCAAGAGCTTGGGAAGAACTAACAGGTAAGGCATATACCCAAAAGAGCAATATTGCAATTGTGTTGGATGATGTGGTTTATTCTGCTCCTGGAGTTTCAAGTGGACCTATTTCTGGAGGTAGATCTGAAATTTCAGGCGTATTTGATGTTACAGAAACAAAAGATTTAGCCAATGTATTGCGTGCAGGTAAATTACCAGCTTCTGCAGAAATTGTTCAGTCAGAAGTGGTTGGGCCTTCATTAGGTCAGGAAGCAATCGACAATGGAACTAATTCAGCGCTTATAGGTTTATTAATTGTCTCTTTATGGATGATTGTTTACTACGGAAAAGCAGGATGGTTTGCAAATATTGCGGTAGCAATTAACTTACTATTCTTATTTGGTGTAATGGTTAGTTTTGGTTTTGTATTGACATTACCTGGAATCGCAGGTATTGTTTTAACAATGGGTACTGCAGTGGATGCGAACATTATCATTTACGAAAGAGCAAAAGAAGAATTACGTTCAGGAACTAATTTAGTAGATGCTATTAAAGCATCTTACGGATGGAAAGGTGCAATGCGCTCAATTGTGGATGCAAACGTCACACACGTTTTAACAGGTGCTGTATTATTGATTTTTGGCACAGGTCCAATTCAAGGATTTGCACTTACTTTATTAATTGGTATTATTACATCGTTATTTACCTCTATTTTTATCACTAGATTATTATTAGATTGGAGTGTTAAAAGAGGAGATAAATTGTCTTTTGTAACAGGTTTCTCTAAAAATTTCTTCACAAATTTCCATTTCGATTTCTTAGGAATTAAGAAATATACTTACATTTTTTCTTCTTTAGTAGTTATCATTAGTGTTATTTCACTTTCTACAAATGGATTAAATCAAGGGGTTGATTTCGTAGGAGGAAGAACTTTTCAAGTACGATTCGAAAAACCAGTTTCAGCCGAAGAAGTTAAGGAAGAATTATCTAAAGTTTTTGAAGGAAGTGCCGAAGCAAAAATATTTGGTAATGACAATCAATTGAAAATTACAACTAAGTTTAAAGTTTCAGAACCCGGAACTGAAGCAGATCAAACGGTAAATAAATTATTATTTGAAAACTTGAAAAAGCATTATGGTGCAGACATGACTTATGACAAATTTGTTAACAGTTATGATGGCAAACTATATGGTATTTTACAAGCTTCAAAAGTTGGCCCTACTGTAGCAGATGACATTAAAACAAATTCTTACTGGGCTGTACTTGGTGCAATGGCTATTGTATTCCTTTATTTAATGATTAGTTTTAGAAAATGGCAGTATAGTTTGGGTGCGATTGCAGCTGTTGCTCATGATGTTATTTTTGTATTAGGAATTTACTCATTATTGTGGAAATACATGCCATTTGGTATGGAAATTGACCAGCACTTTATCGCTGCTATTCTAACTGTAATTGGTTACTCAATGAACGATACTGTAATTGTATTTGATAGAGTTCGGGAGTATTTAGCCGGTAAAGCAAAAGGAAATTTCAACTCTATTGTAAACCAATCGATTAATTCAACTATGTCAAGAACTATCAATACATCATTAACAATGATTTTAGTATTGCTAATCATGTTTATTTTTGGTGGTGAGTCTATACGTGGATTTATCTTTGCAATGTTGATCGGAATTGTAGTTGGAACTTATTCTTCTTTATTCATCGCAACACCAGTTTTGGTAGATACAATATCTGATGCTGAGCACAAAAGAATAGAAGAGGAACACAATAAATAATAGTTCATTAAATAAAAAGAAAGCCCCGCAATTGCGGGGCTTTCTTTTATAAAAATAATTCTAAAAGCGGTGGTACTGAAGAAATCAGTTAAACTCCTAGTAAAATCACTGAGTCCATTAGAGAGTCTTTCTTATATAAAATACTATATCAACTAATAATAATAAACAATCTTATATTGGACTTATTTTATGTTGTAGCTTTATTTTTTTTCTTAAGGATAAAATAGAATCCGATAATAATGAAAGGAATACTCAACCATTGACCTGTAGATATAATTGGGTTTTCTCCTTCAAATCCACCTTGACTTTCTTTAAGAAATTCTACAAAAAAACGAATTGTCCACAATAAAACTAAAAATAAACCAAATAATAATCCTTGTTTTTGTCTTGCATTGGTCTTCCAATAAGCATAAAACAGAATGGCAAAGACAAAAA
>JBIHZQ010000152.1:0-2712 GCA_044231345.1 Flavobacterium sp.
TCTTCCTTAATTTGGGCAGGAATTAGAGAGGTTTTAATTATTTCTACACCCCATGATTTGCCTTTATTTAGACAATTATTGGGTGATGGAACACGACTGGGTTGTCGCTTTGAATATGCCGTACAGGAGCACCCAAACGGACTGGCTGAAGCATTCATAATTGGAAAAAAATTTATAGGAAACGATAAAGTAGCGTTGGTTTTAGGAGACAATATTTTTTATGGAACAGGATTGTCTGATTTACTTCAAGCCAATAACAACCCTGAAGGCGGAATCATCTATGCTTATCATGTGAATGACCCTGAACGGTATGGTGTTGTCGATTTTGATGCACAAGGAAACGTGCTTTCTATCGAAGAAAAACCAGAACATCCCAAATCAAATTTTGCAGTTCCTGGAATTTATTTTTATGATAATGACGTAGTTGAAATTGCGGCCAATATAAAACCAAGTCATCGGGGCGAAATTGAAATCACCGATGTCAATAAAGAATACCTTAAAAGAGGAAAGTTAAAAGTAAGTATTTTAGACAGAGGAACCGCTTGGTTTGACACAGGAACTTTTAATTCGTTAATGCAGGCCTCTCAGTTTGTTCAAGTTATTGAAGAACGGCAAGGATTGAAAATTGGCTCTATTGAAGAAGCAGCGTACAAAATGGGCTTCATTAATGCCGAACAATTAAAAGCATTGGCACAACCCTTATTGAAAAGTGGTTACGGAACACACTTGTTAGATATTTTATAAGAAAATGAATTTTATCCCCACAAAATTAGAAGGTTGTTTTATTCTTGAACCAAAAGTAATTCAGGATGAAAGAGGTTATTTTATGGAAAGTTTTAACGAAAACACTTTTCAAAAAGGCACCGGAAAAGTAGTTCATTTTGTTCAAGACAACCAGTCTTTTTCTACCAAAGGAGTGTTGAGAGGATTGCACTATCAAACGGGAGAACACGCACAAGCTAAATTAGTTCGGGTTTTGCAAGGAGAAGTTTTGGATGTGGTGGTGGATATCAGGCCCAATTCGACAACGTATGGCGAATATGTTTCTGTTTTGCTTACCGGCGAGAACAACACTCAGTTTTTTGTTCCAAGAGGATTTGCTCACGGGTTTTTAGTATTAAGCGATACCGCAACGTTCTTTTATAAATGTGATAATTTTTACAATAAAGAAAGCGAAGGCGGATTGTTATACAACGATAAATCAGTAAATGTTGATTGGCAATTTCCATTGGAAAACTTAATAATTTCCGAGAAAGATTTGATATTGCCAACACTTGAAAACGCCAAAAAAGTATGGTAGTTTTAGTCACAGGCGCCAGCGGACAATTAGGGCAAGCCATTCAGTTTGTTGCTGGAAATTATCCTAAAATTGAGTTTGTTTTCTGTTCTTCATCGGATTTAGACATTACCAAAATAGATGATTGTCATTTAGTTTTCAGCAAAATAAAACCTGATTATTGTATTAATACCGCGGCGTATACTGCAGTGGATAAAGCCGAATCAGAACCAGAGAAAGCACATTTAATAAATTGCATTGGCGCAAAAAATTTAGCGGAAACTTGTAAAGAATTTAACGCAAAATTAATTCATATTTCTACCGATTTTGTTTTTGATGGTTCAAAAAACGAACCCTATTCAGAAATGGATTTACCCAATCCAAAAGGAGTTTACGGACAAACAAAATTAGAGGGTGAAATAGCGATTCAAGAAGTATTTGATGCTTATTTTATCATCAGAACCTCATGGGTTTATTCAGAGTTTGGCGCTAATTTTATGAAAACAATGTTGCGATTGGCTTCAGAGCGGAGTTCGTTAAACGTGGTTAACGATCAAATTGGAACGCCTACAAACGCAGTAGATTTAGCAAATGCTATTTTAAAAATTGTTGAAAACGAAAACAGTTCTACTCACTTTGGGATATTTAATTTTAGCAATGAAGGGCAGTGCAGTTGGTATGATTTTGCCAAAAAAATATTCGAAATAAATCAAGTTAAAATTGACGTAACTCCGATTCCATCCGCACAATTTCCCACTCCAGCAAAACGACCAAGTTATAGCGTACTAGACAAATCTAAAATAAAGAAAACGTTTGGTATTCAAATTAATGATTGGCAAACTACTTTAATTAATCGGCATCAAAAAAAATAAAAAAAGAGTGGCAATAACCACTCTTTTTTGAAACTTCTTCCACTTATTTTTTAATTATTTTTTTGGTATGCCAATTTCCATCTTGTTCCAATTGAAGCAGATAAAGACCTTTGGCTAAATCAGATAGGTTCAAATACGAATTAGAAATTACTCCTTTTCTAATCAGTTTTCCATCGACACTACTTATTTTGAAGTTTATTGGTCCAGCGCTACCAGCAATAGTAATTTCGTTTTCAAACGGATTAGGATAAACTAACATACTATCAAAAGTATGAGAATTAGTATTCAATGGAATTTGCACTCCATCCACTGCAATATTATTAAACGTTACCCTATTTCCAGAATCAGCGGTTAGATTAGTTCCAATAAAACGCAAACGGATTTTAAAATCAGGGTTATTGTTCACGGCAAGAATGTTTTCAAAGTCAATAGTATATAATTGATAGGCGCTAGCTAGAGAATAATTCGTAGTGGTTAAACCTTCCGAAGTCCATAGGGGAGTTCCAGAATTAGTGGCATAATCAACGGCAATTCCTGTTACCCCGGTAAGTTCGTTTAGGGCGG
>JBIHZQ010000080.1:0-9119 GCA_044231345.1 Flavobacterium sp.
AATTTGACGAAAAACACATCAAAGAACATACGTTTAAATACTTTGACGAATATCCTTTAGAATTAATTTTAGAAAAATTAGAAGCATATTTTATTGATTTAGGTTTTATGAAAAATTAAAGCGAATCTATTCCGTTTTCAATTTTTATTACCTTGTTTTTTCGATTAAAACTGCGAATTGCGTTATTGCTTTTCCAAATTTCAGGATCTGAATATCCTCTTGCATGATCCAAATGAACACAAATCGCTGCGTACCGAATTTGCTTTGATAAAAGTCCATTATTAAACAACCGCTCTCCCAATTCTCGATCTAACCCTCCGTATTTCATGTCGTGATTAAATCCATTTACAGCCAGAATATCTGCTTTAAATCCAGAAGAATTGTGTCCGTTCCATGATCTTTTTGTTGGAGTTATCCAATTCAAAAATTGTGCTAAAAGATTATTTTTAGTCAATTTTATGCTTTTAAAATTCAGAGAAAAGCCATTCTTTTTAAGCCATTTTAAACTAAAGCAATGTTGGTTACTAATATCTAATTCAGAGATAAGTTCAGAAACAGAAAGCGGCAATTTAAAATAGCCCCCCGATAGAAAATAGCCTTGTTCTTTGTGTTTTAAGTGTGTTTTAACAAAATCGGCACGTGGAATGCAATCACCATCCGTAAAAAGTAAATAATCAGAATTGGCTTTTAGAATTGCTTTATTCAGTATTTTCGACTTCTGAAAACCATCATCTTCTTGCCAAACATGAACAATTGGATGCTTGAATTTAGTGTTGAAATCTAACAACAATTCTTTGGTTTTAGGGCTTGAACCGTCATCGGCAATAACAATTTCAAAGTCATCCTCCGTTTGGACGCTATAGCCAATTAGCACTTTTTTTAACCATGCTTCGGCGTTGTAAGTAGTAATGATAACGGAGATTTTCATTTATTTAATTGAATAGTGAAAATACTATTTTTTTCGAGAAGAATTACTTCCAAAATTTCAATTTCTTTTTAATTTTCTTTTTTCGGTAAAATTTAAATTGGAAATCTGCGGTCATTTTCCATAAAGTTTCAAAAATCAATGCTTCTCCTTCGCCCGAAATTTTAGCATATTCATTACTTATTATAGCAACCATTTCTTTATGAGGGGTTAATCTACAAAGATTTTTCATTCGTTTTTCAAATGACATCGATTCATGAAAATCCATACGGTTTAAATCAACCAAAAAGAAATCATACTCGTTTTCAGAAACTTTTTTTATCAAGGTATTTCCTGGGGAATGGTCTTTAAATTCAATGCCTTTTTGATGCAATTGAAAAGAAAAATGGGTGAATTGTCGCAAAATTGTTTCGTGATTTGGAAAATCAGGAATTTCTACTAGTTCTCTAAAAGTTAAATCGCACTCTAAATGTTCACTGACATAATAACTATCTCGCAAGCCAATACTATCAAAGTTTTCCGAAAAGGCAATTGGTGTTGGGGTGCCAAAACCATTTTCGATTAATTTATTAGCAAACTCAAACGAACGTCTTGCTTTTGATTTTCGGAAATACGAATAAATAATTTTATTAATGAAATGTGGCTTTTTGAACGATTTTATATTTATTGTTATTCCTTCTAAATCAAAAAGTTTAATCTTATTTCTTTTTCCATCACCGAAAAGTTTTCCTTTATTATGGAAATTAGATATACAATCCAGAATTTGATTTTCATTGGATTTAAAAAAAGTATTTATACTGTATTTCATTAATTAAGAAAGATTAAACTTCGTCAAATGTAAGTATTGCTTTTAAGACTTCAAATTTTTAATGTATTTTTACATAAATTTTTCAAATAATATGTCGCACCCAAGTTGCACCCTAGTTACACCTACTTATAATTGGCCTGAAGCCTTAGAATTGTTACTGTTGAGTATTTTAAATCAAAGCGTTTTACCAAACGAAGTCATCATTGCAGATGATGGTTCAAGGGAAGAAACGAAAACATTAATCGAGGCATTTCAAAAAAAATTCCCGATTCCACTGGTTCATATTTGGCATGAAGACAACAAAAATAGGAAGCCAGCGATTATGAATAAAGCAATTGCGGCTTCTAAATATGATTATATAATTGAAATTGATGGTGACATAATAATGAACAATTATTTTGTGGAAGACCATTTAACATTTGCCCAAAAAGGACATTATTTGTTTGGTTCACGTGTCAATATTCAAGAAAATTTATTGTCTGATTTATTTTCAAAAAAAATAATTTCATTTTCATTTTTCACCAAAGGCATTAAAAAAAGAGGCCGAACAATTCGATTTCCATTACTGATGAATTTTGCAAAAAGCGTCGAAAAGCGTTCTTCTAAACTACGAGGTTGCAATATGTCTTTTTGGAAAGCCGATTTTATTAAAATCAATGGTTTTAACGAAGCATTAGTTGGCTGGGGAATTGACGATTCTGAGATGATTCAACGTTTACATAATATTGGAATTAAGGGAAAAAGACTAAAATATTCAGGAATTGCCTATCATATTTATCACAAAGAGCAATCTAAAAGTCACCTTGAAATTAATCATGAGATTGAAAGACAAACAACGGAACAACAATTAACCTTTATTGACAAAGGAATAAATCAATATTTATAATGTTTGATGTAGCCGTAATTTTAATCAATTATAATTCTAGTGAACACACCATCAATTGTGTTCGATCCATTATTGAAAAGACTTCGAATGGTATTTCCTATCAAATAATTATAACCGATAATTGTTCAGAAATTTCAGATTATTTGGCTTTAAAAACTTATCTCGACGAGGCTAAAATTCCAAATTTAGAACTCAAAAGAAGTCCTATAAACACTGGTTTTGGAGGCGGAAACATGTATGGAATTCCTCATGCAAATGCAACCTATTTGTCCATTTTAAACAACGATACTTTGTTTAAAAATGATTGCTTAACCATTCTTAAAGAAACATTAGACAATGACAAAACGATAGGAATAGCTGGTGCTCAGGCATATAAAGAAAACGGTGATTTCTTAATTTCATTAGATCATTTTGCTTCTCCGGCAAGAGAAATTTTGGGTAGAAAAATTTTAGAAATCAGCAATCCCAAGAAATATCCAAATCGGAAAAAAAGATATGAAACACCCCTAAAAGTTAACTTTGTTCCAGGAAGTTTTATGTTTTTAAGAACCGCTGATTTCGAAACTGTTAATGGATTTGACACCTCCATTTTCTTATATTATGAAGAAACCGATTTATGCCTTCGATTAGCAAAAATAGGGAAGTTTGCCTATTTAGTGCCTAAAGCCGAATTTGTTCACTTTCATGGAGCAAGTACAGGAAAATCATTGGCCATAAAAAAAGAATTAAAAATTTCATTACTCTATATAATTCAGAAGCATTATGGCTATTTTGCTCATAAATTAGTTTTAGCATTTTTGATTCTAAAATATTTTTTTAGTAGTATTTTGAAACCAAAAAATTGGCCTTTATTTAATTTGCTAATCATGGGAGCGCCAATGTCCAAATCATTGAAAACCAAACAGAAAATCGTAACAATATGATCAACGAAGAAATTCATAAAGCCTACGAAGTCATAAAAGAAGGTGGGATTATCCTTTATCCAACAGATACCGTTTGGGGAATTGGATGCGATGCCACTAATTTAGAGGCCGTAGCAAAAATATACAAACTCAAGCAAAGAGCCGAAACACAAAGCATGATTGTGTTGATGAATGGTGAAAAGATGATGTATAATGTATTCAAAGACATTCCTGAGGTGGCTTGGCAACTATTGGATTTAGCTGAAAAACCAACCACATTAATTTTGGACAATCCAAGAAATGTAGCGCCGAATATAATCTCTCAAGACCAATCGTTAGGAATTAGAATTGTGAAGGAGCCTTTTTGCTTCAAATTAATGGAAAAGATGAAAAAGCCTTTAGTTTCTACCTCTGCGAATATTTCAGGTCAGCCAACACCTAAAAGTTTTAAAGAAATTAGTCCCGAAATTGTTAATGGCGTCGACTATGTTGTAAATTTGCACCACGAAAAAATCGGGGGAAAGCCTTCGACAATAATAAAATTGACGAATGATTCTCAAGTAAAGATTATTAGAAAGTAAAAAAAATAGCTTCGAATTCACAAATTATTTTTGGTGAAAATTATTGAAATAAATATTTTACCGCAAATTCGCAAATTTTTTTTAGTATTATGGAAGAGTATATTTATAAAGAAGAAAATTATAAAATAGTAGGCATATTATTTGAAGTTCATAAAAATCTTGGCAAAGGATTTTCTGAAATTGTATATAAAGATGCTGTTGAATATGAATTTCTTGAACAAAACATTCCATTCGAAAGAGAAAAAGAATATTCGGTTAATTATAAAAATAGAACTTTAAAACATAAATTCTATGCTGACTTTGTTGTTTATGACAAAATCGTCCTTGAAATTAAAACCGTTGATTGTTTTAATAATAGTCACTATAATCAATGTTTAAACTATTTAAAGGTTTCTAAAAACAAATTAGCAATACTTACCAATTTCAACTTAGTATCTTTAGAATACAAACGCATTATAAGTTCAATAAATTAATTTGCGAATTTGCGGTAAAAATTATGAATTATAAAACAGCATTAAATAATAAAATCTTCGAAGTGATTTCTCAAGCTTCTCAAAAACTTAACATTGAAACCTATGTTATTGGTGGTTTTGTAAGGGATTTGATTTTAGGAAGGGATTTCAAAAAAGACATTGATATTGTTGCTGTTGGTAGCGGAATTGAACTTGCGTTAAAAGTATCGGAACTGCTTCCAAACAAACCAAAAGTGCAAATTTTCAAAACCTATGGAACTGCTATGTTGCGTTTTGAAGATACCGAAATTGAATTTGTAGGCGCTCGAAAAGAATCCTACCATTTTGAAAGTCGGAATCCAGTGGTGGAAAACGGTACTTTAGAGGACGATCAAAACCGTAGAGATTTTACTATAAATGCACTGGCATTGTCACTAAATCATAAAAATTTTGGTGTACTATCCGATCCTTTCAATGGTCTAGAGGACATGAAAAATAAAACCATAAAAACGCCTCTTGATCCTGACATAACATTTTCTGATGATCCATTGCGAATGCTTCGTGCGATTCGATTTGCAAACCAATTAGGATTTCAAATTGAAGAAAATTCATTGCAATCAATTACCAAAAATAAAGACCGAATCAAAATTATTTCTGGCGAACGCATTGTCGATGAATTGAATAAAATACTTTCTACCGACAAACCATCATTGGGTTTTTTATTGCTTTATAAAACGGGGCTTTTGGATATTATTCTTCCAGAATTAACCGCATTAAATCAAGTGGAAGAAATTGAGGGTCAAACTCATAAAAACAACTTTTATCACACGCTGGAAGTCGTTGATAACATTTGTCCGTATACTGATGATGTTTGGTTAAGATGGGCCGCATTATTGCACGACATTGGAAAAGCACCAACAAAACGTTTCAATAACAAGCAGGGTTGGACATTCCACGGGCATGAATTTTTGGGTGGAAAAATGGTTAAAAAAATATTCGAACGTTTGCACATGCCCTTGAACAACAAAATGAAATTTGTTCAAAAAATGGTCATAATGAGTTCGCGACCAATCGTTTTATCTGAAGAAAAGGTAACCGATTCAGCTGTTCGCCGATTGGTTTTTGATGCTGGTGAAGACGTTGAAAATTTAATGACTTTGTGCGAGGCAGATATTACTACAAAAAATCCAAAAAAATTTAAAAAATACCATAGTAATTTTGAAATTGTTCGCAAGAAAATTGTAGAAGTTGAAGAACGAGATCATGTTAGAAACTTTCAACCCCCAATTACAGGTGAAGAAATTATGGAGCTTTTCAATTTAAAACCTTCACGAGAAATCGGTTTATTAAAAGAAGCGGTAAAAGAAGCCATTTTGGATGGGGAAATTCCAAATGAATATGAAGCGGCTTATGATTTTATAATGAACCGCGCGAATCAATTAGGCTTGAAAAAAAATTAAAATAATAAGTAAAGATTAACTATTGTTGAATTTATTTATCAAAAGATTAAAATAATTTTGCTTAAAAATTACTTCTAAAATGAAGAATAACAAATCCGTTATTTACTGGCTTCTTTCAGGCTGTATTCTGCTTTTCATTATGGTTACTGTTGGCGGCATTACCCGTTTGACTAACTCTGGCTTATCGATGACCGACTGGCACCTTGTAACCGATACTTTTCCACCACTTTCTGAAGAAAAATGGGAAGAAGCATTCGAGCAATACAAACAATTTCCTGAATATAAGATAATAAATATTCACAATGATTTCAAACTATCCGATTATAAGTTTATCTATTTTTGGGAATGGTTTCACCGATTTATTGGGCGAATAATTGGTTTAGTATTCATCATTCCGTTCTTATATTTTCTTTTAAAGAAAAAATTAGATTCATCAACCATTAAAAAATGCATGATTTTATTAGGAATGGGAGCATTTCAAGGATTTTTGGGTTGGTTTATGGTTAAAAGCGGATTAATTGACAATCCAGATGTAAGTCATTACAGATTAGCTTTACATTTAACTTTTGCATTTATTACATTTGCTTATACGTTATGGGTGGCACTAGATTTAATCTATCCTGAAAGAGTGAAGATTGAAAAAACTTTAAGAACTATTGCCCGATTTGCCTTAGTATTCTTGATAGTGCAAATTATATACGGCGGTTTTGTGGCAGGTTTAAACGCAGGATTAATTCACAATCATTGGCCCTTAATGAGTGATGGACAATTGTTTCATGAAAGTATTCTACTAGAAAAAGAATCCTGGATTTTACGGTTTACTGAGGGAAAAAGTGGAGTTCAATTTATTCATAGAACTTTGGCTTATCTGGTTGTAGGATGCATTGTTTTTCTTTATTTCAAAGGTAGAAAACACATGCTCTCATTAGCTCAAAAAAGGGGACTACGGATGTTGCTTTTATTGGTTTTAATACAATTTATATTGGGAGTATTAACTTTGTTGTTAGGCGTGCCAATGTGGTTAGGACTCACGCATCAAATAATGGCTTTTCTATTGTTAGCGACTATGACTTTTACATTGCATAGGCTTTCAAAATAATTTACTGACTATATTGTCACATTTCTATTTAGAAATTTTAAATGTCAAAACTATCGGCTCAAGATAAATTTTTAGATTTATCAGATTATGGAAGACCTTTTGGAAAATGGTTTGCCAATTTACTAAAAAACACCCGCTTCACTCCTGTTCACGTTACACTTCTATTTGGTCTTTCTGGGCTAATTTCAATAGCTTGTATTTTACAAAAACACTATTTATTGGCTGGATTTTTCATCATTTTAAAATCGGCAATTGATGCTGCTGATGGCGAATTGGCTCGATTGAAAAACACGCCTTCTTATGTAGGAAGATACCTCGATAGTGTATTTGATATTATCCTAAATTTTATGTTTTTAATGACCATTTGTTACGTCTCAAAAACGACAATTTGGTTTACACTTTTGGCATTTATTGGCATTCAATTACAAGGCACTTTATACAATTATTACTATGTGATTTTAAGAAATAAATCGGTGGGAGGAGATACAACAAGTAAAATTTTTGAGTACAAATCACCACGAGCTTTGCCTGGAGAAACACAAAAATCAGTTGATGTTTTGTTTGCAATTTACACTTTGGTTTACGGAACATTTGACAAAATAATTCATGCTTTGGATCAAGATGCATACAAGGTAAAAACGTTTCCAAATTGGTTCATGACCTTTCTATCCATTTACGGATTAGGATTTCAATTATTGATTATTGCTGTTATGTTACCTCTAAATTTGATTGAATACATCATTCCGTTTTTTATTATTTACACCTTCTTTATTTTTATAATAATTGGTATTCGAAAACTCCTTTTTAAGGCTTAAAACCACTATAGATTAAATTGATAGTTAAGTATTAAAATATTATTAATGAATTATTTAAGGTATTTTATTTAAATAAAAATAACAATACATCTTTATCTAATCCATTTTTTAAAATCAGCCACTTTTTCGCTACTTACAATCCCTTCTTCGTCTTTAAAAGTTGGTAAAATGAGTCTTAATCTTGAGTTGCTATAGACTACATTTTCCTTAATTACTTTCATCGTAATTACAAATTTCCGACTGATTCTATAAAAATTTTTAGCATCTAATTCTTATTCTAAAACTCAAAATACAACTCGAAAAAGTTCTATATACAATTATACAATTTTGAGTAAACTATTAAATTGAAATTAGATTATGAATGAAATTATTTACTAAGAAGAGCGTAAAATATGTTAATTATTTTTAGCCCGGATAGAAGGGAAAATCCCGCTTTATTGTGCGACAGCAACAATAAAGCGGATTTGGAATGATAGCCGGATTAGCTCCAAAAAAATCTTATTAACAAAACTAAAATGGAAAATCTAAAATCTAAAATTAATTTTACCTTTGCTTATAGATTAAAAATAACAACTATGGTTTATAAATTTAGAGTCATTCTTGACGACGAAGATGATGTTTTTAGAGACATTGCAATACTTGCGGAAGATACTTTGGAGGATTTGCACAATGCAATTGTAAATGCTTTTGGGTTTGACGGACTGGAAGTGGCTTCTTTTTATACCTGTGACGAAACTTGGAATCAGGAAGATGAAATTTCGCTTTTTGATACTGGCGACGTTCCCGGTGAGCAAAAAATAATGAGTGATTATCAAATATCAGACATTTTAGACCAGCAAAACACGAAAATTATTTATGTATATGATTTTATCAATATGTGGACTTTCTTGGTAGAATTGGCCGCAATTGAAGAAATTACTGCTGGAAATGCGTATCCAGAAACCATATTTTCCCATGGAATGATGC
Source organism: Flavobacterium sp. (assembly GCA_044231345.1). Taxonomy (GTDB): domain Bacteria; phylum Bacteroidota; class Bacteroidia; order Flavobacteriales; family Flavobacteriaceae; genus Flavobacterium. Next base: position 8,895 of record JBIHZQ010000080.1, read on the forward strand.
CTGCTGAAGCCATGGAGAAAAACTTTGAAGCCGATATGCACGATGACATCTATGGTGAATTTGATGACGATTTAGACGAAGACGACCTAGATATGTTCAGCGGAGATGATAGTTTTGAGGATTACGGAACTGAGGATAATTGGTAAATCTTAAAGATTCAAAGGCAATAAGCAACAAAGGCACAAAGGTTTGAATTGAGTTATAATTAATAAATTTACTTATGAG
>JBIHZQ010000081.1:0-9103 GCA_044231345.1 Flavobacterium sp.
ACCTAAAGCGACTTCAGACAAATGGGAGAGGGTATTTTTTAATGCTTTTAACCCATAATTTAACTGAGCAACATATCCTGATAATTCCTGTCCTAGTGTTAGTGGAGTAGCATCCATCAAGTGAGTGCGCCCAATTTTCACAACGGAATTGAAAGCAATGGCTTTTTCGTGTAAGGTGTCTCGTAATTTTTCAACACCTGGAATCGTAATTTCAACTACTGATTTATAAGCCGCAATGTGCATTCCAGTTGGAAAAGTATCATTGGAAGATTGTGATTTATTGACGTCATCATTGGCCTTAATAAAAGGTTCATCTATCCCTATTTTCAATCCTTTGATGACTTGGGCACGATTAGCAATTACCTCATTAACATTCATGTTGCTTTGTGTTCCAGAGCCTGTTTGCCAAATAACCAATGGAAATTCATCCGTTAATTGACCTGCTAAAATTTCATCACAAACAGCCGCAATTGCATCACGTTTCTCCATAGGCAAAACACCTAAATCACAATTGGCATAAGCCGCAGCTTTTTTCAAATAAGCAAAACCTGCTACAATTTCACTAGGCATTGAAGCTGAGGGTCCAATTTTAAAATTATTTCTAGAACGTTCCGTTTGTGCTCCCCAATATTTGTTTGAAGGAACTTTCACTTCACCCATGGTGTCTTTTTCAATTCGGTAATCCATTTTTATCAGTAGGTTTTAAAATGTTGAAATATTGATGTCAAAAATACGTATAATTACGTTTTTATAAAAATTGATTTGTTTTTTTATTGGTAAGAAAAAATAATAAACTTACATTTGTACCATAATCAAAATTCCGGAAAACATGTTTGATTTTTCACAGTATTTAGGCTTTCTACTTTTTTTAACTATTCTCACTATTGGTTTTTGGTTAATGTTTTTCTTAGTTGCATTCGTTCAGTATTGGATAGGTGGAGCATTATGGGAAATGTATAAAGAGAAAAAAGCTAAAAAAGAATCTTCAATTTAAGTATTGATTTCTTAATAAAAAAAGGACCCGAAATTCGAGTCCTTTTTTTTATGCTTAAAATCCACCACCGTCATTATTTTCAGGAGCTCCCATTCTTGGTTGTCTCTCTCTATCATTTTTCTGTTTATTGAAACGATAAGTAAAAGATACTGTAATTTGGCGTTGTTGCCATTGCATTTCGCCATAGGAATTAATCAAATTTGGTATGTTGGTTTTCATTAATCGCTTACGAGAATTAAGAACGTCACTAATTGTTAACGCAATAGTTCCCTTATCTTTAAGAACGTCTTTACTAAAAGCTAGGTTAGCACTAAAAACTCCCAGTGTTTTTCCTTGTGCGTAGGTTTGTGAGCCTGTGTAATTAGCGTTGGTTTGCCAATCAATTTTATATGGTAATGTAATTTTAGAGGTTAATCTTGCAAACCAAGAATTGGCACTATTGTCAAAATTTTGGGTAACAATTACATTATTAAAATTAGTATAAGAAAAATCTCCTTGAGTTTCGGCATGGAAGAAGTTGAAATTACCATTTAATTTCCACCATTTATATGGGGTATAATTAAGAGTAAATTCAAAGCCCGCTCTATATTCTGTGGCTAAATTAATTGGAGTACTGATAATTACAGGAATTCGTATGTCTGCGCCACCAACAATCTCAGTTACCTGACCATTAACCACAATGTCCTCACCATCAACGATGGTAGTGGCAAAACTCCCCGATTCCTTTCTCACAAATTGAAAAACATCCGAAGTTTTATTGGCATACAATGAAGTACTCAAAGTAACATTTTCCCATTTTTTTAGGTAGCCAAAATCTAACGCATCGGTCATAGCGGGATTGATATCTGGATTTCCTTGAAAAATATTAATGTTACTAGAATAATTACTAAATGGATTCAGTTGGCGTCCTCGGGGTCTATTAATTCTTCTGCTGTAGCTAATGGACAACGTGTTTTCTTTTGCAATTTCGTAGGTTACAAAAGCACTTGGGAAAAAATTGTTGTAGCGTTTATTTGCGTAAATAGCAGTGGTTAATTGATTGACGTCAATATTGGAATCTTCCCATCGAATTCCCATTAAGAAAGAAAATTTATTTTTTTTAAATCCGTATTGACTATAGAACGCGTTTACTTTTTCTTTGTATTCTAAAATATTCGTAAAATTAGTATTTAGAATTGCGTTATTGAAAACCGAGACATCAGTTTTTTGCTCTGAAAAATCACCACGATACCCTGCCTCAAATTGAGCTCCCTTTCCAACAGGTAAAATATAGTCGGTTTGAAACAAATTTCTTTTTTGATTTTGATCGTTAAGCGTGGTGTCGGTTCCATTTTGACTGTCAATAATTGTTGCGTTGCTTAAATCCGTATTTTTAGAAAATTGTAAATCAACCGTTAATTTATGTCCTTCTTTTTTAAATTTCTTCACAAGCCCAGAAACAAATTCAAAATTTTCACTCGCACTTCCTTCATAATTAACTCGGGTTCTTGAAAAATTATCAGCGGCATTTGTGAAATAATTATCATAATTCACATTGTCTTGATTTGTTCCTTTGCTTTTTCTGTAATTGAACGAGTTGGTCCAAGTGGTGTTTTTGTCTAAGAATAATTCAACCCCAAAATTTCCGTTATAACTTCTATTAAGACGATCGTTATCTCTAACTTCATTAATAAAATAAGGAGCACTAGCTTGTGGATTGAGGTAGGTGGTTTCTAGTAAAAAACTACCTGGGTTGTTACGATAGGCATATCCTTGGGTCGTAAAAAGATTATAGTTTTTTGATTTATAATTTAAAGTTCCACTCAAACCATAGCTTTCAGGAATTCCAGTAGAAGTAATAAAAGTTCCATTGAAACCAAGATTCTTTCCTTTTTTTAATATAATATTCAAAATTCCACCTCCGCCTTCAGCATCGTATCGCGCAGATGGATTAGTAACGATTTCAACTTTTTCGATTGCATCTGCCGGAATAAGTCGCAATGCTTCTGATACATTAATTGCATTTGAAGGTCTGCCGTCTATAAGTACTTTTACGTTTTCATTTCCTCTCAAACTAATATTTCCCTCGACATCAACAGAAACCGAAGGTATGTTATCCAATACATCGCTCACTGTACCTCCTTTTACCATAAGGTCTTTACCTACATTGTAAACCTTTTTGTCCAATTTTATTTCTACCGTAGTTTTTTCAGAACGAACAACAACTTCATTGAGTTGGGTAGCATCTTCTTGTAAATAAATTGTACCAAGATTGGTATTTTCGTTAAGTTTTTTATCTTTAATTGTAGATGATTGAAAAGAAATAAATTCAATTTTTATGGTATAAGTCCCTGAGGCTATACTAATTTCAAATTCTCCTTTTGCAGAAGTTACTCCTCCGCCGACCACCTTAGCTTCTGAATTCAGTAAGGAAATTGTAGCGTATTCAAGTGGTTGACTACTAACTTTCTCTACTACTTTCCCGCTTATTTTCACTTTTTTAGTCACTTCTTTTTGCTGACCAAAACTCAAAAGCGAACTACTAAAAACGGCTAGGAATAGGAATAATTTGATGTATTTCATGAATGTTTTTTTATAAAAAAATAAGACTGCAAAAGTAAGATTTGCTTTATGGTTTGAATCATAATTGTTTGTTAAAAATCCGATTTCAACCTTAGGGCTAGTTGTTTCAATTGTTCATCGGTTCGCACAATAAAAGCAACCGATTCAAAGACGACAATTGGACGTTCAATAAGTACTGGATTTGAAGACAAAATAGGAATTATTTGATCAGGGTGTTCTACTTTGTTTTTGTAATTTTCAATCCAAATTTTTTCTTTACTGCGAACGATTTGCAACGGCTCAATTCCAATTTTTTCAACCACAATTTTCAACTCAGATTCAGAGGGTGGGTTTACCAAATAATTTATTACTTGATGTGTTTTTCCTGATTCTATTAATAAATTTAATGCCATTCGTGATTTCTGACATCTTGAATTATGGTATATTTGTATCATTATTAGTATAATTTATGCAAAGAAATTAAAATAATTTATACTTTTCCGTTTTTATATCGAATACTAATCAACTAATAGTTTAGCAATCATGTTTATAGAGCAAGCATTTAAAGGAAATAACACTTGGTGGCGTGTATTAATTACCGTACTAATTTGTGCGGGAATTTTTATTGTCAATTTTGTAACGTACTTGTTCATGTCAAAAGAACAGTTAAATCAAGCCTACGAAATGTTAGATGACGTACCTAAAAACCTTGCCTTGGCAATCAATTTAATTCCATTTGCGTTTCTTTTGGGATTACTTTTTATGATGGTATATTTCCTTCAAAACAGAAACATCATCTCTCTCACAACGGCTCGACCTAAAATTGATTTTGGAAGAATTCTATTTTCATTTGGATTGGTTTTGATAGTTTCTATTTTTAGCTTTGCGGTTACCTATTCAATGGACAGTTCTTTTATTGTTTGGAATTTTGATCCAATAAATTTCACCATTTTACTGGCCTTGAGTTTGTTGCTTTTTCCTTTTCAAATCGGTTTTGAAGAATATTTATTTCGTGGCTATTTAATGCAACAAATAGGTATTATTGCAAAAAATCGATGGTTTCCTTTATTGTTTACGTCACTTATTTTTGGACTTTTTCATAGTGCCAATCCTGAAGTGGATAAAATGGGTTACGGAATTATGGTTTTTTATGTAGGAACGGGACTTCTTCTGGGCATCATGACACTAATGGACGATAGTATCGAACTCGCATTAGGATTTCATTTGGGGAATAATCTAATTGCAGCCTTATTACTCACAGCAGATTATTCAGCCCTACAAACGGATGCGCTTTTTAAATATACGGGTGAAGAAAATTCAATAAGTGTATTAAACGAAATGATGGTTTCCATTTTATTTACGTATCCTGCTTTTTTATATATTTTATCAAAAAAATACCATTGGACCAATTGGAAAGAACGATTAACCGGTAAAATTAGTGCAGGTTATAATCCTAATGTTTAATTGAATGCAAACAAGAAATCGACTTGCTCTTCATTCCGATTTTAGATGGAACGGACAAAAAGTTTCAGTGGATGATTTAGTAACTAAAGCTTCGCAATACTATTCTAAAGGAGCCGATTTTGAAAGAGAAATTGGGGCCTTTATTTTGGAGTGGTTTTCTAACTCAGACACAATTGTACTAACCACTTCAGGCACTACAGGATATTCTAAAAATATCGAAGTAAGTAAACAATCCATGATAAATTCAGCACTTGCAACAGGTGTTTTTTTTGATTTAAAACCAAGTGATGCTGCTTTATTGTGCTTGCCAGTAAAATACATTGGTGGCAAAATGATGCTGGTTCGAAGTTTTGTTTTAGGCCTCCAAATGGATAATGTCGCTCCTTCATCTACTCCGTTAAAGGGAATTAACAAAAAGTATGATTTTATCGCTATGGTTCCAATGCAAGTGGAGCAATCAATTAGGAATTTAAATGGGGTGAAAAAGGTAATTATTGGGGGCGCTAAAATTAGTGAATCATTAAAAAATCAACTCTTGTTGGTGCCAAATTCGATTTATGAAACGTACGGTATGACTGAAACCGTTTCTCATATTGCAGCCAAGAAAATTCAAGATCCTTTTTTTACCATTTTACCCAATATTTCCATTTTTAAAGACGACAGAGGCTGTCTTGTGATAAATGCTCCTCATATTTCAAAGGAACCAGTAGTTACAAATGACTTGGTTGATTTAGTTTCTGAAACTCAATTTAGTTATATTGGGAGAATAGATTCGGTCATCAACAGTGGGGGAGTAAAGTTGTTTCCCGAGGCTATAGAATCAAAATTATCGGTACACATCAAAGAGCGTTTTTTTTTGATAGAAAGCCCGGATTCATTACTAGGACAAAAAGTAGTCCTCGTGGTCGAAGGTCCGAAAAAAGACTTAGACGACACTATTTTTGCTCAATTAACTCCTTTTGAAAAACCTAAAGAAATTCGTTTTGTTCCAAAATTTAAAGAAACCGAGAGCGGAAAAATTATGCGAAAAGCCACTTTCGATTATGATGGACTCGGTTAAAACTTCATTATATCAATAAAAAACTCCTTTTCACGAACTTCGATTTCTGAAAAACTTTTTAACTTTATCTTAGTTTTTTCCCAAGAAGTTGTAGGAAAAATTCTGCATTCTTTCCCTTTGTAATCGACATCTAAAGGCATCGCAAAATTAGTTTCGTTAGTTCTCCATCGAACAAACAACCTATTTTTAACAATTTTGAGGTCTAACATCGGTATTCCTTCATGACGCAAATACTGATTAAATATGGGCGTTAAATCCATACCGCTTTGCTGATTGAAGTAGGCAATAACGGTTTCTGTATCAATTATTTTATGACGAAAAGTAGTAGAATAGTTCAAAAGTAATTGCCACCATTTTGCATCATCATTAATGCAATGACGTAGGGTGTTTAACAGAAACGCACCTTTTGGATACATATCTCCAGAACCTTCATTATTTACTCCAAATTGACCTATGATGGGTTTGTTATTTCTAACATTTGATCGCATTCCATTCATGTATTCCATGGCCTTTTCATAGCCATATTGGCATTCAACATAGACTACTTCGGAATACATTGTGAATCCTTCGTGAATCCACATGTCAGCGATGTCTTTACTTGTGATGCTGTTGCCGAACCATTCGTGCCCACTTTCATGGATTATAATGTAGTCAAAAAGTAGACCAATACCCGTTTTTGATAGGTCGGAACCCTTGTAACCTTTTTTATAGCTATTTCCATAAGCCACAGCACTTTGATGTTCCATACCTAAATAAGGAGTTTCGACTAATTTATAGCCGTCATTTACAAAAGGGTAGGTTCCAAATTTAGATTGAAAACAGTCCATCATGGGACGCACTTCTTCAAAATGTTTTTTGGCTTTTTCTTCATTTTCTCGTAAAACATAATAATCTAAATCCAATCCTTTGTAGTTTTCCCCAAAATGGACATAAGCGGCAATATTGACCGAAATGTCATAGGTGTTTATTGGGTTTTTTACTTCCCAATCCCAACGAGTGTACCCATTTTTCAAGTCTTCATTTCCAAGAAAACGACCATTGGCCACTCCAACTAGATTATTAGGTACCGCGACCTTAATACTGGCGCCAAAATCCGGTTCATCTGATTGTGAATCTTTTACAGGATACCATAAACTTGCACCGGTTCCTTGCACCGCCACACCAATCCATGGCAAACCACTAGCGTCTTTACTCCAAACAAATCCACCGTCCCACGGCGCGTTTTTTGCAACCAAAGGTTTTCCTGAATAATAAAAACGAATTTTTTGCTCCGAATCTTTAATAAGTGTTTCATCAAAATTGATAAAAACGGCGTTATGTTCTCTTTTGTATTTTAGATTATTGGAATTCAAAACGATGCTGTCAATTTGCATGTTGTCAAATAAATCCAATTGAATTCTAGCTGTTCGTTCAAGTACTTTAAACCTAATGTCATTGTAACCTATTATTGATTTATCATCTGGATTAATTTTGATATTTAAATCATAACGCAATACATCAAAACAAGTGCGCTCTAGAGACAAACCGCCTTGTAAGGAATCTTTACGGGTAAAAGTTTGTGCGTAAATACTATTTGCAAGTAGTAATAATAGGACTATTTTTTTCATAAATTATAAATAATGATCTATTTGGTTGATAGTAATCTGTTAGACTTGAATAACTCCCAAATTAAATTTCTTTTCAATAGGCGAGTGGTTGGCGGCTTCAATTCCCATAGAAATCCACGTTCTCGTATCTAACGGATCGATAATTGAGTCCGTCCAAAGTCGGGAAGCTGCATAATAAGGTGAAACTTGTTCGTCATACCTCGCTTTTATTTTATCAAAAAGTTCTTTTTCTTTAATCTCGTCAACGATTTCTCCTTTTGCCTTGAGCGAAGAAGTTTCAATTTGTGCCAATACTTTTGCCGCTTGAGTACCACCCATTACGGCTAATTCGGCACTTGGCCAAGCCACTATCAGTCTTGGATCATACGCTTTTCCGCACATTGCATAATTTCCTGCGCCGTATGAATTCCCAACAATCACCGTAAATTTTGGCACTACTGAATTAGAAACAGCATTGACCATTTTTGCACCGTCTTTAATGATTCCGCCATGCTCTGATTTGGAACCTACCATAAATCCTGTAACATCCTGAATGAAAACCAATGGAATTTTCTTTTGGTTGCAATTGGCAATAAAACGGGTGGCTTTGTCCGCAGAATCCGAATAGATAACACCTCCAAATTGCATTTCACCGTTTTTAGTTTTCACCACTTTCCGTTGGTTGGCCACAATTCCCACCGCCCATCCGTCAATTCTAGCATATCCTGTAATAATGGTTTGTCCGTATCCGTCTTTATAGGTGTCAAATTCGGAGTTGTCCACTAAGCGATTGATGATTTCCATCATATCGTATTGTTCGTTTCTTGCTTTTGGCAAAATTCCGTAAATCTCATTCTCATTCAATGCTGGTTTTTGAGATTTTTCTCTGTTGAAACCCGCTTTCTCGTAATCGCCAATTTTAGAAACAATACTTTTTATTCGGTCCAAAGCATCTTTATCGTCTTTAGCTTTGTAATCGGTTACTCCTGAAATTTCACAGTGAGTGGTTGCTCCACCAAGTGTTTCGTTGTCAATGCTTTCGCCAATTGCGGCTTTCACTAAATAGCTTCCTGCGAGAAAAATACTTCCTGTTTTATCAACAATCATGGCTTCGTCACTCATGATTGGGAGGTAAGCACCGCCAGCAACACAACTTCCCATAACGGCAGCAATTTGGGTAATTCCCATGCTACTCATTTGAGCATTATTTCTGAAAATACGTCCAAAATGTTCTTTATCTGGGAAAATCTCATCTTGCAAAGGCAAATAAACTCCTGCTGAATCGACTAAATAAACAATTGGTAATCGGTTTTCCATCGCGATTTCTTGGGCTCTCAGGTTCTTTTTAGCAGTAATCGGAAACCAAGCGCCTGCTTTTACGGTAGCGTCGTTGGCCACAACAACGCATTGTTTCCCTTTTATGTATCCTATTTTTACCACGACACCACCAGAAGGACA
>JBIHZQ010000153.1:0-2695 GCA_044231345.1 Flavobacterium sp.
CGCTTTTGCGCAAAACGCAGAAAAAAAAGAGTCCATTCAAACATTGAATGAAGTAGTGATTACCGATTCAAAATTTGCATTGGAAAAAGAAAAATCAGGAAAAATTATTGTCACAATCACTTCTGAAGATTTAGAAAAAAGAGCTGGTCAATCAGTGGCTACAGTTTTAAATTCTATTGTAGGATTAGAAGTCAATGGAAGTCAAAGTGGTGCTGGAAAAAATCTCGGTTATTTTATTAGGGGTGCTCGAAATCGACAAACACTCCTGTTAATTGACGGAATTCCAGTTACCGATGCCTCAGGTGTCAATTTGGAATACGATTTACGGTTGCTTCCAATAGAACAAGTTGAAAGAATTGAGGTAATGAAAGGAGCTGCAAGCACACTTTATGGTTCGGGAGCAGCAGCGGGAGTAATTAGTATTACTTTAAAAAAATCGAAATCAAAAAAACTTTCTGGAACCGCAAATATTAGTATGGGAACTCAAATGACCGCCTCTAATGTAAACTATAAGCCCCAGGATTTATCTCAAGGAATTTCATTAAATGGGAGTCAAAAGTATACTAATTATTTTGCCTCAATAAACAGTACTGAAACGAAAGGTATTTCCGAAGCTAAAGGTGATAATTTTGAAGAAGACCGCTTTTCTAGAGTAAACGCATTAGTGAAATTTGGAATTAAATCGAAGCAAAATTTTGCAATTGATTTTGTAGGAAATTACGACCGAATAAAAAACAATTTTGATTCTACTTTCGATAATTTTAATGAAACCGATACGCCACTGAATACTTCATTAAGTTCTCAGTTTCGTTTTGGAATAGCACCAAAATTCAAATACGACAATGGCGAATTAATAGTCAATGCTAGTGTGAATTCAATCATTAGAAACTATTCGATTTTTGATTCTTGGACAAATGCTGTTGCGACAAGTGAATATCAATCTAAAAGCAGTATTGTTGATGGGTACAATAAGTATACTTTTTCCAAACAACTATTTGCCGTAATTGGGGCACAATTACAATTTCATGAAATGAATATCAATTCTCCTTACGAATCAATTTCAGATAAATTGGCTAATTTCAATACGCTAGATTCTTATTTCACAGCAGTTTATAATTCAGAATTTGGATTTAATCTGAACATAGGCGCCCGTTACAATACTCATAATGTATACGACCACAAGTTGGTGTTTAATATTAATCCATCGTATTTATTTGCTGATTCTAACCTTAAAATAATTTATTCTTACAGTACAGCTTACCTTACGCCAAGTTTATATCAATTGTATTCTCCATATGGCAATTTAGAGTTGATACCTGAGGATAATAGTACATTAGAAATGGGTTTTGAACTAACCATTTGCAATAAAAAACTTCAGATTAATTCCGTTGCTTTTTATCGAGAAGAGAAAAATTCTATTGGGTTTTACTCAGATCCACTGACCTGGGTTTCAAAATATGTTAATGTAGTGGGTAAAAACAACGTAAAAGGAATTGAAACGATGTTGTCTTATCACGTGTCTAATCGATTAAAAATAGACGGAAATTATTCTTATTGTTCTACTAAAGCACCATTAAATTTATTACTTCCAACACATAAAATTAATTTAATAGCAGAATTTGATTATTCAAAACGTACTTTTTTTAATCTGAATTATCAGTTGGTTGGCAATAGAAATGACGCCTATTTTGATGGAGGAACCTATGAAGTAACTCGGGTAAATTTATCCAGCTATCAAGTAATAAATGCGCTAGCTAAATATGAATTAATTGACAACAGGATGACCGTTTTCGGAACCATTTCAAACCTCTTTAATGCTGATTTTATTGAAAATAGTGGTTATTCTACTCGAGGACGTAATTTTAAACTAGGAGTTTTATTTAGATTATAATTTTTACTTCACAATTTCAAACTCGTAAACCAATAATTTGCGAGTTTTTTTTATTCCTTTGTAACAATTAGGATACCAATTCGTCTTTTCTTTATAGGCAGTAATTCAAGATTTTGCGATGAATCAAAATGAGTTTATACAATTAATCAACCCCTTTAAGGATAAAGTTTTTAGACTTGCGAAACGATTATTGGTAAGCACAGAAGAAGCGGAAGATGCCACACAAGAAGTTTTAGTAAAATTATGGAATAAAAAAACTGCATTTGACACCTACAATAGCGTTGAGGCAGTCGCAATGACAATGACAAAAAATTATTGTTTGGACCAATTAAAATCAAAAAGAGCAAGCAATATTCAATTGGTTCACAGCAATTATTCAAGTGGTGATTCTGGAATCGACCAAATTACTGAGGATCGTGATAGTTTAAATTGGGTTGAAAAACTCATTAGGAAATTGCCTCAGCAACAACAAATAATTCTCCATTTGAGAGAAGTAGAGCAATATGAATTTTCAGAAATTGCTACACAATTAGAAATGAATGAAACAGCGGTACGTGTGGCACTCTCCAGAGGACGAAAAACACTGAAGCAACTGATGTTAAAAACACATGAACATGGACTCAAATCAAATTGATAATTTAATCAAAAAATACTTGGACGGAGCTACAAGTAGTACCGAAGAAAACGAATTGAGAGTTTATTTTTCTTCTTCCAATGTTGCGCAGCATTTGGAACATTATGCTCCATTATTTAATTATTTTGGCCAAGTTAAATTGCAAAAATTCCAGCCAGAACTTTTGTTGC
>JBIHZQ010000154.1:0-2637 GCA_044231345.1 Flavobacterium sp.
CTTTGAAAACAAACATACTATTATGTTAGCTTTAACTTCCAATGAAGGAGCCTTTGACTTTCAGACATTAAATATTGATGGGAATGAAGTGTATAAACACGTTTTAAAAACTTCCAAAACATGGAAAAATGCTGAAAATCTAATGTATGTGGTTGGGGCTACCAAAGCCGAATATTTTGCTGAAATTCGAAAAATTATTCCCGATAGTTTTCTATTAGTTCCTGGTGTTGGTGCTCAAGGTGGTAGCCTTTCTGAAGTGTGTAAGTACGGAATGAATGACACTGTTGGATTGCTAATTAATTCTTCACGCGCTATTATTTATGCGTCAGACGGAACTGATTTTTCTCAAAAAGCTAGGGCAGAGGCGTTAAAAATACAACTAGAAATGCAAAAAATTCTTGAAACTACTATTTTTTAATAAACTTACTTGTTTGGGTTCCATTAGGTCCATTTAAATGAACAATATAAATTCCGTTTTGATAATTGGAAACATCAATGTAAGTTTCCTTTTCATCCAAAATTGTTGTTTGTAACTCTTGCCCTAAAATGGAGTAAATTACGACTTTTGAACCCATATAATTAGCGCTATTTATTATGGTGAGTTGGTCACTAGCTGGGTTTGGAAATAAAAGCATTGTTGGTTCGTTTGACTCATTTGTTATTCCTAATGCTCCCTGTTGATACACTCTTACGTAATCTACCTCCATAGTAGTTTGAATAAAATTAGAAGCCACACTTGGTTCAATTGCAACATTTAATAGTAAATATTGTTCAGCATCAAAAGGCCAAGTATATTGGTTTTTAATCGCTGGGTTATAGGTTAAATGAACAATGCCATCAACACTAAATTGTATTTTTTGAGCATCCCATTCTACTGAATAAATATGAAAATTGGTTGACACTCCTGCCATATATTGTGAATTAGAAATGTATTCACCCACAGATAAATTTCCATTAATAGGATGATGTACGGCACTTGAAATAACATTTTGATTAGTTCCCCAATGTTCCATAATATCAATTTCACCACATGCAGGCCAGTTTGAAGTCCCAAATCCGTTTAATTGCCAATAACCACCTGGCTCAATTATATTTTTTCCTAACATCCAAATAGCTGGCCAAGTACCATTACCTGTTGGTAATTTTGCGCGGACTTCCACACGACCATATTTAAACGCAAATTTTGAATTTAATCTTGCAGAAGTGTATTGTTTAGTTTGCCCTTGAGCAGTATAAACCTCTTTTTTAGCAACCAAATTTAAAAGTCCATTGGATTGATTTGAATTTACTGTTCGATTGGTATAGTGTTGTAATTCTCCGTTGTACCAACTGGTTCCGTTTGGAAGTTGTGTTTGATGATGCCATTTTACACTATTAATTGCCACATTTCCATCAAATTCATCGCTCCAAACTAAATTATTAAAGACTGAAGCTGCTCCCGAATATAAAAAATCATCGAGGTAAGAAAGTACTTGAGCGGTATTGTTTTCTCCGTTTATTTGAAGTAAGACGCGGTTAAAGTCAGAACGATTTAATGGACTTGGTGAGTTTGAATCAAAGTTTATATAGGGATCAGTAGCAAAATTGAAAGTAATGGTTTGCCACTGATTTAATACAATTGGTTTAATAATTTCGCATTGTGTGGTCCAGGGCGCTACTAATGTTCCATTTTGTAGCTTTAGCGAAATTTGATTGGTTTGATTCCCAGTTAGCCCACTTGATGGCACATATATTTTTAAAGTAAAAACACTACTTGTGACTAAATTAAAATTGAAACCTGCATTAAATCCTACATTCGCATATTGACCTCCATTATCTGAATATTTTAATACTTTGGAAGAGGTGTTTATTCCTATTGGATATGGATTTGTAAAATTAATATCTATTCCGCAATTATCGCCATACCAAGAAGAAATGGTACTGTTTCCTTCAAAATTGTCTTGAGAAATTTGAACTTGACAAAGCAGTAAATTAGATAAAAATAATGAAGCGAATAGGAATAATGATCGCATAGGTAACTAATTAATTGTTTTATCAAAAATACAATAATAAATAATAATCGATCCAAAAACCATTCAATAATTTGAAATTACTATTTAAAAAAGCAATAAATTTACCCAATAAATTCTCTTCACAATGGCTGCAAAACTTATTGATCAAATCGGTATGGAACACTTTTTTGAAACTTCTCCCTTCCGAATAGTTTCTTTAGTTCCTTCTCAAACAGAAGTGTTATATGATTTAGGTTTAGAAGATAAAATTGTAGGGATAACTAAATTTTGTGTTCATCCGTATCATTTTAAATCAACAAAAAAAATTGTAGGAGGCACAAAAAAAGTGCACTTTGAGAAAATCCGATTGCTAAACCCTGACATTATTATTTGTAATAAAGAAGAGAACACAATCGAAATAGTTGAAGAATTAAGAAAGATTTGTCCTGTTTGGGTTACCGATATTATAACAATTCAAGATAATCTGAAAATGATTTCTGATTTTGGAATATTATTTAATCGACGAACGGAAGCTCAAAAATGGATGGATAAAATAAATTTTGCATTGACAAATTTCCAACTATCTATTGCCAATAAGCCACAAATTAAAGTAGCTTATTTTATTTGGAAAGATCCGTATATGGTT
>JBIHZQ010000082.1:0-8738 GCA_044231345.1 Flavobacterium sp.
GTTGGTTTTTATCCAATATACCATAGGAAATAGTAATTATTAAATATTAATAGGCAGCACAATAAAGGCGCTGCCTATTAATATTTTATTGCAAGCATTACTCATTGTCTCGTTCAAATCTATTGTGAATTTGATTAAAAGAGTTAAAGACAGGTTTGTTACGTTGATAAAAGTCTAAATCACCTCGTTCTTTCATCACTTGCAACAAGCTTCTGTATCTTTCAATATCCGTAACTATATCAATGGCAATTGAATTTTGCTCGTTGGGAGTAAGATTTGAATAAAACTTTAAACTCTCTTGATATTTTTTAATCAATTTGTTTAAAATCGCTCGCGCAGTTTCTTTTTCTCCGACGGCATAATATCCACCTATGAATGGTTCCACCATAGTGTAGTAATCATAATTATCTATAGGCATTTTAGAGATTGCTAAGTCAATTATTTTTTTAGCTTTTTCTTTTTCACCTTCATTTATTAGTTGCTCCATAAGTCGAGCCATGTTAGTACGATAAGAAATACTATTTTTTCTGGTTTCAGGATCATGATAAATAGAAGTACTTTCTCCATTGCCCCAATCCCATTTCATCACTATAGAATACATTTTATCTGAATCAATTTGACCCATATCTAGTTGGCTTTCTGCTTCACTAATCTTAGTTCGAATTGGGACTAATTTAAACACTAGACCATCTAATTGTAGATAATCTTTCATCCATAAATAGTCATCATCTCCAAAACTACCTCCCGTAAAATAGATTGGTCTTTGCCAATTGTTATTTGCAACAACATCCAACATCATTAGTCTATTTTTATATAAAGCTTTTCCCTTAATGTCAATATCTATATATGGCACTATGGAATCATAATATTTAGGACTTACCACTTTGTTTTTTATAATGGTATTTTTGTCAATTGGAATTCTGATTTTGTTTGTTGGAAAAAAGTGAATTTTTTGTCCGTTTTGCATTTCTACAATTGTCTGAGGATTATCACTTTTAATAAAATTGATAAAGTCTTTAATGTTCCAACGATTTTCTGTTATTGGATTATAGATTACATAATCTAGTTTATCGCCAACGTATTGATTGTGTCCAAAAGAAATTGGTAAACCATAAGAATTATAGGTTTTCATTTTCATTTGGTCAATATACCAATCGGTCATGTAAAGACTGGTATTTACGATTTTAATATCCGTTCTTACTTTTTCTATTTCTTGAGCGTACCAAAGCGGAAAAGTATCATTATCGCCAATAGTAAACAAAATTGCATTCGGTTCACAAGAGTTCAAATAATTTTTTGCCATAGCGACGGCAGTGTATTTATTTGACCGGTCATGATCGTCCCAGTTTTGAGATGCCATTAGTATGGGCGCTACTAAAAAAGATAATCCAATTACAATAGGTCCAGCAATTTTTGGAGTAAGATAATTTTTAACCACATCATAAATAGCATAAACGCCTAATCCTATCCAAATGGCAAAAACATAAAAAGAGCCAACTAAAGCGTAGTCTCTCTCTCGCGGTTCAAATGGCCGCTCATTAAGATATATTTTTAGAGCTAAGCCAGTAAATAAAAACAAGGTTAGAAGGACATAAAAACTTTTTTGATCTTTATTGGCGTGGTATACTAATCCGAGTATTCCGAGTAATAAAGGCAAGAAAAAATAAACATTTCTACCTTTATTATTAACTACATCAGTCGGTAAATCTTTTTGGGAGCCTAAGTGCAATTCATCGACAAAGTCAATTCCGCTTAACCAATTTCCATTTAATTGGTCGTATTTTCCTTGAATATCATTTTGCCTACCTGTAAAATTCCACATTAAATACCGCCAATACATATAGCCGAATTGATATTCAAATAAAAATCCAATATTATCAGCAGTACTCGGTTTTTCAATAATTAAGTAACTGCCATATGTTTTTAGGAACGAAATGTAGTCTTCATTGTCTACTTGCTTTTGTGCGTATGCCAGTTTAAATTCAGAAACATTTTTTTCAACTTCGCCTCTTAATTGTGCCGTCGCTTTTGTAACCTGTTCTTCAGAAAGGGTATTAATATCAATTCCATATTGAGCCAAGTCTTCTTCAAATGGATATTCATAATTAATTTTGAATTCGGGCGGATGGGTAAAGCTCATGTAGTTTTCAACATGCTCTGTGCTCCATAATCTTGGCAAAATGGCTTTTTGATTATCGTCGCTATTTTGCTCTGCATTTTTATAATTGTTTACGATTACATATTTACCTAATTTATAATCTCTTTCATAGTTTGGAGCTTTATCAAGGTACGGAGTCTCTTTGTCTAAACCTGCAAAAGTATCAGTATACTGTGGGCCATAGAAAAGTGGATTTACTCCATATTGTTCTCTATTATAATAAGCCAATACCTCTCTTGCGTCAGAAGGTTTGTTTTCGTTAATTACAGTATTGGCATTAGCCCTAATTGGCAACATCATCCAAGTTGAGAACCCAATTAGGATGAATAACACGCACAATAACAATGTATTTATTTTAACAAAACCTTTGTTTTTAGTGTAACGTAATCCCAAATAAAACAAGGCTACTAACAATAAGGTTACAAAAATAGTACCTGAATCAAAAGGCATCCCTAATTCATTAACCATAAACACTTCTGCATTTCCAAAAAACGCCATTGTAAGTGGAAGTAGTAATTTAAAAATAAATAACAATACGGCAACCACCACAACATTTGCAATAACGAAATTTTTAATGGTAATCGTTTTAAAATTTTTAAAATAATATAAAAACCCAATAGAAGGAATTGTCAATAACGCCATAAAATGCACTCCAAAAGAAAGCCCTACAACTAAACAAATGGCTAATAACCATCTATTTCCTCGTGACGTATTCATGTCTTCTTCCCATCGTAATCCAAGCCAAAATAAGAGCGCAATAAATAAAGAAGCCATAGCATACACTTCGGCCTCTACGGCATTGTACCAAAAACTATCAGAAAAGGTAAAAGCTAGCGCGCCTACAAAAGCACTTCCTAAAAGCGCAATGGAATTGTTTTTATTGATTTCAGCAAAAGTACCAATTACTTTTTTCAATAAAATTGTGGAGGACCAAAACATAAAAAGTATGGTGAATGAACTTGAAAAAACAGACATCATGTTTACAAGTAATGCCGTATGTTGAGCATCTGGAGAAAATAGCGCAAAAAAAGCACCAATCATTTGATATAATGGAGCTCCAGGAGGATGTCCAACTTCTAGTTTTGCGGCAGTAGCAATGTATTCACCACAATCCCAAAAACTCATAGTAGGTTCAACGGTAAGTGTATAAGTGATAAGTGCAATTGAAAAAGTAACCCATCCCAATAGGGTATTCCATTTCTTAAAATTGAAGTCTGTCATATTTTAGTATATGAATTATTTTAGAGATACAAAGAAACCATTTTTTTGCTTAAAGAAATGCTAAAAATTATTTTTTAATTTTTTAGGCTAAAAAATTTGTGAGACATAAAATTTGTATTAAATTTGCACTCGCTTTACGGCAAGGTAATGGTCTATGGTGTAATGGTAACACAACTGTTTTTGGTGCAGTCTTTCTAGGTTCGAGTCCTAGTAGACCAACAAAAAACTCCTCAAGAAATTGAGGAGTTTTTTTATATAATTAAATAAATTTTAGATTTTGAAAGTAATCACGGGTCTTATGGTGTGATTTACCAAATCTTCACTGATACTTCCGTTAAAAAAATGAGAGAAGCCTGTTCTTCCATGAGTGCACATTCCGATCAAATCTGCATTGACGCTACTGGCATAATTTAATATTCCTTTTTCAACATTTACATCATTATATAGGTGTTTTGAATAGTTTTTAAAACTAAATTCTTTTAAAAAATTATCCATTATTCCTTCGGCAACAGAAGTTGATTTAAAGCTATTAGGAGTGTTAATCATTACTAAATCTAAATGGGAATTAAATAGAGTTGCAAACTCCACTAGTTTTTTAAATGGATTTTTTATTTCATTTGAAAAATCGGAAGCAAATACCAATCGATCAGCTTTAAATTCTTGAATTTCATTTTTTATTACTAAAACTGGTACTGTTGAGCTTCTCACCACTTTCTCAGCATTAGAACCAATAAAAAGTTCTTCATAACCTGAGGATCCATGAGATCCCATTACGATTAAATTAATTTCATTTTTTTTGCTTATTTCTAAAATGCCGTCAAATGCTTTTTCGAATTGAATGATTTTTGATACGGTGATTCCCTTTAAATATTCAGAATCCATTAAAGCATCAATTTTTTTCAATGCCATTTCTTTGAAAAACATAATTTGAGGAATAGCGCTACCGCTAGAAATCGCATCATTCCCCTGATGAGGAAGTTCTAGCATATGTAGTAAATAGATTTCACTGTTATTTTTCTTTGCAATTTGAGCAGCAACCTTTAAGGCATATTCTGCATGTTTTGAAAAATCTGTGGGTACAAGAATTCTTTTCATAATTAGTATTTTTATATTAAAGAGCGTAAATCTGTAAGTAAATGTTTATTGATTAAAGATAATAAATAATTTAACATTAATCAATGATTTTTGATTTATAAAAAAAACACTATATTTGCACTCTTATTTGTTTAGAATAAGTATAATGAGGCACGCATGGCGTGCCTCTTTTTATAAAAAGTATGACATTCAAAGAAAAAGTTAACCAGATAGTTGAGGAAGTTTTATTAGAAAAACCATCCGTTTTTTTAATTGACATGACGATTTCTGATAGTTTCAAAATTTCTATAGCTTTGGATGGTGATTCTGGTGTTGTTTTGCAAGATTGCATAGATATTAGCCGTGGAATTGAAGGTAAATTAGATCGAGAAGAGCAAGATTTTTCGATTGAAGTTATGTCGGCAGGGGTTTCTACCCCTTTAAAACACATCCGACAGTATAAAAAAAATATTGGAAGAATATTAAAAGTAAAAACCGTTTCACAAGAAATAGAAGCACTGTTGGTTTTGGCCACTGACGAATCTATTTTTTTAGAATGGGAGGCAAGAGAGCCTAAAAAAATTGGAAAAGGGAAAGAAACTGTTCAAAAAAAGCAAGAAATCCCTTATTCAGAAATAAAAGAAGCAATTGTTACAATAACATTTAATTAAAAGTTGGCATGGAAAATTTAGCATTAATCGATTCATTTTCAGAGTTTAAAGACGATAAACTAATTGATCGTGTAACGCTTATGGCGATTTTAGAAGATGTATTTAGAAATGCATTGAAAAAGAAATTTGGTTCAGATGATAATTTTGATATTATTATCAACCCAGACAAGGGGGATATGGAAATTTGGCGAAGAAGAGTTATCGTTGCCGATGATGACTTAGATTTAGAAAATGAAGAAATTACATTAACTGAAGCTAGAAAAATTGAACCTGATTTTGAAATCGGAGAGGAAGTTTCTGAAGAAGTAAAATTAATTGATTTGGGTAGAAGAGCTATTTTGGCTTTACGCCAAAACTTAATTTCAAAAATTCACGAACACGATAATACAAATCTTTACAAGCAATTTAAAGATTTAATTGGGGAAATTTATACCGCCGAGGTTCACCATGTTCGACCAAGAGTTGTTATTTTAGTTGATGATGATGGTAACGAAATAGTATTGCCAAAAGAAAAACAAATACCTTCTGATTTCTTCCGAAAAGGAGACAACGTGCGAGGAATTATAGAAAGCGTTGAGCTAAAAGGGAATAAGCCTCAGATTGTTATGTCCAGAACTTCAGAAGTTTTCTTAGAAAAATTATTTGAACAGGAAATTCCAGAAGTATTTGATGGACTTATAATGGTAAAAAAAGTAGTTCGAATTCCGGGTGAAAAAGCAAAAGTAGCGGTAGACTCCTATGATGATAGGATAGATCCAGTTGGCGCATGTGTTGGGATGAAAGGTTCTAGAATTCATGGAATTGTTAGAGAATTAGGCAATGAAAATATTGATGTTATTAATTACACCAGTAACATTCAGTTATTAATCACACGTGCATTAAGCCCTGCTAAAGTATCTTCTATTAAAATAAATGAAGAAACAAAACGTGCCGAAGTATTTTTAAAATTAGAAGAAGTTTCAAAAGCAATCGGAAGAGGAGGTCACAACATCAAACTTGCTGGCCAACTTACTGGATATGAATTGGATGTTATTCGTGAAGGAAGTACTATCGAGAGCGAAGATGATGTTGAATTATCAGAGTTTTCAGATGAGATTGATGCATGGGTAATAGAAGAATTTGCTAAAATTGGACTGGATACTGCAAGAAGTATTATTGGACAAGATGTAAATGATTTAGTTAGACGAACTGACCTAGAGGAGGAAACAATACTAGAGGTAATGAAAATATTAAAAGAGGAGTTAGAGAGCTAGGAGCTTTTTGACACTACACAAAATAAGATAATATTAAAAAGGTTTTATGTCTGAAGAGAGAATTATTAGAATAAACAAGGTTTTAAGGGAATTAAATATTTCGTTAGAAAGAGCTGTAGATTATCTGAAAGATAAAGGTATTGCTATTGAAGCAAATCCAAATGCGAAAATTTCTGACAAGGAATTTAATATCCTTCAAAGTCAGTTTGCGGGCGACAAGGGTAATAAAGAAGCTTCTAAAGAGGTAGGCGAAGAAAAAAGAAAAGAAAAGGAAGCACTTCGAATTGAGCGCGAGAAAGAAGTAGAAGAAAAACGTAAAATCGACGAAGAAAAATTAAAACAGCAAGAAGTAATAAAAGCTCGAGTTACGGTTACTGCTCCAAAACAAGTTGGAACCATTGAATTAAATCAGACTAAACTAATACCGACTGAACCAAAAGAAACTATAAAAGTAAGTTCAGAAAAAGTTGTTCAAAAATCAGCTCCGAAAGAACCAAGTCTAGTTAGTAATAGGCAAGAGAAAAGTTCTCAAGAGGCAATTAAAACAACAGTTTCTCCTCCTAAGTCAGCATCAATAGATGAAGATAAACCAGTTGATGAATCAATAACGACTCAATATCAAAAATTATCTGGAGCAACACTTACGGGTCAAACTATTGATTTATCACAGTTTAATAAACCTAAAAAGAAAAAAGAAGATCTTAAGATTACTCCAAATAAACCAGGTGTTAGTGGAGCTTCTGGGGTAAATAACGCCAATAAAAATAAAAGAAAAAGAATTGCTCCAAAGCCAGGCGCGCCTAGACCACCTGCTACACCAGGAGTTCCAGGAGTTCCAAACCCAAACAAAATTACACCAAATACTGGCGGTGGAGGTTTTAACGCAAACAGAAGTGCTAGACCAGGATTTGTAAAAGGAAACCGACCAGCAATAGTTGCTAAAGTTGAACCTACCGAAGAAGAAGTAAAAAATCAAATTCGAGAGACTTTAGAAAAACTTCAAGGAAAAGGAAGTAAATCAAAAGCGGCTAAATATAGAAGAGATAAAAGAGATACACACCGTCAAAAATCAGATGACGAACAACGATTAATAGAAGAAGGAAGTAAAACGATAAAAGTAACCGAATTTGTTACTGTTGGCGAAATTGCTACCATGATGGATGTTCCTATTACAAAAGTAATTGGAACCTGTATGTCATTGGGAATTATGGTGACAATGAACCAACGTTTGGACGCTGAAACCTTAAGCATTGTTGCTGACGAATTTGGGTATGAAGTTGAATTCATTACAACAGAATTAGAAGATGCAATTCAGATAGTCGAAGACAGAGAAGAAGATTTATTGCAAAGAGCGCCAATTGTTACTGTAATGGGTCACGTTGATCACGGAAAAACTTCTCTACTGGATTACATTCGAAAAGAAAATGTAATTGCTGGAGAGTCTGGAGGAATTACACAACATATTGGAGCTTACGGAGTGACGTTAGATAGTGGGCAAAAAATCGCTTTCTTGGACACTCCAGGACACGAAGCTTTTACCGCAATGCGAGCTCGTGGAGCTCAGGTTACCGATATTGCGATAATTGTTATAGCTGCTGATGATGATATTATGCCA
Source organism: Flavobacterium sp. (assembly GCA_044231345.1). Taxonomy (GTDB): domain Bacteria; phylum Bacteroidota; class Bacteroidia; order Flavobacteriales; family Flavobacteriaceae; genus Flavobacterium. Next base: position 7,993 of record JBIHZQ010000082.1, read on the forward strand.
CAAACAAAAGAGGCCATTAGCCATGCTCAGGCCGCTGGTGTTCCGATAATATTTGCTATTAATAAAATAGATAAACCAAATGCTAATCCAGAAAAAATTAAAGAAAGATTAGCGGGAATGAATTTGTTAGTGGAAGATTGGGGAGGAAAAATCCAATCCCACGATATTTCTGCAAAAACCGGAATAGGAGTCAAAGAATTATTAGAAAAAGTTTTATTAGAAGCAGAAATTTTAGAGTTAAAATCCAATCCAAATAAACCTGCATCTGGAACTGTTGTTGAAGCATTCTTGGATAAAGGAAAAGGTTATGTTTCTACAATTTTAGTTCAAAACGGAACTTTGAAAGTTGGGGATTATATGCTTGCCGGAAAACATCACGGTAAAATTAAAGCGATGCACGATGAGAGAGGACACGTTGTTAAAGAAGCAGGCCCTTCTACTCCCGTATCAGTTTTAGGACTTGATGGAGCGGCTACAGCTGGAGATAAATTTAATGTTTTTGAAGACGAGAGAGAAGCTAAAGCAATTGCGGCAAAACGCACCCAGTTGATGCGTGAGCAATCAGTTAGAACACAACGTCATATTACGCTTGCTGAAATTGGACGAAGAATCGCTTTAGGACAATTTAAAGAATTGAATATTATCTTGAAGGGAGACGTTGATGGTTCAGTTGAAGCACTATCAGATTCGTTTTCTAAATTATCAACAGAAGAAATACAAATCAATATTATTCATAAAGGAGTAGG
>JBIHZQ010000020.1:0-25213 GCA_044231345.1 Flavobacterium sp.
TTTAGGATTTTCAGCATTCAATCAACCCATGGGAAACGCTTTGGTTTCGGACAGAAATTTATATCCAAAACTCCCAACTTCGGTCTATGGAAATAAAAAACTAGCAGGTTATGAAGACGCAATGCGAACGATTTTACCAGAACAGGTAATTGAAAAAATTCAGACTTCTCTAAAATAAAAAAACTTCCATTTTCAGAGAAGTTTCTATTGTAATTCAATTGATTTTAAACATCATCATAATCCACATAAATCGTCTCGGAAGTTGGATGCGCTTGACAGGTTAAAACCAATCCCTCTGCGATTTCGCTATCGGTTAATATGGAGTTTTTCTTCATTTCGGCAGTTCCCGAAGTGATTCTCGCTAAACAACTGCTGCAAATTCCGCCTTGGCAAGAATAGGGAGCATCAATTCCTTGTTTCAATGCCGCTTCCAAAATAGTTTGTTTTTGCGACATCTCAAAAGTCGTTTCTTCATCGTCAACTAAAACTGTGATTTTAGAGTGACTGCCTAATGATTCTTGGATTTTATTTTCAGTTGAGGTGGTTGTAAACAACTCAAATTTTATGTTTTTTTCAGGAACATTATGTTCTTTTAAAACTGCCGATACGGTGTTTATCATTTCTTCGGGACCGCATAAGAAGAATTTATCAAAGCTCAATTCCTTGTGTTTGTTGTTCAATACAAAATTTACAGTCGATTTTTCAATTCTACCAAAAAGTTCGTTTTCAACTTTCGCTTGCGTATAGGAATAATGCACAAAAAAGCGGCCAACATATTGGGATTGTAAATCGTGCAAATCTTGGTGAAAAATAGTTTCTTCGGGTGTTTTATTTCCGTAAACCAAAACAAAAGTACTTTTAGGTTCGCCCGTCAAAACGCTTTTTGCAATGGATAAAACAGGTGTAATTCCGCTTCCAGCCACAAAAGCCACATAATTTCTTTGACAATCTACTTGTGGTTCAAAGGTAAATTTTCCTTCTGGTTTTCCAATTTCTAGTGTGTCACCCGCTTTTAATTTTGCGTTAGCAAATTGCGAAAACAGACCATTTTTCACCGCCTTCACTGCAATTCTCAATTCTCCACTTTCAGGTGCAGAACAGATGGAATAGGCGCGGCGAATTTCTTCTCCGTCCAAGGTTAATTTCAAGTTGATGTATTGTCCGGCAACAAATTTGTAGTTGGATTGCAATTCTGCGGGAACATTAAAAAGCAGTGAAACCGCGTCTTTGGTTTCGCGTTTCACTTCCTTAATGTTTAATTTATAAAATGACGACATGGAATTATTTTTTGCAAAGATAGGAAACGAATTAGGTTTCTGAAAATGAAAGGGTTTGAAATATTAATAGCGATTTTTTATTTGTTTGTTGGGCGTGCCCTCGTTCAGGCCATTGCTTGGCAAAATGAAATTGCTTGTAAACTCGGTCGGGCATTCCGTTACAAGTCCACGACAAGTTCCGCTTTCGCTACACTTGTCTGCGGGCTATTCACTGCAATCCCTCACGCAAATCTTCCAAAATGACAGGTTTTGTTTTCAAAAATCGAACGGAACCTTTTGTTGTATCAAAAAGAAACGTATTTTTACAAGTCAATAATACTAAATTCCGCCTTTATAAGTTAAAGGTTAAAACGTTTTACATTGAAAAATACCACAACAAAATATACAGTTTTTATTGGCACTGTTGTTTTTTTTATAGCGTGTTCTACTAAAAAAGACACCTTTTTAGCTCGAAATACACATGCCGTCACCACCGAATATAATGTTTTATATAACGGTGGGATAGCCCTAGAATCTGGATTAATCGAGCTAAGAAAAAATCATATTGATAATTTTTGGGAACGGTTGCCTATTGAACGAATGGCTAAAACTCAAGCAGAATTAAAACCAGAACAAACCAAAAATGCCAACTTTGAACGTGCCGAAACCAAAGCCATAAAAGCGATTCAAAAACACTCGATGAATATTGGTGGAAGCGAAAAAAACCCACAAATTGACGAGGCTCATTTGTTGCTTGGAAAAGCGAGGTACTATGATCAACGCTTTGTTCCTGCTTTAGAGGCGTTTAATTATATTCTTTATAAATATCCCAATAGCGATAAAATTTATGAAGCAAAAATATGGCGAGAAAAAACCAATATCCGATTGGAAAATGATGCGATTGCCGTTGCAAATCTGAATAAATTGCTAAAAGAAATAAAATTTAAAGACCAGACTTTTGCAGATGCAAATGCCATCTTGTCTCAAGCCTACCTTAATTTAGAACAGAAAGATAGCGCAACAAATAAGTTAATAAAAGCGATTGAGTTTACTAAAAACAACGAAGAAAAAGCAAGATACCGATTTATTCTGGGACAATTACAAGAAGAGTTAGGTCAAAAAGACAGTGCTTTTGCAACCTATCAATCGTTGATTGAAATGAATAGAAAGTCGCCACGCGAATATGTTATTCAAGCTAAAATGAGACAAGCCCAACAGTTTGATTATCAAAAAGGAGACACCATTGTATTTCTTGAAAATTTCAAAAAATTACTTTCTGACAGAGAAAACCGCCCTTTTTTGGATGTTTTACATTATCAAAAAGGATTGTTTTATGATAAAAGCAAAAAATTTGAATTAGCCAAAAAGGAATATAATAGAGCGTTAAAAGTAAAATCCCAAGACGCATATTTAAACGCATCGTGTTATCGGAATTTGGCTGAAATCAATTTTAATAACGCAAAATACAGCATTGCGGGTAATTATTATGACAGTACGTTAGTTCATTTGAGCCCAAAAACAAGAGAGTTCAAGGCCATAAAAAAGAAAAGGGAAAACCTGGACGATGTTATTAAATATGAAGGAATTGCTATTAGAAACGACAGTATTATATATGTGGCGAATTTGTCAAATGAAGCCCGAATCAATTATTACGAACAATACATTACAAAGTTAAAAAAAGACGACGAACTAAAGAAAATTGAGGAAGAAAAGAAAAGAAATGCACCAATAGCTGAAGAGGCAGGGATGCGCCCTAAAGAATCGCAAATGCCCAAAGAAAGAATGGGAGTTCCAATAGATTTTGACGACATAAAGCCTGCAACAAATAATAAGCCAAGCACGTTTTATTTTTATAATGCCTCCACCGTTGCATTTGGCAGAAAAGAATTTAAGAAAAAATGGGGAGACAGAGAATACAAACGAAACTGGCGTTTGTCTAGCGTTAAATCAGAAATGGCAGAAACAACGCTAGCTCAGCAGCAAGATGAAAAGGATAAATCAAAGACAGAAGTCAAAATCAATCCCCGATACAATCCCGAATTTTATATCAAGCAAATTCCTACAAACCCACAAGAAATTGACAGTATCGTAAAGGAACGCAACTTTGCATATTATCAATTAGGAATAATTTATAAGGAAAAATTTAAAGAAAATCAATTGGCAATTGCAAAATTGGAACAATTACTGATTAACAATCCAGAAACAAGATTGGTTTTGCCCTCCATGTACACGCTGTATAAATTGTACGAACTAACGGATAAAAGCAAAGCGCAGCTGATGAAAGAAAAAATCACCGCGCAATATCCAGATTCAAGATATGCTCAATTAATTAATCAAGGAAGTATTTCAGAAGCAACATTAGGCAATTCTCCAGAGGCAGTCTATAAAAACGAATATGCATTGTATGAGTCTGGAGAGTACAGAACGGTGTTGGTAAATTTGAACGAAGAAATTGACCGTTATTTTGGCGAACCGATAGTTTCTAAGTTTGAAACGCTAAAGGCATATACATTAGGAAAATTATACGGCATTTCTGAACTTAAAAAAGCACTTAATTTTGTTGCCCTAAACTATCCAAACAGCGAAGAAGGAAAAGCGGCAGAATTGTTTTTGACACAAACCGCAAGTAAAATAGAGCAATTAAAATTCAGCAATGCAGCATCTAAAAATTGGAAAATACTATACAAAGTAAATGCAAAAGACGGTAAAGAAAACAAAGTAATTATCGATAAAATTAACGCATTTATTTTTGGAAGAACGTATGATCAATTAACAGTTTCTCAAGATTGTTATTCAATCACAGAAGATTTTATCGTCCTACATGGAATAAAATCGGAAGAAAAAGCCAAAGGGATAGCGACTATTTTGAAAGAATATAAAGACTATAAAATAACTATTAACCCGGTAGTAATTTCTAGTTCTAATTATGAAGTAATTCAAATTAACAAAAATATCACCGCTTTTTTAACTCAGTCAACTACTGAAAAAACACAAAAACCGGTAGTGCCAATTCCGTCACAACCACTTCCTCCTGGAGCAGTTCAATCAATTATTGAGCCAGGAAAAGAACCCAAAAAACCATAGCTTTATGTTTGATAAAAAAACCAAATCATATACTGACTTATTAGGCAAAACCAATAGAATTGTTGAAGGAACCACAATAAACGGTGACATTACATCACCAGCTGATTTTAGATTAGACGGACAATTAGTTGGAAATTTCCATTCCAATGGCAAAATAGTAATAGGGCCTGCCGGAAGCGTAAAAGGAGATATTACTTGTAAAAATGCGGACATTGAAGGCAGCTTTGAAGGAAAAATTCAAGTAGCAGAAATGCTAAATATAAAATCTAGTGCCAGTATATTAGGCGATGTAATTTGTGAAAAATTAGCCGTTGAACCAGGAGCTGATTTCAGAGGCACTTGCAGTATGAAAACCAATGACACGAATGAATAAACATTTGAATTTTAAAAAGAAAAACAATAACCCCCTTAATTCGTATGCCCGTTTTTCTGGGATTGCTATTCAAATGATTGTAATTATTGCTATTGGAACTTTTGGAGGAATTAAGTTAGATGCATATTTTCAAAATAAAAACGATGTGTTTACCATAATTCTATCACTTGTTTCCGTACTATTATCAATAGCATATGTAATTCGGAATATTATTTCCTCAACAAAAGACAAAGATTAAAATGAGTTCAACCTTCCAAACCAGACAAGTTTCGTTTACACTACAATGTTTATTACTTTCAGTAGTAACGGTCGCTATTCATATGTATTTGACAAGTTATTTTTTTGTAAAAGTTGTTTTTTTCTTTCCAATTTGGCAGGTTTATGCGTTTAATCTTTTAACCACCTATTTATTATACTCCATCATCAATTACCGCTATTCAAAAGATAAAAACAGTGTTTTTACTACATTCATGTTCAGCACATTGTTAAAAATGGGTTTAGTTATAGTTTTTTTATTACCTCTTTTGATAGGAAATAGTAAAGATAAAAAACCAGACGTGTTTAATTTTTTTATTGTTTATTTTTTATTCCTAATTTTTGAAGTCTTTTCAATTACGAAATTCTTAAAAAATGACGATTAAAATTCATTTTAAACAATGAGAAATTTTGTTTGTGTATTAATAACAAAGTATGTAAATTTGCAAAAAAAATTTAAGAAGGCATTTTTAAGTAATAACTATGAGATTAAACACTTTTAAAGTTGCATTGTTAGCCCTTTTGTTAGTAGCAAATACCGCATTTTTAAGCGCATCTGAAACAAAAGAAAACAAAGAAAAAGAGCCGTTCAACGCAAAAGAAATGATTATGCATCACGTTAAAGATGCCCATGAATTTCATATAGTCGAATGGAATAATAAGCCAATCTCAATTGCATTACCAATAATACTTTGGACCAATAACGGACTTACCACTTTTTCATCAAGTGAATTTCACCACGACGATTCAGGAAAAATAATCGTAGAAAATAACGGTAACAAATTTGTAAAAGTTCACGAAAAAGTATACCAACTAAATAAAGGAGAACAATCCGTATTATTTAACCAAGAGCATCATCCAGAAAACACCACACTTCCACTAGATTTTTCAATCACACGAAATGTATTTATGATGTGGATTTCAGTGATTTTATTATTGGTGTTATTTATTAGTTCAGCAAGAAAGTATAAAAATTCTAAAGACAACGTTCCGACAGGTATTGCTGGATTTGTTGAGCCTTTGGTAGTTTTTGTTAGAGATGAAATTGCTAAGCCAATGATTGGAGAAAAAAAATATGAAAAATACATGCCCTATTTATTAACCGTATTTTTCTTCATTTGGATCAATAATATTTTTGGTTTGATTCCAATTTTTAATGGAGCCAATGTTAGTGGTAATATTGCATTTACCTTAACACTAGCACTATTTACCTTTTTAATCACAACCTTTAGTGGAAATAAAAATTACTGGAAACACATATTTTGGATGCCAGGAGTACCAGTACCTATGAAACTGTTCTTAATGCCAATTGAGTTAATTGGGATTTTCACAAAACCAGTTTCATTAATGATACGTTTATTTGCTAATATTACAGCAGGTCACATTATTATTTTAGCATTAATGTCGCTAATTTTTATTTTTGAAACGGTTTGGGTTTCGCCAGTTTCAGTAGCATTCTCATTATTTATTGGAGTTATAGAAATTGTTGTAACTGCAATACAAGCTTATATATTTACGGTGTTGTCCGCCCTGTATTTTGGAATGGCAACCGAAGAAGAGCATCATTAATTAATTTAAATTTACTATTATGACTATTACTGGAATTGCAGCAATTGGAGCTGGTTTAGCAGCTATCGGAGCTGGTATCGGAATTGGTAAAATTGGTGGATCAGCCATGGACGCTATGGCCCGTCAACCAGAAATGCACGCAAAAATTCAAGCATCAGCTTTGATTTTAGCAGCTTTCGTTGAAGCGGTAGCACTTTTCGGAGTTGTTGCGGCGTTAATCGTTTAATTATGATTGATTAAATATAGAGATAGCGGTTGGCTATCTCTATATTTTTAATTTAAAAAAACTAAAAAATGGATTTAATAACACCTGGATTAGGATTAGTATTTTGGACGGTAATAACATTCCTAATATTACTTATTATATTAAAAAAGTTCGCTTGGAAGCCAATTTTGAGCGCAGTTAGCGAAAGAGAAGCTGGAATTAAAGAAGCATTACTTTCTGTTGAAAATGCCAGAAAAGAAATGCAAAACCTTCAGGTTGATAACCAACGTATTTTGCAAGAAGCAAGATTAGAGCGGGATTTATTGTTAAAAGAAGCTCGTGAAATGAAAGAGAAAATGATTGCAGATGCTAAAAACGAAGCTCAAGTTCAAGGATTGAAAATGATTGAACTAGCAAAAGCAGCTATCGAAACTGAAAAAAATGCCGCAATGTCAGAATTGAAACTTCAGGTTTCATCTTTGTCTCTTGGCATAGCAGAAAAATTATTGAAAGACGAATTATCTAACAAAGAAAACCAAGTTAAATTGGTCGAGAAAATGTTAGTAGACGCTAAATTAAACTAATATGTCAGGAATTAGAGCCTCAATTCGATATGCAAAAGCCATTTTAGATATTGCTAACTCTAAAAATGTAGCCCCTGAAGTGAGTCAAGACATGACCTTGATTGCATCCACAATACTAGGAAACTCAGAGTTAAGCTCTTTCATTCAAAATCCACTCGTAAAAACAGAGGCCAAGAAAGCAGTCGTTTCTGAAGTTTTTTCATCGGCTAATTCAGTTACCAAAAGCCTTTTTCATTTGTTATTAGAAAATAAAAGATTTGAAATTTTGGAAGGAATAGCTACAGAATTCAACAAATTGTTTGACATACAAAACAACATTGAAATAGCAAAAGTTACCACCGCCTTTCCAATGGATTCTGATTTAGAAGCTAAAATAGTAGCAAAAATTGCTACCATTTCAAACAAAAAAGTGACTATAGAAAGCACAGTAGACCCTTCAATCATAGGAGGTTTTATTTTAAGAATAGGCGACAAGCAATATAACGGTTCAGTTGCAAATAGATTGCAAGTATTAAAAAGAGAATTAAGTAATTAGTTATTGATAAATTATTATGGCGGAAATTAAACCTGCTGAAATTTCAGCAATATTAAGAAAGCAAGTAGAAGGGTTTGAATCTGGTGCTACTTTGGAAGAAGTTGGATCAGTACTTCAAGTTGGAGACGGTATTGCTCGTGTTTACGGGTTGTCTAACGTTCAATACGGAGAATTAGTAGAGTTTGAAAATGGACTTGAAGGAATCGTTTTGAATCTTGAAGAAGACAATGTTGGGGTGGTACTTTTAGGACCTTCAACTGGAATTAAAGAAGGATCAACTGCAAAAAGAACGCAACGTATTGCATCACTTAAAACAGGTGAAGGAATGGTGGGGCGTGTTGTAAATACTCTTGGTTTTCCAATTGATGGAAAAGGACCAATTGGAGGTGAATTATTCGAAATGCCTTTGGAAAGAAAAGCTCCTGGAGTTATCTTCCGTCAGCCAGTAACAGAACCATTACAAACAGGTATCAAAGCGGTAGATGCAATGATTCCAGTAGGTCGTGGACAACGTGAATTGGTAATTGGTGACCGTCAAACAGGAAAATCAACCGTTTGTATTGACACCATTTTAAATCAAAAAGAATTTTACGATGCAGGAAAACCTGTATTTTGTATCTATGTGGCTATTGGACAAAAAGCTTCTACAGTAGCAGGAATTGCTAAAATGTTAGAAGAAAAAGGAGCAATGGCCTATACTATTATCGTAGCTGCAAATGCTTCTGATCCAGCTCCAATGCAAGTTTATGCTCCTTTTGCAGGGGCAGCTATTGGCGAATATTTTAGAGATTCAGGGCGTCCAGCTTTAATTGTTTATGATGATTTATCTAAACAAGCAGTTGCATACCGTGAGGTTTCTCTTTTATTGAGAAGACCACCGGGACGTGAAGCATATCCTGGAGACGTTTTTTACTTACACAGTCGTTTATTAGAAAGAGCTTGTAAAGTAATCGCTAACGATGACATTGCAAAAAACATGAACGATTTACCAGACACATTGAAATCAATTGTGAAAGGTGGAGGTTCGTTGACTGCATTGCCAATTATTGAAACACAAGCGGGTGACGTTTCTGCTTATATCCCAACGAATGTAATTTCGATTACAGACGGTCAGATTTTCCTTGATGGAGATTTGTTTAACTCAGGAGTTCGTCCAGCAATTAACGTAGGTATTTCGGTATCTCGTGTTGGTGGAAATGCACAAATTAAATCAATGAAAAAAGTAGCAGGAACTTTAAAATTAGACCAAGCGCAATTCCGTGAATTGGAAGCGTTTGCAAAATTTGGTTCTGATTTAGATGCAGTAACATTGAACGTAATTGAAAAAGGAAAAAGAAACGTTGAAATCTTGAAACAAGGTTTAAACAGTCCTTATACAGTTGAAGATCAAGTAGCTATTATCTATGCAGGTTCAAAAAACTTGTTGAGAAATGTTCCTGTAAACAAAGTGAAAGAATTTGAAAAAGATTTCATCGAATTCATGAACAATAAACATAGAGATACATTAGATGCATTGAAAGCAGGCAAATTAGACGACAACATTACGTCTGTTATCGAAAATGTTGCTAAAGAACTTTCAGCGAAATATAACTAAAAAACAATTTGAAAATTTGGAAATTTGGAAATGTAATATGGCATTTTCAAATTTTCAAATGATCTAATTTTCAAATTTAATATGGCAAACTTAAAGGAAATCCGTAATAGAATTACTTCCGTATCCTCAACGATGCAAATCACATCGGCGATGAAAATGGTTTCTGCAGCAAAGCTAAAAAAGGCTCAAGACGCCATTACAGCAATGCGGCCTTATGCCGAAAAACTGACGGAATTACTACAAAATCTTTCTGCCACTATCGACGGGGATGTAGGGGGAGATTTTACTTCACAACGCGAAGTAAAAAAAGTATTAGTTGTAGCCATAACATCCAATAGAGGACTTTGCGGTGCTTTTAATACGAATGTAATTAAGGAGGTTAAAAACCGTGCCGAGTATTATAAAGGAAAACAAGTAGATGTTTTTGCTATTGGTAAAAAAGGAAATGACGTACTTAGTAAAACGCTTAATGTAATTGATAATCAAAGTGCTGTTTTTGATAATTTAACATTCGAAAATGTAGCTAAAATTGCAGATATTCTAACAGTAAAGTTTACACAAGGAGAGTACGATACCATCGAATTAATCTATAACCAATTCAAAAATGCCGCAACACAAATTGTTCAAACGGAACAATTTTTACCTTTGGCACCCATAAAATCTGAAAAACCAGTTGTAGCTGCAGATTATATTTTTGAACCTTCAAAAGAAGAAATCGTTTTGACATTGATTCCTAAATCATTGAAAACTCAATTATATAAAGGAATACGTGATTCTTTTGCCTCAGAGCACGGAGCGCGTATGACCGCAATGCACAAAGCAACAGACAACGCAACAGAACTTAGAAACCAATTAAAGTTAACCTATAATAAAGCACGTCAGGCTGCTATTACCAATGAAATTCTTGAAATTGTTGGTGGTGCAGAGGCATTAAAAGGGTAAAATAATTAAAGCGAATTAAAAAAGTTAAAATAGTAACTATTAAAAGAGCCACAACTAATGTGGCTCTTTTTTTTATTAAATTTACTTCAATAAAAAAATAAAAATTTGGAAATCAAAGAACTTACAATTAGTACTGAAATGGTAGCGCAAATAGAGCTAATCCAATATTTATATCCTAAAATGACCATTCAAAAATATGAGGATTTCCTTCAAGAGATGGTGCCATTTAAATACAAACAAGTGGCTGTTTTTGAAAATGGAAACTGTATTGGTCTCACAGGATATTGGTTTGGAACTAAATTATGGACTGGAAAATATATTGAAATAGATAATTTTATTGTTCATCCTGATCATCGAAAAAAAGGAGTAGGACAACTAATCACCAATTATATCAATAAAAAAGCAATTGAATTAGACTGTACATGCATCGTGTTAGACGCCTTTACGGGCAATTTTCCCGCCCATCGTTTTTATTATAATCAAGGATATGAACCACGAGGATTTCACTTTTTGAAATTGCTAGACCCAGAAAAACTTACCTAATAAAACCAAAATGAAAAAATATTTTCTTCAAATAGTAGCGCTAACAGCAGTTGTATTATTGTCGTGTAGCGGCTCAAAAGAGGGGGTTCAAAATAAATTTCCTCAAAAAATAGAAAGCGTTTATTTTAAAAAATGGTTTGGAGGTCGACCAGAAACTGGCTATGGGACTAATCTGTTTTTAAAATTTGAAAAACCATTAAACCCATCCATACAACTTCTCAAAATATATTTTCAAAATCGAGAAACTCCATTTTCAAGACAAGAAAACAATACCTATATCGCATCGTTTATAACTAAACCCACCTCCGATTGGGAACCAAAAAAAAATGAAGTTCCTCGTTTTATTCTTAAAGAAAACGAGGCAGTCTTGGAATATGCAACCAACGGAAAAATAATGTATTATAAAATCACTAATATTAAAGAGAAAGACCCCGATTATTTCGAATAATACGAAATTTAATTAGTTAAACATTTATGTCTTCGAATCATTAAACCAAAGAAATAGTTATTTTTGTTATTCTAAAAAGAAACCACTTGAGCTTATATAAAAATCTTTTCAAACAAACAGCCATATACGGACTCGCAACAGTTTTGCCGAGAATGTTTAGTTTTTTCTTAGTTCCACTTTATACCGATTTACTACCAAAAGCAGCTTACGGACAAGTTTCGATTATTTTTGCCTACATGATTTTTATAAATGTAGTATTAGCCTATGGAATGGAAACCGCTTTTTTTCGTTTTTATAATAAAGAATCCAACAAAACGACTGTAATCGAAACTGCCACGATCGCTGTGTTTTGGACTACCGCTATTTTTTTAGCCGTTGCTTTATTGTTCCAAAACACAATCGCTAAAGCACTCCAAATAGACTCTAATTACCTGCTTTTTACCATTTGGATAGTAGCGCTCGATGCACTCGTAATTATTCCGTTTTCTAAATTGAGAGCACTACAAAAATCAATGAATTATGCACTTATAAAAATTGGGAATGTCGTTCTAAATTTAACCGCTAGTATTTTCTTTTTAGTTGCTTTACCAACAATGGCCGCCGAAAACCCTGATGGTTTTTTCAGTACTATATACCTCGATAATTTTCAAATTGGGTATATATTTATAGCTAACAGCATCGCAAGTCTTGTTACTTTTTTAGTGCTTTCGCCAAATTATTTTCAACTCACCTGGCAGTTTGATTTTACACTTTGGAAAAAAATGCTACGCTACGGATTACCCATATTAGTGGCAGGAATTGCTTTTGCCATCAATGAACAATTTGACAAAATTCTTCTTGGGAGGCTCCTACCTGATTCAATAGCCGATGCTGAAGTAGGCGTATATTCAGCATGCTATAAATTAGGATTGTTTATGGTGTTGTTTAGAACCGCGTATACTTTAGGAATCGAACCGTTCTTTTTTAGCCATTCTACAAAAGAAAATGCAACACAGACGTATGCTACGATAACCAAATATTTTGTTATTTTTGGGTCCTTATTATTGCTCTGTGTAATCGTTTTTGCAGACATTCTAAAAGTGCTTATGATTCGTGACGAATCCTATTGGGGGGCTATGGAAGTAGTACCCTTAATCATTTTGGCCAACTTCTTCCTCGGAATTTACACCAACCTTTCCGTATGGTACAAGCTAATCGATAAAACCCACATCGGGGCTTACATTTCAATTTTTGGAGCCATCATCACATTAGTCCTCAACTATTTATTGATCCCCACAATGAGCTATTATGGCTCTGCAATTGCAACTATCGCCGCCTATGGAAGTATGATGTCGCTTTCCTATTACCTCGGAAACAAAGCGTATCCAATTCCGTACGAAAGAAAAACAATAATTAGTTATTTAGCAACATCTATCGTTTTTTCCGCCTTTTCATTTTATCAATTCCGAGAAAATTATTACGTAGGCACCGGATTAGTCCTACTATTTATCTATTTTATTTATCACAATGAAAAAGTAAGAATCAACCAAATTTTAACAAGGAAAAGGAGTTAAAGCTAGTTCCTGCTATTCGCTATATCTCTTGTGGCGAAACCCGCCACAAGAGGATGCCGCTACTATCAGGGCTAAAACACATTATGAATTATAAGACACTATTTATTTCAAATTAAATAAAAAATGAAAATTAACATCATCAACAAATCACAACACGATTTGCCTAACTACGAGACTATTGCTTCAGCAGGAATGGATTTACGGGCTAATTTAACATCACCTATTATCTTAAATCCATTGGAAAGAACTATTATAAAAACAGGAATTTTCATTGAATTACCTATCGGTTTTGAAGCACAAGTTCGTCCAAGAAGCGGATTAGCAGCAAAAAAAGGAATTACCGTTCTCAACTCTCCCGGAACAGTTGATGCCGATTATCGAGGGGAAATAGGAGTAATTTTAGTAAATTTATCCAATGAAAGTTTCACTATTGAAAACGGAGAGAGAATCGCACAACTCATCATCGCACAACACGAACGTGCTGAATGGATTGAAGTACAAGAATTATCTGAAACTTCAAGAGGAGAAGGCGGATTTGGTAGTACTGGGGTAAAGTAACAACATTTTATAATTTAATAATTCAAAGATCGAAATATTGAAAGATTTCCATTAACTTATAAATCGTAGAATCATTTAATCTTTTAGTAAAAAACAATATATGAAAATAATCGTGCCAATGGCGGGTCGTGGCTCACGCCTTCGTCCTCACACATTAACCATTCCAAAACCGCTAATTCCAATTGCAGGAAAACCGATTGTTCACCGACTTGTTGAGGATATAGCGGGAGTAATCAATCAAAAAATTGATGAAATAGCATTCATTATTCATAAAGATTTTGGCAAACAAGTAGAAAAAGACCTAATTGCGATTGCTGAAAAACTAGGCACAAAAGGAACTATTTATTATCAAAATGAAGCCTTAGGAACGGCTCACGCCATTATGTGCGCCAAAGAAAGCATGTCGGGACCAGTTGTAGTAGCTTATGCAGACACGCTTTTTAGAGCCGATTTTACCTTAGATACTTCTGCAGATAGTGTAATTTGGGTTAAACAAGTAGAAGACCCAAGTGCTTTTGGAGTGGTGCAGTTAAATGAGAACAATCAAATTGTTGATTTTGTAGAAAAGCCCAAAGAATTTGTATCTGATTTAGCCATCATTGGAATTTATTATTTCAAATCTGGAGAAACATTACGTTCGGAATTACAATATTTATTAGATAACAATATTGTTAAAGGAGGAGAGTATCAATTAACAGATGCTTTAGAAAATATGAAGGAAAAAGGGTTGAAATTTGTACCCGGAAAAGTTGATGAATGGATGGATTGCGGAAATAAAAATGTTACAGTTGACACCAATTCAAGATTATTACAATTTCTACATCAAGATGGAGAAAATTTAATTAATCCTTCGGTAAAATTAGAAAACGCAATGATTATTCCTCCTTGTTATATTGGAAATGATGTAGTGGTAATGAATTCGACCATTGGGCCAAATGTTTCTTTAGGAAATGGATGTCATGTAATTGATAGCACCATAAAAAACAGTCTAATTCAAACTCATGCTCACATAAAAAATGCAAGTTTGGATAATGCTATGATAGGGAATCATGCCGTTTTTAATGGAGCCTTTTCGAGCATTAGCATTGGCGATTATTCGGTACTAGAATAGTAAAGAGAAAAAAATGAAAGCAAAAGTAGCGGGTCTATTTATTTTTATTGGCAGTTGTTTGCCAATAGTTAGTCGCGCACAAATTGAACCTGAAGCAGTAGCTTCTCCAGCCACTACTTTTCAAGAGGCATTTTATGATGCTCTAACTCAAAAAGGGATAGAAAATTACGATAAAGCAATTGTTTTATTAGAAAAATGTTTAACAATTGAACCAAACAATGCAATAGTTTTTTCGGAGTTAGGAAGAAATTATTTAGCCCAAAGGGATTATCCTGCCGCGTTTGATTCTTTTGAAAAAGCAACTAAGATTGATCCTAAAAACAGATGGTTTTGGGTAGGAATGTATGACGTTTGTTACGAAACTCGAAATTTTAACCAAGCGATTGAAATAGTAACGAAGTTGATAGAGTTCAGAAATGAATACAAAGAGGACTTAGTTTCACTTTACATGAATACACAACAATTAGACAAAGCATTGGACTTAATTAATGAGTTAAATGATAGTAAAGGTAAATTAGAACTCAGAGAAAATTATAAAAATCAGATTCTTCGCGATCCAAAATATCAAGCAGTTGAAAGAAGCTTCCTTTTAGAACAAATAAAGAAAAACCCAAAAGTAGAATCGAATTATGTAGCCTTAATTTCATTGTATTATCAAAGCAATCAAGAAGAAAAAGTGTTTGAAATCGTAAAAAAATTAGAATTAGAAATTCCAACTTCTGACTGGGCTCACGTCACTCTTTTCAAGTATTATATCAAACAAAATAGTGATATAGAGGCCGTTAAATCGATGAAAATTGTTTTAGCAAGTGCAAAAATCGATTCTAAAATAAAACATAGAATTTTGAACGAATTCCTGATTTTTTGCAAAGACAAACCTCAACTAGAGACTGATTTAGATCAAGCAATTTCTTACTTTGATCACGATAAAGAAGTGCCCGTGGCAAAAGAAATAGGGAAATTTTATCACAACAAGAAAAATTGGGATAAAGCAATACGGTATTATCAACTCTTTTATTCTAAAAACCCAGAAGACATCGAATCCGCCACTTTATTACTTCAAATGTATACCGAAAAGGAACAATTTGACGTTATAGCTATAAAAGCAGAGGCACTCATACAAACTTTCCCATCTCAGCCGGAGTTTTATTATTACTTAGGATTGGCATACAACCAACTTAAATTATTCGATAAGGCCAAGGATTCACTAGAGATAGGAATTGATTTTATAATTGAAAACCCAAAGTTAGAAATCAATTTTAATATCCAAATTGGAGAAGCATATAGCGGCTTAGGCGACAATAAGAAAAAAGAATTCTATTTCTTGAAAGCAGAACAAGGAATAAAACAAATCAAAAAATGAAAAAAATAATTGCACTTCTTTTATTAGTTGTTTTTGCATCATGCAAAGCAAAAAAAGCAATAATCGAAGAACCAAAAGAAAGTACAGGACTCTCGAGTGAAAAAATAATTGAAAAGCATTCTAAGGGACAAAATGCCTTTTCTACTTTGTATATAAAATCAAATGCAAACTATAAAAACAATAATCAATCACAAAATGTTACTGCTGAGATTAAAATAAAAAAAGACGAAAAAATTTTAATTAGCATCCGATTTCTTGGAATAACGATGGCAAAAGCCCTCATAACACCTACCGAGGTTAAGTATTATGAAAAAATAAACGGAAGTTTTTTTGAAGGAAATTACTCCGCTTTAAGCCAGTGGTTGGGGACAGATTTAGATTTTAACAAAGTTCAAAACATTTTGATAGGCCAATCTTTGAATAATTTAAACAGCGAAAAACTTACAATGGTTTTAGAAAACAACCTCTATAAATTAACCACTCTTCCAAATGAAAGCACTAATAAAATATATTATTTTGAAGAGGGAAATTTAATGCTGAAGAAACAAGAAATTTCACAACAAAATCCTTTAAGAACAGTACATATTATGTATTCTGATCGAAAAGAAATCAATCAAATAAATCTTCCATCTACTTTATTAATAGAAGCCATTCAACAAACAGGAACCTCTAAAATCAATATTAATTACAATACTATTACGGTAAACGAGGAACTTTCTTTTCCTTATAGTGTTCCAGAATCGTATGAAAGAGTTTATATTAATTAAATTTGCACAAATCTAATATCAATTATGCATAAATTTATCATTAGCCTACTTCTTATTTTGACAACTTTTCAAGGATGGAGTCAGAATGACCAACAAGAAAAATTAGAGCAACGAAAGGCGCAAATACAGAAAGAAATTCTTGAAAACGAAAGACTGCTTCAAGAAACCAAAAAGAAAGAAAAATCAGTTACAAATTTGATTACGATTCAAAGTAATAAGATTAAACTGAAGGAGAAGTTAATTCGTACAACCGAAAAACAAACCAAGTTATTGAGTAATGATATGTATATCAATCAACTTGAAATCAATAGATTGAAGAGGGAGTTAGTGACCTTGAAAGAAGATTATGCTGCGATGATTGTGAAATCATATAAAAGCCGTTCAGAACAAAGCCGAGCCATGTTTATTTTATCTTCAGAAAATTTTCTACAGGCGTATAAAAGAGCGCAATACATGAAACAATATACAAGTTATAGAAAAGTTCAAGGGGAAGAGATAAATAACAAATCGAAAGAATTAGTAGTACATAATGACAAATTAACGGTTCAAAAAAGTGCCAAACAGAAATTACTAGAAGAGAATGAGAAAGAACGATTAGCGCTTCAAAAAGAAAAAAAGGAGCAAGAAGTGTTGGTAAATTCTATTAAAAAAGATAAAAAGAAAATAGTAGCAGAAATTAAGAAAAAGCAGCAAGAAACACGAGCTATAGACAAGCAAATTGATAAATTAATAAGACAAGCTATTGCAGATGCTAATAAAAAGGCTGCAGAAGCCAATAGAAAATTAGCAGAAGCAACGAGTAAAAAACAAAATATAAACACAAAAAATCCAGTAAAAACTCCCACAAAAGCGGAGACGGTTGCAGAGACAAAAGCGATAGAATCATCCTCTAAAATTGTTTTAACTGCCGAAGGAAAAATACTTGCGGATAATTTCAAGGCAAACAAAGGCAGACTTCCTTGGCCGGTAGAAAAAGGATTTGTTTCGTTAGGATATGGCGACCAACCCCATCCTGTATATAAAACATTATTAGTGCACAATAGTGGTTTAGAAATCACCACCGATCAAGGGGCTAATGCAAGAGCTGTATTTGGCGGTGAAGTAACTAGTATTATAGTACTTTCGCCTGTTAACAAGGCAGTTATGATCCAGCATGGAGACTTTTTTACCGTATATCAAAACTTAAGTAGTGTGTATGTGAGCAAAGGAGATAAGGTAACCATAAAACAACCAATTGGGAAAGTCCGAACCAACGGAGATACTGGAAAAACAGTAATAAAGTTTACCATTTCTCAAAATACAACGTATACAAATCCAAAAATGTGGTTATACAACATGTAAATAAAAAGGGAGTCAAACGACTCCCTTTTTTATGATGTAAATAACGCTTTTAATTCTGTGGCCTCGTGAGGATTCATTTTCCCAGCTAACACTAAACTGAGCTGTTTTCTTCTTAAGGCAGCATCAAAACGTTGCTGCTCTAATTCAGTTTCTGGAACGACCGCTGGGACTTCAACTGGGCGTCCGGTTTCGTCAACAGCCACAAAAGTGTATATTGCCTCGTTTGCTTTTGTTTTTATTCCAGATTCTCGATCTTCAAGCCAAACATCAATAAAAATTTCCATCGAACTTTTAAAACTTCGAGAAACTTTTGCCTCAACAGTGACTACGCTTCCAAGTGGAATAGCACGATTAAACGCAACATGATTTACCGAAGCGGTAACTGTAATTCTACGGCTATGTCTTCTAGCGGCAATACTCGCTGCACGATCCATTCGGGCTAATAATTCGCCGCCAAAAAGATTGTTTAGCGGATTAGTTTCACTTGGCAATACTAAATCAGTAAGGACGGTTAATGATTCTGAAGGATGTTTTGGTTGCATTTTTTTTCACAAAGATAAATACACTTCATAAAAAATCCCGAAAAAATTCGGGATTAATATTTTAAAGCTCTTCAATTAATAACCAAGCCTCTTCGTCGTGAGTTTTTTGAATTTCCGTTCTCGCTTTTTGAGCGGCAGTATAGGTTGGATAGCTGCCATAAAAAACAGGATGTAGTCCATGTTTGTTTGGCTCCATTCTTCTTGCTTTAAAGCCTTCTTTACTTAATTCTTGATAGACTTTTTCTGCATTTTTCTCAAGTCTAAAAGCGCCAGCAACTACGTGAAAAAACATTTTTTCTTCTTTTACTGTAAGCGTTACACTTGGTAATGGGTTTTCGATGAAAAAAGTAGCTTCTTGAATTTTATTTTGTACTTGTTTCTGTACCGCCATTTCAACTAATAGTGTTTCAGAATCAATTCTATCTTGGTATAATTTAGCTCCAATAAATCCCGTAGCACCTAATGACAATAAAAATACAGCGGCATATTTTAAATAAGAACGACTATTTCTATGCGCCGCAATGAATACGATAGGTTCTTTTTCTTCAATGGTATCAATTGATTTTAACACGTTTGTTCGTTCAATAGTCGGAGCAATAAAAGGACTAAGACCAAAAGAAGAGGTTAAATAGTTCCATTTTTCAACAGGAAAAAATAATAAATTGCCTTCTGAATTTACTGAGATTTCACCAATGTTTTTTAATTCAATTTTACCCTCTAAACGCAGTACATTTTTCCATATAGCTACCTCATTTTCAATTGATAAAACCGCCTTTTCATAGCTTATTTTTTCAGCCTCAACCATATGATTTGCCAATAATCCGTCATTGTTTTTCAAATAAGAATTGAATGAAATCAATTTTTTAGGAGGATAAAAAGTATTTGAAAGCTCGTGCCATTGCGCCGATTGAATTTCGGTCAAAAAAGCACCAAATCCAGGAACGGTTACACATTGGTAACGATATAAGAGTTGCGATAAATAAAGTTCAGTCTTCATAGAAACAAAGTTATAAAATCAAAATAATTATCAAAATTTTATTCACAATTTTTATTAACAATTTCCAAAAAATTACATATATTTCGAATTCAAATTTAAGCCATGACTGATTCAGAATTATTTTATTTATTAGCCTTACAAAAAGTAGAAGGAGTGGGGGATATTGTTGCGAAAAAGTTGCTCACTCACTGTGGATCTGCTGAAAATATTTTTAAAACAAAAACAGGACAGTTGAAATCAATCGACGGAATAGGGACTGTTTTACTATCAAAGTTAAAAAACAAATCCATTTTTGAAAAAGCAGAAGCAGAAATTAAATTTATAAAAAGTAATTCAATTAATGTTTCATTCTTCCAAGATCATAACTATCCCGATCGTTTAAAGCATTGCATTGATGCCCCTATTTTATTATTCACTTCTGGCAACATAGATCTTTCAGACAGAAAAATAATTAGCCTAGTAGGAACTAGACAAGTCACGTCTTACGGAGTAGAATTTTGTAAAAAATTAATTTCTGATTTGGCACCGTTAAATCCAGTTATTGTTAGTGGTTTTGCTTATGGAGTAGATATTGTTGCCCATCAAGCAGCCATGGATTTTGATTTACAAACAATAGGAGTGGTTGCGCATGGTTTAAATCAAGTTTATCCTAAAGTACATAAAAAATATGTTACAAAAATGGAAAAAAACGGAGGATTCATGACTGAATTTTGGAGTACCTCTAATCCCGAAAAAGAAAATTTTGTTCGAAGAAATCGAATAGTTGCTGGAATTTCAGAAGCTACAATCGTAATAGAATCAGCTGAAAAAGGAGGGTCATTAATTACAGCTAATTTTGCGAATGACTATAACAGAGATGTATTTGCAGTCCCCGGAAGAAGTACCGACAAGTTTAGTCAAGGATGTAATAATCTTATAAAAACACAAAAAGCAAACCTATTGACGAGTGCTGCCGACTTAATTTATATGCTTAATTGGGAGTTAAAAAAAGAATCTAATTCAATTCAAAAACAACTATTCGTTTCGCTTGATGCACAAGAACAACTAATATATGATTTTCTACAAAGTACGGGCATGGAAGTAATGGACTTAATTGCTTTAGAATGTTCCCTTCCAATTTATAAACTGTCCGGAATTTTATTAAACATGGAGTTAAAAGGAGTAATTAGGCCGCTTCCTGGAAAATTATTTGAAGCAATTTAATTTTGAAATCCTAATTTTTCTCTGACTCGATTTAATACATTATTAGCAATTTTACTTGCTTTATGAGCGCCAATTTTTAATAAATCATCAACTTCATTTATATTTGAAATATAATAATTATACTTCTCCCGTTCGGTTTTGAATTTATCAATAATTAATTCGAAAAGTGCTTGTTTTGCATGACCATAGCCAAAATCTTTAGTTGCATTAGAATAGTTGATTCGCATTTCAGCAATTTGGGTTTCGGAAGCCAATAATTTATATAGGGCAAAAATCGTACAAGTTTCTGTGTTTTTTGCGTCTTCAAGTAAGGTACTGTCACTCTCAATTCCCATTATTTGTTTCCTAAGGGCTTTGTCATCTAAAAATATATTGATGATATTATTAGCAGATTTACTCATCTTTCCACCATTGGTTCCTGGAACATATTTAGTGTCTTCTTGGACAAAAGCTTCTGGTAAAATAAAAGTATCTCCCATTTGATGGTTAAATCGAGAGGCTACATCTCTTGTAATTTCAATATGTTGCAATTGGTCTTTTCCTACGGGTACAATTTCAGCATCATATAACAAAATGTCGGCAGCCATTAACATTGGATAACTAAACAATCCTGCATTTACATCTTCTAAACGATCAGATTTATCTTTGAATGAATGGGCTAATTGTAGCCGTGTAAACGGGAAAAAGCAACTTAAATACCAAGCTAATTCTGCGGTTTGAGGCACATCAGACTGACGGTAAAATACTACTTTTGAAACGTCTAAACCACAAGCTAACCATGCAGCGGCAGTGCTGTACGTGTTTGCTCTCAATGTAGCTCCGTCTTTTATTTGAGTTATCGAGTGTAAGTCGGCAATAAATAGAAACGATTCATTGGTAGTTTTATTTGACAATTCAATTGCAGGCAAAATAGCCCCTAATAGATTTCCTAAATGTGGGGTTCCTGTGCTTTGTACTCCGGTTAATATTTTTGCCATTGCTCTAGGGATAAATTATTTAATTGCAAAGATTTTCGCAAAGTTAAGCGTTTGTATTAAAAATCAAGTGCAAATGTGTATTTTTGAAGACATGAAAGTAATAAAAAATATTTTTTGGATCCTTTGGAGGGCATGGTTTTATGTCATGATTGGACTTCCTATTTTGATCATGTTGCCCTTTTTGTTAGTTTCTATACTGAAGGAAAAATGGTATCCCTACTTTTTTTATATGGCCAGAATATGGGCTAAATTTATTCTTTTTGGCACAGGATTTTATTATAAAATTGACAAAGCGCAAGACCTTGAAATTAATAAAAGTTATATGCTAATCGCAAATCATACTTCTATGACTGATATTATGTTGATGTTAGCGGTAACCAAAAACCCGTTCGTTTTTGTAGGAAAAAAAGAGTTGTCTAAAATTCCTTTATTTGGGTTTTTTTATAAGCGAACTTGTATTTTAGTAGATCGCAGTTCTTCAAAAAGCAGAATGGAGGTGTTTAATAGGGCTCAAAAAAGATTGAATCAAGGGTTGAGTATTTGCATATTTCCTGAAGGAGGGGTGCCTTTAGACGAATCGATAGTCCTGGATGATTTTAAGGACGGAGCTTTTCGATTGGCAATTGAACACCAAATCCCAATTGTACCCATTACTTTTGCGGATAATAAAACCAGAATGTCTTATACTTTTTTTAGCGGAAGCCCTGGGAGAATGAGAGCTACAATTCACCCATTTATTTATACAACGGGAAAAACAATTGAAAATAAAAAAGACATAAAAGAACTAAATGAACAAGCTTGGCAAATCATTTACAGGCAATTATTATTTGATAATAAGTAAAAAAACTGCCCAATTTCTTGAGCAGTTTTTAAATTTATCCGTTATTCTCTTTAATCTGTGCCTTGATTTTTTGTTCTAATTCATCTGCTAATTCAGGATTATCTTTAATAAGGGCTTTAACAGCATCCCGACCTTGTCCCAATTTGGTTTCACCATAACTAAACCAAGAACCTGCTTTTTTAATAATTTCAAACTCAACGGCTAAATCTAAAATCTCCCCTGTTTTGGAAACCCCTTCTCCATACATTATATCAAATTCAGCAGTTTTAAATGGAGGAGCCACTTTATTTTTTACTACTTTAACTTTTGTTCGATTACCAATTACGTTATCACCATCTTTTATTTGTGAAGATCTACGAATGTCTAAACGTACTGATGCATAAAATTTTAACGCATTTCCTCCAGTGGTAGTTTCTGGATTTCCAAACATTACCCCAATTTTCTCTCTCAACTGATTGATGAAAAATACAGTACAATTCGTTTTGCTTATAGTTCCTGTAAGTTTTCTCAATGCTTGTGACATCAAACGGGCGTGTAATCCCATTTTTGAATCTCCCATTTCACCTTCAATTTCACTTTTTGGAGTCAAAGCTGCAACGGAGTCAATCACCACAATATCAATTGCGCCAGAGCGAATTAAATTCTCTGCAATTTCTAGTGCTTGTTCCCCATTATCGGGTTGAGAAATAATTAAATTTTCAATATCAACGCCTAATTTTTCGGCATAATTTCTGTCAAATGCATGTTCAGCATCAATGAAAGCTGCAATTCCTCCCGCTTTTTGAGCTTCAGCAATAGCATGTAAGGTTAAGGTAGTTTTACCAGAAGATTCAGGCCCATAAATTTCAACGACACGACCTTTTGGATATCCGTTTACGCCTAGCGCCAAGTCTAACCCTAGCGATCCTGAAGAAATTACTTCTACCTCCTCTACGGCTTTATCCCCCATTTTCATTACGGTTCCTTTTCCGTAGGTCTTATCTAATTTGTCAAGGGTTAGTTGTAAGGCTTTTAATTTTGCTTCTTTTTCTGAACTCATCTTTTCTTTCATTTTTGTTGCACTTATTTTTCGTAAAAATACTTTTTTTTTCTTTATGTTAACACGATGTATTTAACAAAGATTACTCATTGGGTATAAATTTATTAAAGAAAAATATATTCCTTACTTTTGTCTGAATAATAATTGTTATGCAAAAACTAATCTCTTATCCAATTTCGGCTGTTTTGTACTTGGTTTTTTTAACATTACTTGTTTTTTTTCATCCAATTCAATGGATTTGCTTTAATTTTATTGGCTATCAAGCCCACAAGAAAAGTGTTGATTATTTAAATTTTTGCCTGCTTAAAGTTGCAAGTGGAGTTGGGACCACCTTTCAGTTTGACTCAATTGAATCCATTCCAAAAGGAGTTCCAATTATTATCGTTGCAAATCATCAAAGTATGTATGATATAATTGCAATGATCTGGTATTTAAGAAATTTCCATCCAAAATTTGTTAGCAAAAAAGAATTAGGAAAAGGAATCCCAAGTGTTTCCTACAATTTACGTCATGGAGGATCAGTATTAATAGATAGAAAAGACCCTAAACAGGCAATTCCAACAATTAAAAAATTATCAGAATATATTGAAATAAATCAACGGGCAGCCGTTATTTTTCCAGAGGGAACGCGAAGTAAAACGGGAGCTCCAAAAGAGTTTGCTCAAAGCGGATTAAAAATATTATGCAAGTATGCTCCTTCTGCCTACGTGGTTCCAATTAGTATTTCGAATTCGTGGAAAATATTTAAATACGGATTTTTTCCTTTAGGTTTAGGAAATCGTCTTATATTTACCATTCATAAGCCGATTGCAGTGAAGGACTTCGCTTTTGAAGAAATTTTGAAAATAACCGAAACAGCCATTATAAAAGGAATAAAAAACTAAATATCAATTTATTTATCGTTTGAATATTGTTTAAACGGAAAATAATAATAACAAGCAGAAATGTCTATAAAAAATGTTCGTCTGGAAGTAATGCAATTTCTAGAAAATAAGGTTGATGGATTTGTGGATCAATTTTTAATCCCCGTTGAAAAAATTTGGCAACCTTCAGATTTTTTACCTAATTCTGAAAGCGAAAACTTTTTTGAAGAAGTAAAAGAATTGCGTGAAATTGCAAAAGATTTACCCTACGATTTTTGGGTGGCCATGGTTGGTGATACAATTACAGAAGAGGCATTGCCAACGTATGAGTCTTGGTTAATGGATCTAGAAGGGGTTGATAATTTAGAACGAAACGGCTGGTCAAAATGGGTCCGTCAGTGGACGGGAGAAGAAAACCGTCATGGTGATTTATTAAACAAATACCTTTATTTGTCAGGAAGAGTCAATATGCGTGAAGTAGAAATTACAACACAGCACTTAATCAATGACGGATTCGATATTGGCACAGGCCGCGATCCCTACAAAAATTTTGTTTACACTAGTTTTCAGGAATTAGCAACGTATGTTTCTCATAACCGCGTTTCTCAACTCGCTAAAAATTATGGAGATAATAAATTGTCTAAAATGTGCAAAATGATTGCGGGTGATG